>NZ_JBFRTD010000013.1:3578-155393 GCF_041473955.1 Vibrio sp. 10N.222.54.E6 | reverse complement strand
TCTATTCATCTATTCATCTATTCAGAGTAATTATATTGCTCTGATTCGCCTTTTAAAATAAATAGTTATCAGATCCCAGCCAGTATCCCGTGACCATCATTAGATCTCGATTTAAGTAATAGACTTTACCTACCACCTCGCAACTACCTCAACTACAACTACAACTACAACTACAACCAATCGAATTTGTTCATGAGAAGTATGAATAATGCCCTATTTTTTTAATTAATTAGACTGGCTAACATACAGGTGCTCAAACAAAACAAACCTAAAAAGGAAGAATCATGTCTATTAAATCTGTTGCAATCGGAATGGCTGTTTGTCTATTTACTGCCCCAAGCTTTGCTAACCTAAGCACCATTGATGCTCAAACTAATCAATCCATTAAACTAGCGGAAGGCTTCTATGAAGATGTACTGGTTTATAGGAATTTGAACAACTTCGGAAAGTACGTTGGTGACACTTACATCCAACACGCTACCGCTTATGGCGATGGACCAGCAGAACTGATTAAAGCGGTAGCTGGCGAGTTAACTGCTGATCCTGGCGTGAAAGTAGATATCTACCGTACCATTGCAGAAGGTCCTTATGTCGCAATACACTCTGTTTGGACAACTTCAGACGGTGCGGAATATGTTTATGTTGATATCTGGAGAGAAGAAAATGGCATGCTGGTAGAGCATTGGGATCACTACCAACAAGTTCCGGAAAAATCTGAAAACAAAAACACCATGTACCAAGGGCCAGACGCGAATATCTATGATGCAACTCAAGACATCGAGCGTAATCGAGGCAGAGCCATTGCTGTGTTGAAAAGCTTTGAAAACCCAGCGGATACAAGTGCGTTAAAAAAGTATATTTCTAGCGAAACCTATATTCAACACAACCCAGAGGTTCCAAATGGTAGAAAAGCATTGGTTGGTTACCTTGATTACTTAAACAGTAACGGGACTAAGCTAAAAACGGAGATAGCAAAAACAATCGCAATGGGTGACATGGTTCTTGTTCATTCGAAGCAAATTGACCTCGGTAAAAAAGGCGATTTAGGTGTTGGTTACATTGATATCTTCCGCTTTAATAACGAAGGGAAAATTGTAGAGCATTGGGATATTGCAGAAACTCAAACTGGAGAGTCAGCCAACGAGAACGATGTGTTTGGTTACCCTAGCCAACGTTAATTGCAGCTTCATTGAGTGGAAAAAGTGCTCCACATCAGTGTTGTCCAAAAAACTACTTTTTCCGCTCATATTTGCCTTATGTTATAAGAAATAAATTACCCATATTCTACGAGTTAAAGGCTATTAGGTGATTCATCGACGCATTTTTCTAAGATTTGTTCTAGATTGGTTTATGTTATTACCCGAAACCCAAAAGGCCTCGCACACGCGAGGCCTTACGTTTTTCATTTAACGTTTACAGCTACCCTACTTCACTGACTTCTCTTGTTAACTTTCCTTACTGACCTAAGTTACTGAGTAAGCTGACTGAACTTCGGCAAGCTCTTCACAAACCTCTGGTGTACATCCATATAGGTTTGCATATAGATTTCATCGATACTCTCACCACTCGGGAAACTCGATGAGAAGTCTGCGTGTTTGCGGTCAATCGACAATTTAGCGGCCTCGATAATGTGAGCGATGAACATTCGCGGATCTTCCAAGCCGATAGAGATACGCATTGTGGTTGGCTTGATGCCTGCTTCATTTAACGCTTCATCGCTGAGCTCTGAGTGCGTGGTCAGTGCTGGGCATAAGGCCACGGTGTTGGTTTGCCCTAAGCTCACTTGCATGCCGATTGCTGGCTCAAGCATGTCGAAGAACTGTTTAAACCCATCTCGATTGATTGGTTCACGGTCGCCGTTACCTTCCATATCGATTGTGAAAAGCGCCGCTGGTAAACCCAAGTACATGTTGTTCTGGCAGTGTTCATAGTTATCGCTTTCTGGCAAAGCTGGACACGACACATTGATGTCAGGGTGAGCGTCGAAGATCTTCGCGAGCGTCAGAGTGTTGATGGTTTTCTGCACCACACGCATCTCATAGGTTTTTATGCCATTGAGCACTTCAAACGCTTTGTCTGCATCTAAGAATGCGCCTTTGATGTAATACACATTCCAAAACAACGTTTCGTTCCATGGGATTGTGGCTTCATCACCGTTAGGCTTAGTGCAAGTGACCTCTTCTCCTTTTGGAACAAACATGGTCTCGTTGCGGCCAATCACAACCCCAGCTGTTGTGGTACCAGAACCCGCCAGTTCTTTGGTGTAGGAGTGAATCACATAATCAGGCCTTTCCATCACATCATCGCGTTTTAGTACTGGATGCAACAATGGAGTCCCCACTGTCGAGTCAACAATCACATCCCAACCACGAGAGTGACCTGCTTTACTGATACTAGCAACATCTAACACGTATCCATGCGGGTTACACGGTGACTCTAGGTAGACGTAGATTTTCTTACCCGCAGCGATTCGATCCGCGTATTTATCGGCAACCTCATCAAGTCGCGTCGCAAACTCATCCCCGGAGTAACCATCCACCCACTCTACCGCGACATTCAGGTTCGAAGGCTTGCCAAACCAATCTTCCAACAGTTGGTAAGAACCGCCGTAGATATTGCGTGAAGCTAAGACAATGTCTTCATACCCAAGTAGATGGCTCAACAACCCATCAATAGCGGCCATCCCCGAGTTAAAGTTCCATGCGAGGTACTCATTAGCTCTAGAGCCCGCCTCAATATCAACCATGTGGTTAGCCAGTGAAATCGATGTTGGGTTAAGCAGTCGAGAGTAAATATCGTGCAGCGGCTCCTTACCATTAAACGCATCTTCAATCCATTCTGTACACGCAAACAAATAGGTCGCGGTACGTGTAATCACAGGGCTCGCAGAGAAAATAGCAGCGACATTATCGAAGATAGGATACGCACCTTTGGATGCAAAATTACCATTATTGGTGGCAATAGACTGGTAAGTGGCGCGCATTGGGTTTTGCAGATTGTCGAGGATCTTAGCGATCTGGAATGACAAAAAACGTTTGGCGTTAAACCAAGCGATTCGGTCGCTCTTATCGAGCTCTGAAAGGCCATCAACCGTCAATGCCCAAAGATCGAGTGTCTTGGTATTGGCTTTGTACAGTGTCGTCGCCAGTTCGATAAGCGTGACGCCGTAATCACTGTTTGGGTCGATACCAAAATGCTTGGCTTGCTCAATGGCAAGGGCTTCTGCTTGTTCGTGTTTGGTAGTTTTACGCAGCGGGCTAAGTTGAGTTGAAGTATTCATAGTTCCTAAGTCATTCCATGCTTGTTGTTCCTCCTTTAATTTTAGTTTTGTGCAGATGCTAAAAATTGCTATTTACGAAGTAAGACATACACTTTGAGCAATAATATTGCCAAACTAAATTCAATATTGATGGAATATGCCAATGGATGAGATCGATAAGAAAATACTGGCTGAACTGCAAAGCAACGCTCGGCTGACTAATCAAGAGTTGGCTGATCGCGTGGCACTGTCGCCCTCTCCTTGCTTACGCCGAATTCGAGCATTAGAGAAACAAGGGATTATTCGCGGCTATCACGCCAGTGTTGACCAAGAAGCGTGTGGCCTGCCAGTCAATGTGTTTGTGTTGGTGAAACTTGAAAAGCCGACAGAAGAGAACATGCGAGACTTTGAACAGCACATCGAAGTGATTGATGAAGTGTTAGAGTGCTTTCTAATGACGGGCAATCACGACTACCTATTGCATGTAGTCAGCGAGTCGCTAAAAAGCTACGAGCAGTTTATCCGCAAGCAATTAACCCGCCTGCCCAATATTGCTTCGATTGAATCCAGCTTCGCCTTCGGTCAGGTAAAAACAAAGACCAAGCTGCCAGTCAGGTAATGAGTGTCACGATAACTTGGGTTTAAAGACCTCTAGATCATTATCGGCACATATAGAGCTCTGTCCATTGCTACTGAGTCAGTGCCACCTAGTTTCCGCGCCTAAGCCATAGAGTTAATCGCTTGGGTCAACGTTTATTAACCAGTCTTGGTTGCTTCCAGTATATTGAGATGCCCTAGGTCTCATTGTCGTGAATTCGGTTTTCGATATCCCGAAATTTCCTTTATTTTCAAAGCTGTTTTGTTATATTCATGTGAAACATTACTAATATAAGAAATGGCTTAAATGATAAAACAAAGTTGTACTTTTTTAACGTCACTGTCGCTGCTGCTATCCGCTAGCACTTTTGCATACGATCTTGAGATAGAAGCTTTTGAAGGCGAAGAACTCGCACTTTTAAAGAACGCAGAAACGTCTAGCGATAACGAATTGCTAATGCAGGCTGCTAACCTTTTAATTGAAGATTCAATGTATGAAGAGAACTTACAACGGGGATATGAGTACATGAATCAAGTAGCGGAATCTGGTGAGGTAAAAGCGATGATTACCTTGGCAGATAATTATTACTACGAAGAGCAATACGAAAAAGCACTGGCTTGGTACCACAAAGCTGAAACCAGCAAAGACCCTTATGTGCTCTACTCATTAGGCGTAATGTATTTTGATGGTGAAGGTACACCTGTCGACCTAAAGAAAGGCAACGATTATTACCTAGCTTCTGCAAAAGCGGGGTATTCTGACGCTATGTATCAACTCGCATTTTCATACGATGAAGGTCAAGGCGTCACTCAAGACTTCTCCAAATCTGCGTATTGGTTTGAGCAATCGGCTAACTTAGGCGATGCAAGTGCTATGTACAATTTGGGTATTTCTTACCTAAATGGACAAGGCGTTGAAAAGAGTTGCTCTAAAGCGATGCAATTATTTAGCAAAGCCATTGAAGAAGATGAACATACACTTTCTTATGTGAAGATGGGTGATATTTACTCTTCTACGCGATACAAAAAACCGTGTGGTTTCAAAACTACAGACGCAAAAAAAGCATTAGAGTATTACACTCACGCCGCAATGCAGGGCAACGATTATGGTCAATATTCCGTTGGTTACGCCTACCGTAATGGTCACGGTACATGGAGCGATTTTGTTAAAGCGCTAGCATGGTTTGAAGTCGCGCAGGAATACGGAAACTCGGATGCAGAGAAAGAGATAATCGACGTGAAACAGTACATGTCGAAAGAAAACATTGCCGCAGCTGCGCAGCTTAAAGACTCTTTAATCGAAGATATCTGGTAAGGATAGTAACGACTCTAATTGTCATGGACTAGAACACTTCTATCCAATTACCCGTTAGAGATCGGTTTATTGTAACAGCCTCAAAACTAAGGCCTCACACACACGAGGCCTTAGTTTTATCTATCGAAAGGTTGTCCCCCGACTCCACCAACTTAGCCGCTTTCATCAACTTTTCATTAAACTGCTTTGGTTGCTCTAGCATATGGACATAGCCTGAACCTTCAACGTAGCTAGTAATCAATGGCCTTGACAGAGATTAGTAGGATGAAAACTTTGAAAAGGTACAGCATAACGTGCCGACACATCATAGCGTCCAGACAAATGCTGAGTGACTAAATACTGACGTTGCTCCTCATTATAAAAGTGTTGTGTTGCTTCTAGTTCAATAGCATCTCCATCCCCAGCACAAATGAAATAGTCGTCGTCCATATCTCGAAATGCTATTGGGGTTTCATCTACCAATCCATATCTATCGGTCATCTTTCTTGACCTCCAAATATCTTTAAATGTACCTAGCTCAAAGCGTTTTAAATTTCGCCATTGTACGAACATATAAGTGTCTTGCGAGGGAATCGATGGAATGTCATTCATTGCCTCGTTCGGGCTTTTACAAGTATCAAACAAAACCACAGCATTGTTCTCAACTCTAAATGGCAATCTATCTTCATCTTGTATATAAGAATCCACCGTCTTCTTAGGCCAAGATTCATTTTTCGGGCTGAGATAAAAAGAAGGAAACCTTAGGTAAGACCCAAAATCATCAGTTTTATTAGCGTCAACAATTTCATAAACAGGATTATCATGAAGTGAGTCATAGCTCGCACTATAATCGAACTCAATTTTAAACAAAAAATCTTCCATCTCGGGTTTAGTAAGAGACGTGAAAGCTTTATCGACCGACGCTTTGATTTTCTCAATGGATTTGGGGTGAGTGAGGTAAATAGGAATGAGTCCGTGTCCAGTAATGTCTAATTTACTCGGTGCTATCGTGGTGTTGGGAGGCGGAACACTGCCTATCCCTGTAAAGTTAAGCAAATTAATCACAAGGTCTGAGGCCGATAAAATATAATCACTGTCTGGGCTAAGGGTTGGAGAAGCGGGAGCGATGTGAACGACGCGAATGTTATCGGCACTGTAACCGTATTGAGATGTAACATGCTTGTACGATTCGTTTACCCACAAGTTCCCTTGTGAATGCGCGATGTAAATGAGCTTTTTTCCTTTCCACGTAAGAGAGTCATTTAAAAGATGATGCTGCATTCTAGTTTGGCTGGTTTCGGGGGCATCAATAAGTGATGCTAGTTCTTTTAAATATGTCGTGATGGTTGCATTGATGGTTTGGTTTGTGAAGTCAAGAACAAACCCAGCAAACCAAGCAAAAGTGGCGCTGATTTTTTGGATGATAGAGCTGTTTTGCCTACCGCTCACAATGTCCCAAAACGCCTCCCACCGGTCGAATTGTTTCTGCTCTAACTCGTAAGTTCTTTGGTCAAAGGTTTCAGCAAAATCAGCCAGTACGTTAAGCCCACTTCCGTCAATATAAGAATCGTTGTAGAAAAGCTGGTATTCGACAGACTCACCGTTGTATTGGTTGATATCTATAGTGGATTCTAATTCATCTCGACCGTCGTTGGCTTCGTCTATCGTTGTTGCGACCCCGTTAAAGAAACCTATGGTATAGCCTTCAATTTTACAGGAATTTGCATTGGCGTTAACGGAAAGTAAGGCACTAGCCATGAGTATTATTGCTTGTTTATTCACAATATTTTGCCTCTGCTTTCAGGGAGGCACTTATCGCGCCGTCTTGTAAATGGCTATAAGTAAGGTAGGCCATGGTGCGTGCTTTGGTGTTGTAGGTGAGAGCTCTAATGGTTTTTCCTGTATTTGTTCTATCTCTGACTGGAATGCCAACAAACTTCTTACAGGCGATAACTTTGTTATATTTATTACCCATCGCCATTGCCTTGTCGATATTGGCTTTAGTCTTTTTCGAGAAGTCGTGGTACAGGTTTTCTTGTGAGTAGCGAGCGTTTTGTTTTAAGGCTTTTCGGATTGGCTCGGTCACTTCTAGCGCATCAATAAACGCCTCAATGTCATCGCGGATACCATCTTTGTTTGCATCCGTACCAGTAAGAAAGTCACTGCGGTCAAGCATGGGTTCAAAGCGCTCATATAGCAGCCTAAACTGATCATCGATTGTCGGTTGTGCCTTTAATTCTGCGACTAGCTCAGGTGTTTTCTCTATGTGAGAGATGACACTCGGTTGTTCCACTGCAGTTGCGTTTGGCTCATTCGATTCTTTGCACCCCACAATTAACATCATGGCTAACGTGTAGACTAACCCATTTTTCATTTCTGTATCCCCTAGTATTTCAAATAGATACCAGAGAATACGGGCAAATTAACTCCCTGAATAATAAAGAGTTTGCATAGGGGCATAACACACAAAAATAGGAAGTTAGATGCTCTTACCCTCCGCCTTTTCTGTGTTTCAAAAGAGGGTAAAAATATCAATTAGGGGGAGGTTTGAACGGGTGACTAGCTTATTCACAATACTTTTCCTCTGCTTTCAGAGAAGTACTTACAGATCCATCTTGTAAATGATTATAAGCTAAGTACGCCATAGTACGAGCTTTGGTGTTGTAGGTGAGAGATGTGATTGTGTTGGAGGTGTTTATGCCGTCATCAATATCAATTCCTACAAACTCTTCACAGGCGAGGACTTCGTCGTACTTGTATGAAATTTCGAGGGATTTTTTGATGTTAGCATGGGTCTTCTGTGAAAAATCGTGATAGAGATTTTCTTGTGTGTAACGGGCGTTTTGTTTTAAGGCTTTTCGGACTGGCTCGGTCACTTCTAGCGCATCGATAAACGCCTCAATGTCGTCGCGGATACCATCATTGTTTGCATCAGTACCAGTGAGAGAGTCGCTGCGGTCAAGCATGGATTCAAAACGCTCATATAGAAGCCTAAGTTGATCATCAATGGTCGGCTGTGCCTTTAATTCTGCAATTAGTTCCGGTGTTTTCTCTATGTGAGAGATGACACTCGGTTGTTCCACTACAGTTACGTTTGGCTCATTCGATTCTTTGCACCCCGCAATTAACATCACGGCTAATGTGCAGACTAACCCATTTTTCATTTTTGTTTCCCTAGTATTTCAAATAGACACCAGAGAATACGGACAAATTAACTCACTGAATAATAAAGAGTTTGCATAGGGGCATAACAAACAAAAATAGGAAATTAGATGTTGTTACCCTCAATCTTTTCTGTGTTTCAAAAGAGGGGAAAAATATCAATTAAGGGGGAGATTTGAACGGGGTGACTAACTTATTCACAGTACTTAGCCTCTACTTTTAGAGAGGTACTTACGGAACCATCTAATAGGTGGTTATAAGCCAAGTAAGTCATAGTGCGGGCTTTTGTATTGTAAGTGAGTACATCAACGGTTCTTCCTGTATTTATATTGTCATCAACATCAATACCAACAAATTTCTTACAAGCGAGAATTTTGTTATATTTATGGCTAATCGCTAGTGCCTTTTTTATATTGGCGTTATTCTTTTCACTCCAGTCGTGATAAAGACTTTCTTGTGCCTGCCGAGCCTCTTGTTTTAAGGCTTTTCGGACTGGCTCGGTCACTTCTAACGCATCAATAAACGCCTCAATGTCATCGCGGATACCATCATTGTTTTCATCAGTACCAGTAAGAAAGTCACTGCGGTCAAGCATGGGTTCAAAGCGCTCATATAGCAGCCTAAACTGACCATCGATTGTCGGTTGTGCCTTTAATTCTGCGACTAGTTCAGGTGTTTTATCTATGTGAGATATGACACTCGGTTGTTCCACTGCAGTCGCCTTTGGCTCATTCGATTCTTTGCACCCCACGATTATCATCACGGCTAATGCGCAGACTAACCCATTTTTCATTTCTGTACCCCCTAGTATTTCAAATAGTTACCAGAGAATACGGACAAATTAACTCACTGAATAATAAAGAGTTTGCATAGGGACATAACAAACAAAAATAGAAAGTTAGATGTTGTTACCCTCCGCCTTTTCTGTGTTTCAAAAAAGGCGGAAAATATCAATTAAGGGGGAGGTTTGAACGGGGGTTGGCAGTATATTATCACGAGCTTCTGGCCAAGTTATTTCGCTCGCTAAACAACACATAAAAAAGGCCTCGCACACGCGAGGCCTTAGTTTTATCTACAGAGCAGCTTATTCGCAACCAATTATTCGATTAACCAATCAACCGCTCCAAACCCACTGAATAATATTCAGTCCATTCGGGTAATGAAGGTTTGTTCGTCATCGACAAAAGCCACATAGTCGCCGTGATAGATAAACACTCGACCTCGCCCTTCAACGATACACGCAAGCTGTGGGTTCAAATCTTCGTCAAGATTTTCACTTTGATACGTGCCGGTATCGGTGATCACACCGCGGAGTTTAGGTAAAAATCCATAGCTGCGCTTGGCTTGATCAATCAGGCTCAATTCGCTGGCGGTCGAGAAGTAAGATGGGATTGGACCTGCATCTTCGATAAACATAGTTTTCAGTTCTTCAAAAGCTGTAATCACCAGCCAGTCGATGCCGTTAACGTGATGGATAAACATTGTCTATAAATACCTAGATTCTCGATAATTCTGATGCGGGGATTCTATCACTATCAGACGCGATTTGCGGCAGAACCGTATTTTCTTTTGTCCTCCAACCTCTAAGAGGATACATAGCTGATCTTCCTCGCGAGTTGGACGTATAGGCTCCTTAAAAGGAAGGAAATACTATGGCCAACGTCTATGTCAGCATCGGAAGCAACATTAACCGCGAACACCACGTCACAGAATCTCTCAAAGCATTGAATGACCGCTTTGCACCGCTGCACATATCTAATTTCTACGATTGCGAGCCTGTCGGTTTCGAGGGGGACAACTTCCTAAACCTTGTCGTTGGGTTTGAATGTAACCTTCCTGTCGCCGAACTGATTCAGGTTCTACATCAAATCGAAGCAGAGAATGATCGCAAGCGTCAAACCAAAGCCTATGCTTCACGCACGATGGATATCGACATCCTTCTTTATGGTAATCAAGTAGGCATGATCGATGGCGTAGAGCTACCCAGAGGCGAAATCACCGAATACGCATTTGTACTCAGACCGTTAGTCGATGTTGCCGCGCAAGAACGCCACCCCACTCTAGACATCTCATTCCAGCAGCTCTGGGAAAGCTTTGATCAATTGAGCCAGAAAACCGAACCCATCCCTTTCGAGCTCAGTTTCACTTAGCCTTTCCATGACTGAAAAAAGAACGGCTGCAAAATGAACGACTGAACTCTTAATCGCCTGAGCTTTACTGATCTTTTCTTAAAACAAGCACGTAACTGACTTCACTTTCTAAGGATTGGACACTGTTATGAATCACAACGCCATTATCACCATTACAAACCTGAGACTAAGAACCTTCATCGGCTTCAACGAGGAAGAAAAGTCTAAGCAGCAAGACATTGTTATCAACGCAGAAATCCACTACCCCGCTAACAACCTTTGTCTCTCTGATGATGTGGACAACGCGCTTAACTACAAAAACATCTGCAAGAAGATCATTCAACATGTCGAATCCGGAAGGTTTCTGCTTTTAGAAAAATTGACCAGCGACGTACTCGGCATCTGTATCGACCATCCTTGGGTAAAATACGCTCAAGTGAGAATTGACAAGCCTCATGCTCTTCGCTTCGCTGATTCCGTTTCGCTCACCCTGAGCTATGAAGCAGAACTCGAAAACTAATTAATAAGGAGTGCGTCATGCTGAATACAGAAGCCGAAAAAGTAAGAGAAGCTTTGCTCGCAAGAGGACTTGAAACTCCAATGACAGAGAGCGAAATGAACCCCAACCAGAAGTACAACCGCATCAAAGGACTGTTGACGGAAGTGGTCAGTACGCTTGGACTGGATTTAACCGATGACAGCCTTGCTGAAACACCTCATCGCATTGCAAAGATGTACGTCCATGAGATATTTTCAGGGCTCGATTACGATAACTTCCCGAAAATCAGTGTTATAGAAAACAAAATGTCGGTTGATGAAATGGTCAAGGTATCGGATATCGATTTAACGTCGACGTGCGAACACCACTTCATTACCATCGATGGTTTAGCGGAAGTGGCTTATATACCTGAAAACAAGATTCTTGGGCTGTCTAAAATAAACCGTATCGTTCGATTCTTTGCTCAGCGTCCTCAGGTACAAGAACGCCTTACTCAGCAAATCCTAGTCGCGATACAGACTCTAGTAGAGACAGAAAACGTGGCCGTGACGATTAAAGCCACGCACTATTGCGTTAAATCCAGGGGCGTCATGGATGCAAACTCTGAAACCTCAACAACCGCTCTCGGTGGTATTTTCAAAACTAACCCTCAAACCAGAGCTGAGTTTTTACGATGAGTGAAACGATATTGATAACCGGCGTGGGAAAGCGACTCGGATTCGCATTGGCGCAGCAACTTATAGCGGATGGATACAAAGTGGTTGGCACTTACCGCAGCGACTATCCTCAACTGCAACGGTTGCGCGACAATGGAGCCGACTTGCAGCAAGTAGACTTTTATCAACAAAGCAGCTTAGAGGGCTTTCTTGATTATGTTGGTCAAGAATATAAGACACTCAGAGCCGTCATACACAACGCTTCGGACTGGAAACCTGAGAGCAAGAAAGATCCCAGTGAAAATGCATCACACATCATGCACCAGATGATGACGATTCACGCTACCGTGCCTTATCTGTTCAATTTAACACTCAAAGACCAACTGATATCTGGCGATCAAACTTCAGACATCATCCACATCAGTGACTACGTTGCAGAAAAAGGCAGTAAAAAGCACATTGCTTACGCGGCCAGTAAAGCGGCGCTCAACAACCTAACGCTATCGTTTTCAGCGATGCTGGCTCCCAAGGTCAAAGTAAATACCCTCTCTCCAGCCATGATTAAGTTTAATGAGCATGACGATGAGGCATACAAGACCAAAGCGCTGCAGAAAGCTCTGATTCCCACAGAAGCGGGCTTTGAGGAAATAATAGATGGCATCAAGTTTGTGTTGGCCAGTCACTACATGACAGGAAGAACTTTGCACCTTGATGGCGGCAGACATTTGAAGTAATGCGCTTACATTGTCTGCTACCTAAAACTGCTGCTATATAGCGAATGCGGTTAACTAGAAACCGTTATAAGCTAGAAATTCTTATAACCTAGAAACTGCTATAAGACTGAGGAAGACGAGTTTCTTCGTCCCAGCCTAACAACTCAATATTGATCAATGACTTGCGCTTCTCATTACACAGTGAAGCGATGTTGATGATAGGGAGCTGGCTACGAAACTGCGCGGTAAGTATGACCTTTTTATTTTCACTCAGGCTGCTTCGGCATTGCGCCAAAACCGCTTCAGTATCTAGCTGATGTGCGTTCTCGATAATCTGGATATCGGCGTTCTCTTGATAACACTCTATCAACCAAGATACGGCAGTTGCTTCTGAGCTGGTGAGCACGATGACATCTTTTGTTGCCATAAGCTCTTGAAGTTCAAGCTCTTTTAGTTCAGTTTCCATAAATACTCTCATTCAGCAGCAAATACATTAAAGTCGATTGCCCAGTTTAGCCTGTGCCAAATGGTAGCCTCTGTCTATCATCTCTTGTGAGCGATCAAACTCTAAGGTGCCACAGGCATTACGTGGGATCTCAAGCGTAATATCGGCGGGATAAGCGGCCAGTTTTTGACGAGCAATGGTCGATTGCATCGCATCAAACGCTTGGTTGGCAATGTCGTAGGCTGCAAAATTGAAGCTCATTTTGCTTTTTACACTGCTACCGAGATTATCGATAAAATGAACAACCTTCTCATGCAGGTTACTCTCTTTTGTTGGTAGGGAAACCGGTGTCACTTCCTGTTGAACAATTTCAGGTTCGCCGCCTAAGTTCACAGCCAGAGTAAAGTCTGTCTTATCACCAAAGGTAGGCGCAATCGGCACAGGGTTGAGTACCCCGCCATCAATCAGCGCTTCGCCATTAATCACATGAGGCGTGAAGAACAATGGCAAAGAGATAGAAGCGCGAATGGCATCAAACAGAGAGCCTGATTGCAGCCAAACCTCTTTTTCATCGGCGACGTTAGCGGCAACTGCGGTATAAGGGATAGGCAGTTCTTCAATTGAAATCTCACCGATCAATCCACGCAGTGTGTCGATGATCTTGTCCCCTTTGAAGATACCACTCGACTGCCATGAAAAATCCAACATCATCGCCATATCCGATTGGTCGATACTGGTGACCCACTCTTCAAATTCATCCAACTTACCCGCCGCATAGACACCACCGATAAGTGCGCCAATTGAACAACCAGAGATGGATTTTATCTGGTAGCCATGCTCAATTAACCAACGGATGATTCCAACGTGAACCAAGCCTCTTGCGCCACCACTGCCAAGTACCAACGAGATCGTTTTTTCCATCGTACTCATCCTTTAATTCATTAGCTCTTCAAAGCTTTGGGCAAAAATTATATCACTTCGTGTCAGTGTAAGCTGTGTAATGCTTTGAAAACTGCACCACCTGCGTGCCTAAATGTGTCGCGGATTGAGATCGGGCAGCTTAAGTTGATTGCTGAAACTCATAGACTTTAGACTACCGCACTAAACTAAAAGTGAGTCATTCCAGCAAGCCTAAGCGCGACTAGGAATCTGCTTTCCGTTAGCGCTTGATACAAAAAAGTCGCCCACTTGAAAGCGAGCGACCTCTTGTTGTTCATTGTGTTTTTGAGCTCACTCTGTAAGTGAGAACAAAGAATTACAACACGCGTAAGCACTCTTCTGGCGACAAGCTCAAGAGCGTATTGGCGAAGTTGATCTTCTCATCGCGCCATCTCAATGCTGCCTCTCGACCTTCTTGTGCGTGTCTGTCGGCCTCAAAATAGCTTTTTCTTGGAAGCCCGTCTGCTGGCGTCATCACCATAGACTGTTCATTCAAGCGAAGCGTAAACAAGAACTGACCACGTTGTCCGGTTTGCGCTGCTGGGTGATGCAATGTGGTATCACAGCAATAGCGCCTATCACGCAGTGCGCGGCATGTGTACTCAAAAGCATCTTGAGCACCACGTCCAGGGAACGCGGTATAAACACTGATGCCATCACGTTGCAAAGACTGCTCACCCGCCGCGAGTTGCACCGCATGTTGGATCATCCTAAAGCCCAGAACCACGCCACCAATGCTGTTCAATCCACTGTATTGAATTGCGCCTTCTAAGCTCAGATGAAGTTTGTCTTCCCCTTCATAGAGAAAGAGATCAGGCGATGCCCAATCGCTCTTTGGAATAAGCAGTTGAGTAATATCCGAGTGTTCCATGTTGATCTCCGCAACAATGAGTGTGTTTGAGCCCACAAGGTAACGTAATGAGAATTATTATCAATAGTTTTTAACCAAAAACGTTACCCCAGAAAGCACTCATCGATGGATGTTATCTGATGCTTTAACGCCAAGCATTTCTTGTTAGATAGTCGTTTATTACCCATAAATTCATCGCCTACCAATAAACAGACACATGCTATCTACAGGGTCTAATACTAGTCGTCCGACTCTACGACTAATGTCTAACCGACTGAGTCTATTTGTTTTTTTTGGTTTGGTATAAGGTACTAACAACTAAATGTTAATGAATTTTTAATGATAAGTTGACGCATTGTTTTCACTTCATGCCGTGAGTCAACAACGTTTGTTGGAATAACACACCTCAGAGTGTGAACGAAAGGAATCAAAATGAGCACTACTTTAGAGTCCGCACATATACAAACAGAGAAGCCTCAAGTCCATGAGGATGAACTCACCTATGAACAACAACATAAACCAAGATCGGAATTTGATTCCCGCGAACAATATCTAGAACACGAATTGCAAATCATGTCGCCTAAGCGCTGGCGTCCAAATTTGCCGTTTAAAGATTATCGATTTGAGATAGAAGACACCATCCCAGCGATGGCGGCGACCATTGGTAAAGTGGTTATGGTGGGCGCTATTGCAGCCACCTTTGCTGGGGCTCTCGGATTAAATGAAGACTTCATTCTAGAAAACGTTCGTTATGAACTCCTCATCGCCTCTGTTTTCATTATTATTTTCTCTGGCTTCCTGTTGCCGACCGCGAACCTCGCAGGTACACACGGCCCACTCATTCCTTTAATTCCGATTGTGGTTGCAGCAGGCGGACACCCTATGGCGTTTGGATTGCTGATTGGCGCTTTTGGCCTAATCTTAGCCATCAGTAAAGGTGGCAGTATGTTGGCCAACCTCACCAGTAAAGGCGTATGTGGCGGATTATTGCTCTACCTTGGCTTTGTTGGAACCGCTTCTCAAGTGAAAAAGCTGTTCGCTTGGGCTGAAGGAATTGGCATGAGCCACATCGCGTTTGTCGTCATCTTTTGCACCATTATCTTGTACGCGTTATTGGAACACTTCCGCAAACGTTGGTTAGCCGTACCTCTTAGTTGTTTACTGGGTGGTACGATTGCATTTGCCATGGGTGCCCCATTCGCTTTCCACACTGAGCCAGGCTTACCTAACATGAACCCTATGTATTGGTGGGGAGAAGATACAGGCTGGATGCTTGGCCTACCGACGATTGAACACTTCATGGTGGTATTGCCGTTTGCAATTCTAGCCGTGGCGATGTGGTCGCCAGATTTCTTAGGCCATCAAGTATTTCAAAAGATCAGCTATCCAGAGCGTACCGAAAAAGTACACATGAATATTGATGACACGATGACCACTGCTTCAATTCGTCAAACGTTCGGCTCTCTGCTCGGCGGTACTAACTTTACGTCTTCATGGGGTACTTACATCGTACCAGCGGCGATTGCTAAACGCCCTATTCCTGCCGGCGCATTGCTCACAGCTCTGTTCTGTATCATCGCCGCGGTTTGGGGTTACCCGATGGATCTAGCTATCTGGCAACCTGTACTTTGTGTCGCTCTCATTGTTGGGGTATTTGTTCCATTGCTAGAAGCTGGCATGGAAATGACGCGTGAAGGAAAAACCACCCAATCGGCAGCGATTGTTGTATTTTCTTCAGCGCTCGTTAACCCAGCATTTGGTTGGGCCCTCACCATGCTGTTGGATAACTTAGGCTTAGTCGGTTGTAAAGAACGCAGTAGTGAACTGAGTAAAATGAGCCGTTGGGTGTTGCCTGGCATTATGTTTATTGTGCTAAGTGGTGTAATGGCATTGGTTGGCCTTCTTCCGGGGATTCCAGCGATTATCCCAAGCTTTCGTTAACCTCGATTAATATTTAGTTTTAGTCGGAACACAAAAAGGCCTCGCAATCGCGAGGCCTTGTTTTATCTGCGTTCCAACGAACAAGCAGCTAACAATTGACGATGGTAAACCAAATCAACTAGAGAGCCATTCATCCAGTACTGTGATGAGTTTAGGGTTGATGAGATAACCGATGGAAGCATGCGGATTGCCTTTTCCGTTGCGAATATTGAGATTATAGATTGGGTGGATGTCTTTCATTCCGCCGGGTATCAGACCCAGTTTGAGCATATCTTTAAAGTCATTTCTAATTTTGCTGTCATGAGAGATAAAATCATCTTCTGCCGCTATGTTTATCCATTGCTGAATGTTTAAAGGGTACTTCTTCTCATCTTTCAAGCGGCTCCCTTTTAGCCTATCTTTTACGTTTTCATCGCCTAACGGTGACCCGAGCGTAAGCAATAAGTTGACCTTCTTGTCCGCACCATAGTCGTGTCTATACTCGCCGTAATGAGACAGCTTCCACAACACGTCATAGCTGATCATCGACCCTAGGCTGTGCGACACAATCATCACATCATCCTGATTATCAAGCGCTTCCTGCAGTTCAACCATTAGCCTATGCCTGACATCGCTGCCAAAATAGGTATCTTCATACCAATAGTGCGCCATATCCGGCGCGACCTTCGTTATCAGTGTCTCAGCCACACCTAGCTTTCCAAATAGCGATGAAAAAGTATCTGCTAGCGCCTCTTTCAGAAAACCAATTTTAGATACCTGGTTATACGTTGTTTTATTGAACTGGCTTGTCTTGTACTTTTTGAGTTCAGACAGAGCTTGCTGTCGACTTGCAGGATCTTCCGTTGGTTCTTTTAACAATGTGTTTGATAGTTCACCGTAATAGACAAACCGTTTATCGACATCTTTAAAAGCTTGTAATGAACTTGAGTCTCCACAATCTCGCTGCAAGCCATGTTCTATAGCCTCGTACCAGAGTGCTTGAAGGGGAGCTTTATCGGGCTTTTGAGCGCGACCATGAATGAATATGATTTTCTTAGCCATAGCAGGACGTCCTAAACACATAGTTAAAATTATTATCAGTAGAAAGCACCACTAGATTCGGTCAGCCCTTACTAATCACAGTGGTGCTAATTACGTATCTAGGAGTAGTTGATAGAGCATTTATATAACTATGAGGCCGCCGTTTAAGGACCATAAACGAATGAACGATGCGATCATTACTCGCAAATTGAAATGAATGTATCTAGCAAAACCTCCAACTACCAAAAAGGCCTCGCAAACGCGAGGCCTTAGTTTTATCTATCAACGATTACATCTATCATTTAACAACTACGGCGCCCTACTTCACTGACTTAACCGCTTTCATCAACGTTGTGTTGAACTGCTCAGGTTGCTCTAGCATTGGGAAGTGGCCTGAACCTTCAATGTAGTAAATGCTGTAATCCTTGATGTGTTTCTTGTTCGCTTCTGAATCGGTTGGCCATAGACGAGCATTGACCAATATCACTGGCACGCTCACGTTCTCATACACGCGGTGGGCTTCGCCAGTCACGTATTGGCCTAGATAATGGCGGAACTGGTTTATCGCGATAGCTGGCTGTGCTGAGGCCATGTCTTGCGTTACCCAGTAAAGTAAATCTGCGTCTACGTCTTTTGGTAACGAGTCTTTCACGAACGTAGTAATGCCCGCTTGAAAGTCTGCTTCAAAAGGTTTGGTCATTGCATCTAAGTCGCTTTGTGAAACGGCTAGTGCGACGTTTTGCGATGTGTCGACACCATTCACTCTTTTCGGCATCAGTTTAGCGGCTTCTGCAATCACACCACCCGCCATCGAATGACCGACTAAGATGACGGACTCGAGTTGCTCTTTCTTAATTACCGCTTTGATGTCTTGAGCGAATGCAACCATGGTGTACTCTTCGCGGTTGAACGATGAGTTACCGTGCCCTGCTAAGTCCATGGTGATGACTTGGTACTGCTTTGAAAACTCACTCACTTGGTTTTGCCACAGCCTGCTGTCTAAGCTCCAACCGTGAATGAAGATAAGTGCTGTATCCCCACTCCCGCTTTTGCCATACGCTATTTGCTCACCATCGTGAGATATCGCAATACCGTACTTAACCGTTGAATCATGGGCCATGGCATTCATGCTACCAAGCGCCATGAATACCAAAAGTGCGATGTTTAGGATTAAACGTTTCATAGTGTCTCTCTACTTACTTTGGAGGGAATACAGAAAGCCCCGCTCTCAATCAATATAGTCACTATAAAATGTGAAGTTGTAGACAAGTCAATATAAGGTTAGAAATTATTGAGTTAAGACTTACTAATTACGCTCAATCGACAGGTCAGAATCCTTTCTTGATTATTGCTTTTTGGCTGTCAAACACATCCGGAGTGTATTAGAGCGTTAGCTAATAAACTTCGAGTAAAAGTTGAGTATGCGTTAAAATGAATATAAAATAGTTATAAGTACATGTTCCTTAAAGGTTTACAAATAATGTTGCAGATACGTTCCATTGAAATATTTGGATTTCAGGCCAAAAGTCGAAAAGCGAAGTTGCAGTTTGCGTCAGATCAGGTATCTATAATTTACGGTGATAATGGGTGTGGCAAAACCACATTTCTCAAAGTATTACACGCTGTTCTTGACCGAAAACGTCCGACTCTTGCGTCTGAGAGAGTTAGAGCCGTTATTCTAAAAGTTGTAAATAACGAAAACACTGAAGAAGTTATACACATCAATAACATATCTAAAATAGATGATGAAGGGCAGATTACAATTGATGACTATGATTTTTCCGAACTAGACCAATCTTGCTTAGGTGAGAGCTCATCTCTATCTTTAGGTGTTGAACGTGGTGTTACTAAACAATCTATAAAGATAGAGTATCAGGATATTCTTAGATTCTTATCCCACCCCAAATACAGGCCTCTGCGAAATACCATTGATGTAAGAGAGTTTTCTGAAACTTTTTCTAATTATGTAAGGAATTTAAATGTCAGAAAATATCGAAGTAGTAGGAATGAACTATCTCTAGACAAGCCACACATTTTTTTGCAAAGCGTAAAAATGGAAAACATAGAGTCTTTACTAATAGACAGATATCGCTTTGCTAAATCAGTTGCGACGGATAGAATTCAAAATGCATTGTTCGAAACCCTTTCATTAGTAATTACTCCTACAGAGCATAATAGTTATGACACCTCTAAAATACCAGATAACTTTGAAGAGTTAGTTCTAGACAATAAAGAGCGCTTAATTGAAGCACTAAATGATGGTATTGATAATAACTTTAAAAGTCATGTAGTTACTATCTTACATGAAGTAGTAACAAAACGTGACGCTTTGAAACTCAGAGATAATGAACTTTTAAGTCAACTAATTGTTAACATGATCAATGAACTAGAATTTGAAAAACAGTTACTTATATCTATAACAGCCCTAGTGGATACATTTAACAAATACCTAGTTGATGGAAAAAAATTAGTTATAACGACTGACGAAGCTTATATAAAGTTAAATGGCGATAATAAAAAACACTCTTTAGAGTATTTATCTAGCGGCGAGCGTCATATATTTACATTCTTATCATTGATTGTAGTGGCAGGAAATGACAAAAACTTCCTGATAATTGATGAACCAGAGATCTCTTTGAATATTAAGTGGCAACGAACTTTAATGGATCTAATAAGGGAATTAGTCCCTCACACGCAAATCATTGTCGCATCTCATAGTTCTATTATTGGAAAGAAATCACCTCACTCACTAGTAAAACTTCAACCAGAATTAGATTCCGACTACATACAACGCCTAATTTCCGATGAAAGTTCTGACGGAATCCTTGATTTAGATCTTGATGAACACTTCACTAATTTAGACGAAGTCACACCAACAGTGACCAACAGAGACTCATAAAATGGTGATGGCGATTTTAGAAATGGATGAATTGCTAAGTGAAGCAATTATCTCCGAAACTCCTCTCATTATCGTAGAAGGGATAGATGATGTCCCTGTTTATGAGTCATTATTTTATGGGAATGGCGCGAACGCAGAAGTCTACGCTGCTGAAAATATTGTTGAAGGTTCAGATGGATCAAGAGGAGTAATTGACTGTATAGATAGTGCGAGAGCTCAATTCCCAGAGATCGATATATCACAATATATTTTAGGTATCGTAGATCGAGATGCTCGTTATTATCGAGGTGAGATCCCAAATGATCAAGCCCTTCTAGTACTAAAAGCATATTCCTTGGAGAGTCACTTTGTAACTAAAGAAGCTACTAGACATATCATAAGAAATATGACAAGAGTATCCGAAAAACATATCACTCCTGAATTTGAGAATATGGTTTTTAATAAAGTTAAGGATTGTCTACTTGATTTATTCTACATATCCTTAGAAGCACTTAAGAATGCATGTTGTGAAGAGTATGAATCTAAATTTGGGTATAAGCAAAACTTACAGCAGATTAGAGCTCAAAACCTAAATAATTTCACGGAAGAGCACATACGTCAATTAGACAAGTTTGCTCAATCAAAAGGAATAACCAATTCTTGGGAAGACCTTTTATATATATGTAAAGGTAAGTGGCTAATGTTTGAGTTCTGTAATATATTAAAAGTTGAAATTAAGCTTTTAACCGAAAAATGTAGAGAAAAACATATTCAACAGTGCCAGTTTTGTATTAGTGAAGCGTTTGATAAATGTTTATATAAAGTTAAAGCAGATTTGAACGAATATCTTATCCACCAGTCAGTAGTTAGTGAAAATAAAAATGGAAGTTTAAGTTATTTATATCAAAAAGTAGATTCAATGACACTATCGGGATTGTAGATATGGGTATTTTGATTATATAAAATTGTCTATGCAAATTTGAATACAAAAAAAGGCCTCGCAATGCGAGGCCTTTGGTTTTTCTATCTATCAGAAGAGATTAGTCGCGAAGTGCTGCGCCGAATTTCTCTGAGATTGAAGCTACGATAGCATCTACTGAACCAGCGATGTCTGCATCTTCAAGTGTGCGCTCTACAGACTGTAGGCTAAGTGCGATTGCTAGGCTCTTCTTACCTTCTTCAACGCCTTGACCAACGTATACGTCGAACAGTTTAGCGCCTGTTAGGAATTCGCCACCAGCAGCGATACACGCTTCTACGATGTCGCCAGAAGCGACTGCTTCGTCAACAACAACTGCGATATCACGACGGTTTGCAGGGAACTTAGATACCGCTACTGCTTCTGGAAGCACGCGAGTGTTGATAGCTGCCCATTCGATTTCGAATACGATAGTACGGCCGTTAAGACCAAACTTACGCTCTAGTTCTGGGTGAACAGTACCAATGATACCCACTTCTTTGCCGTCTACTACGATAGCCGCAGTTTGACCTGGGTGAAGTGCTGGGTGCTTCGCTGCTTTGAAGCTGTATGCGATTTCGTTTGCAGAAAGCTCAAGAACTGCTTCTAGGTCACCTTTAAGATCGAAGAAATCTACAGTGTTAGTTGCAATGTCCCAGTGCTCTTCGCCACGAGTACCAGAGATAACGCCCGCAAGCATCATTTCTTGGCGCATGCCGTTTTCAGCTGTTGCTTCAGGGATGAAACGTAGGCCTGATTCGAATAGACGAACGCGAGACTGTTGACGCTTCTGGTTATGAACAACTGTGTTTAGTAGACCTTGGATTAGGCCAAGACGCATTGCTGACATATCCGCAGAGATTGGGAATGGCAGGATTAGCGGCTCAACACCAGGTACAACAAGTTTTTGCTGCTCTGGTTCTACGAAGCTGTATGTGATTGCTTCGTGGTAGCCACGGTCTACAAGAAGGTCACGAACGCGCTTAAGCGGTTGGTTAGCTTCTTTGTGGTCATTCATTTTAAGTGCCGCTTTAGGCGCTTGGTTTGGAATGTTATCGTAACCGTAGATACGACCTACTTCTTCAATTAGGTCTTGCTCGATTGCGATATCAAAACGCCAAGATGGAGACGTTGCCGTCCAACCCGCTTCCGTCGTCTCCGTATCTTCTACAACAGAAACAGTACAACCTAGGCGAGTAAGAATTTCCACTACGTCTGTAGATGGGATTTCGTGACCTAGTAGGCTGTCTAGCTTAGCGCGACGTAGAGCAACTACGTTTGCTTTAGGTAGATCAGCTTCAGATTCGCTGCCGTTTACTGGCGCAACTTCACCACCACAGATTTCAACTAGAAGCTGTGTTGCACGCTCCATTGCTGCTGCTTGAAGTGTTGAATCAACACCACGTTCGAAACGTAGAGAAGAATCTGTGTGAAGGCCGTAAGCACGTGCGCGACCACGGATGTGATCCGGTGCGAAGAATGCCGCTTCAAGAAGAACGTCTGTTGTTTCAGTCGTAACACCTGAATCTTGACCGCCAAAGATACCAGCGATTGCTAGTGCTTTGTTGTGGTCAGCGATAACAAGTGTGTTGCTGTTTAGTTCAGCTTCGTTGCCATCTAGAAGTGTTAGCTTTTCGCCCTGCTCTGCTAGACGAACCACGATACCGCCTTCGATCTTAGCGAGATCAAATGCGTGCATTGGTTGGCCTTGCTCTAGCATCACATAGTTTGTGATGTCTACAACTGGGTCGATTGAACGGATACCACAACGACGCAGTTTTTCTTGCATCCAGATTGGAGATTCCGCTTTCACGTTTACGTTCTTAACCACACGGCCAAGGTAACGTGGACAAGCATCAGTTGCTTTGATTTCAACAGATACTGTGTCTTCAATGCTTGTTGCAACAGCTTCAACTGCTGGCTCTGTAACGTCTGCGCGGTTTAGTACGCCAACTTCACGAGCAAGGCCACGGATGCTGAAGCAGTCTGCGCGGTTTGCTGTTAGGTCTACGTCGATAGTTACGTCGTTAAGCTCAAGAAGCTCACGTACGTCCATACCTAGCGTTGTGCCTTCTGGCAGCTCAAGGATGCCGTCAGACTCTACGTCGATACCTAGCTCAGAGAAAGAACAAAGCATGCCGTGCGATGGAACGCCACGTAGTTTTGCTTTCTTGATTTTGAAGTCACCAGGAAGTACTGCGCCAACTGTTGCTACTGCTACAGTTAGGCCAAGACGACAGTTAGATGCACCACATACGATGTCTAAAAGCTCTTCTTCGCCGATATCAATTTTAGTTACTTGTAGTTTGTCTGCGTCTGGGTGCTGACCGCACTCAACCACTTTACCTACTTTAACGCCGGTGAATTCACCAGCAACAGGTTCTACATCGTCAACTTCCAAACCAGCCATAGTGATTTGGTGAGCTAGCTCTTCGCTGTTAATTGCAGGTTTAACCCACTCGCGTAGCCAAGATTCACTGAATTTCATAGTTTTGACTGCCCCGGATTACTTGAATTGTTTAAGGAAACGAAGGTCGTTCTCGAAGAACGCACGAAGGTCATTTACGCCGTAACGAAGCATCGTTAGACGCTCTACACCCATACCGAATGCAAAACCAGAGTATTTCTCAGGGTCGATGCCAACAGAGCGAAGTACGTTAGGGTGAACCATGCCACAGCCTAGAACTTCTAGCCATTTGCCATCTTTACGTTTCACGTCAACTTCAGCTGAAGGCTCTGTGAACGGGAAGAATGAAGGACGGAAACGCACTTCAACTTCTTCTTCAAAGAAGTTACAAAGGAAATCGTTAAGAATGCCTTTAAGTTGTGCGAAGTTTACGTTCTCATCAACTAACATACCTTCCACTTGGTGGAACATTGGCGTGTGAGTTTGATCGTAGTCGTTACGGTAAACACGACCCGGAGCAATGAAGCGGAATGGCGGTTTGCCGTTTTCCATCGTACGGATTTGAACACCAGAAGTGTGCGTACGTAGCATTAGATCAGGGTTGAAGAAGAAAGTATCGTGATCAGTACGAGCTGGGTGATCGTCTGCGATGTTTAGTGCATCAAAGTTGTGGAATGCATCTTCGATCTCAGGGCCAGACTCAGTGCTAAAGCCAAGCTCACCAAAGAACTGTTCGATACGCTCAACTGTGCGAGTAACTGGGTGAAGACCACCGTTCTCAATGCGACGACCTGGTAGGCTCACATCGATAGTTTCTTCAGCTAGTTTCGCTTCAAGCTCTGCACGTTGTAGTGCGTCTTTGCGAGCTGCGATCGCTTGTTGAACAGCACCTTTCGCTTTGTTGATCTCTTGACCAGCAGTGCGACGCTCTTCAGGTGGAAGTTTACCTAGGCTTTGTAGTTGAAGAGTTAGTTCACCCTTCTTACCTAAATACTGAACTCGCACTTCATCAAGTGCGACTAACGAATCTGCTGTATCAATAGCAGTCGTTGCATTAGCAATGATCTCTTCTAGATGTTGCATCATTTCCTCATCTACCAGTTGGTAGTGTCCGTATCGGATGATTAGTTTTTTTAGATAGCTACACATAGTAATCAAACACGCTACCAATGCCAAATTGAATCGCTAAAAGAGCAAGTTATTGACTAAAAACACGGCAAATTTAACGTTAGAAAACAGAATTTCATTGAAATCGATGAAATCAAAGAGAAACCGATACAAAAACGTCACCAAGTGAGACAGTTTGATTACATTCACAGAACCTTGTTTGAGGCGTGATGTTAGGAAGCGCTCAGTAGAAGAGTGAGAATTGAAACCAAGGAGCGAGGTTTAAGACCACCGCTCTTTGGTTTATTCGTAGAAAATCTGAATTTAAACTTAAAAATTGAAGCTAAAACATCGAGCCTTTAGAAGTAATACTCCAACGCCACTTCGACAAAATCATCCTTACGAGCGAAGAACAGTAAGTCTTCTGGGGTTTCATTCTCAAACAACCAAGCGTTTAATCGCCACTTGAGGTTGTTATTGATGCGGCTTGAGGCTTCCAACTTGGCGCTGTAGACATCGCTGTTGTCTAAGTCTTGAGTAATGCCTGTAAGTACTTCGGTGCCGTCTTCATCATTCAAGGCGACACGCGCCCCAAGGAACACATCGTTTTGGCCGATGGTTTGGGCGTTATTGCCTCGGCTGTCATACAAGTATTCAGCGATAAAGCCGATGTCCCAATACGATTCAAGCGCCCCAACCCATGTGTATTCAAAGCCTGTCGCGACGCCTGTGTGGTTGTCGTAGCTGTCGCGATAAATGCTTTCCAGCTTCCATAACCAGTCACCAATAATGCCTTGCACATCGAGTCCGAAGTGCTGCATTTGCGCGTAATACGGCTTTAGCTGATTGCCTTCTACACGATAATAAGGGTCGCGATTTGTGCCGCCTAAATAGCTTAAACCGACATCCCAATCGCCGTACATTTGGCTATAGCGCAGCGCTACATCAACGTGCTTTTCTTCTCTCGAAGATTCGTAAAGCGCATCGTCCGATACAGGTACAGTCGACCTTAATCGACCGTCTTCCCCTGCAAAGGTACGCTCACGAAAATACGGCAGTAACATGGCATCAATGGTTCCCCAGTCTTTGATTGAGGTAAAGTGCACCATAGGCTGACCCAACTTAGATTCACCATCGACCGATTCAATGGCATCGGTTTGGTTTACCACATCCACCAAGTGCGCCGATTCGGTTACACCCCAAAACACCTTGCCGACACCGGCTCGCAATTCGTAATCGTCCCAATAATTGAGATACAGAGCTTCACGAACGTCGCCATGGGTTCGCTCATCGTCTTCGCTGTCTAGGCGGTAAAACGGCGTGAAGGTAAAGCTGCCGTTGCCCTCCTCTTGCTCCCAGTAAAACTCTGGTTGCAACACCAGTGAGCTTTGTCCTTTATCTTGCCCTTGCAAACCGTCACTAAAGAACTGCCTGTGTTCGAGGTTAATCTGCCCTGCGAGCTGTGGGGTGATCTGTTCTACGAACTCAGAGCTAATTCCAGCCGCCACACATGGCAACGACACCTGCATGAGTCCAACGGTCGCTGCCAAGGTTAAAGATAACTGCGTTCCTGTTAACACAATCCTTTTCATATTCTTGCCTTACTTTGCACGTTTCAGTGTGTTTTTCTGGAAATCTTTGTCCTTAAGACCGGTTTGGAACGCTAAATCTGTCGTGGTTAAAACGGTGCTTTTGCCTGTTTGATGGTTTTGCATCGACATGGTGTGCGCGCGCCAGTATTGGTTTAGGTATTGTTTGTAGTCTTGGAACGAGAGGGTTTTCAACAATGCGCCTTTACGGTCGTAAAACTCCACTTGAACGGGGCGGTAATATTGTTGGTCTAGCCATACTTTCTGCATGGTGTAGCCAGAGTTTTTGTCGGTCGGAACCTGCTCTAAAACAAAGGTATCAACACCTTCAATTTTGGCGTCTTCAATGTAGTTGAAGGTGTACTTTCCTAACTCGAACGAGCTCAAGTCTTCATAAGCAAATTCACTGCCCATAAACGGGCCCGATTTGTTGCGCGAAGAGATGCGTTTTACACGCTTCAATGCAGGCAGATACAACCATTGGTCATCCGATTTAGAGATGTGTGAATGGTTCAAGAAAGCCGTGCCTTTTACGTCGCGAGGCTCATCAAAAATGGTCAGTCCTTTGTCGCCATCGTCATCCACTTCTAACGACTTCAATCGCATTAGGCGTGAGCTGCTTTCGCCTTGTTTGTTGCGAAGTAGCATTTCCATGGTCGCAACTGAATCGCCCCACCCCATATCGACGGCTTTGCGTTGTTCGGCAATCTCTAGGCCTTTCGCAGGGTCGGCTAACGCAGGGAAAGCGGCGAATATGCCTATTGTTAAGGTGCCGACGCTTAATGAACTGACAGCAAATAGTGTCGTAACGAGAGTTTGTTTAACGCTTTTCATAAATTTCTCCTTGAGTCAGCCCACCGCAGCAGGCTGACGATTCCTTATTTAGTCGAAGTCGACAGTTCGCCGGCTGGGTTAGCTTGCCCTGTTTTAGTTAGTTCTGTTTTAGATAACTCGGCTTTAGATAGCTTTGATTCGTGCTGAGGTTTATCTGCATAGTGGGTCTGTTTGTCGAAGATCATCAGCAAGCTAGGCAGCAAAATGAAGTCGACCACCAGCGCTATAAAAATCACAATCGCGCTGAGTAAGCCCATGTCGGAATTGAGTCTGAAGCTCGACATCGCCAGCACAGAGAAACCAGCCACAAGCACGACAGTGGTAATCCACAGTGCGCGACCAACGGTGTGGAACGCGTAACGCACCGCTTCTTCTGCTGATTTCCCTTCCATTCTTGCGCGTTGGTATTTACTTAAGAAGTGCACTGCATCATCGACAACGATACCCAGTGTGAGCGTGACCACGACTGACAAACCTAGGTTGATTTCACCAGAGATAAGCGCCCACAAACCAAAGCCGACAATTGCCGGGGCAATGTTTGGCACTAGGCTGATTAAACCTAAGCGAACCGAGCGCAATGCAAAGATCATCAGGCCAGAGATAAGTACTAAGGTGATAGGCAGAGTCGATAGCATGCTCGCCATGTTGGTTTCGCCAATGTGAGCAAACATCAGTGATGGGCTCGATGCGACCACTTCATACTGAGGTGCATTAGCCGCAAACCATGAGTAGATGCGCTCTTCGAGTTCAACCAATTCCACACTGCCTAGGTTGTCCACCGTCAGCACCATTTTGATCGATGATTTATCGACGTTGATTTGGTTGTTCAAGTCCAAACCGTATGGCAGAGACATTTCGTAAAGCAGTAAGTATTGCGCGGCGAGTTCACGGTTAAGTGGCAGTTGGTAGTAACTGTCGTCATCGCCATGCATGTTCTTATTCAAACGCATGTAAACATCGGAAAGCGTGGCCACGTGGTCGGTTTCTGGTTGTACGCGTAGCCAATCAGTAAAGTCACCAATCGCTTGTAAGAACACAGGATCAGCAATCGCTTGAGATTCGTTGGTTTTGACTGCGATGCTGATGGTGGTCATGCCGCTTACGGTCTCTTCCATGAAATCGGCGGCTTGTCTGAACTCACTTGAGGTATCGAAATACTTCACCGATTCATCATTCACTTTGTTGAGTGGAATTAACGCGGCAGCGCCAACAATCACAAGAGTAGAAATAGGCAGCAGTGCTTTACGGTTAGCAACGACAAAATCGCCGAGCTTATCCATGAAGGTCACTTTATCTGCCGCCAATGGATTTGCTGGCAAGCTCTTAACTGGCAACAGTTTTAACAGCGCAGGAAGCATGGTCACAGAGAGGAAACACGCGATGATCACGCCCAATGCCGACAAGTTACCGAAGTCTCGTAATACGGGAGAGTCCGACATGTTCATCATCAAGAAACCAATCGCGGTGGTCACCGAAGTAATTAAGATCGGCATCGCATTAAGCTTGATGCTGTATTGAATGGCTTGTGCTTTCTCCATCCCGCGCTGCATCGCTTGTCTCATGGTCACAATCACGTGAACACAATCGGCAACGGCAAGAGTTAACACTAAGGTTGGAACGTTAACCGTTGCGGTGCTGAGGAACATCCCTGCCCAGCCAGACAAACCCATGGTCGCGACAATCGAGGAGATAATCACAACTAAGGTAGCCACCACACTAAAGAACGAGCGCAACATAAAGGTGAGGAACACCAACACCACCAACAGCATTAACGGCACGAGCGTTGAGCTGTCTTCTTGGGCCGACATCATAAACGCGTTGTTCATGGCAATGATGCCCGCTTTATGGAATTCGACATTCGGATAATCGGCTTGGTACTTACCAATCATGGTGTTGATGGCCGCGATCACTTCTTGCACTTCAGCAGTTTTATCCACTTCGGGCAATTGCACGGTAACGTTAACAATCGTCACATCACCAGAGGCCGACACCAATGCGTTCTTGAGCAGTGGTTCGTTGAGCGCGATCTGTTTTACTTTGGCGATTCGCTCTGGTGTGTGCTCATATTCTTCGTAAAGAAGGTCTTCCACTAAGAGGTCATCTTCAACGGCTTCGGTATGCTGATAATTGGCAAGCGAATCGACACGGCTTGAGTACGGGATCTGCCACGCATCGACCGTAAGGTTTTGAATTAAGGTAAGGGTTTCTGGGGTGAAGACATTGCCATCTTCAGGCGCAATAACAATCGCGAGGTTGTCGGTTTTTGCAAAGGTGGTTTGAATCTCATCGAACGCCATCAACTGCTTGTTGGTGCCTTCGAAGAAGATGTTGTAGTCCCCTCTAAAGTAGAGGTTCTTCGCCCCAAAAGCAGAGAGCATGATGATTGAAAAAACCACCAGCAGAACGATAAACGAACGCTTAGTCGGTATTGAGTGCCAACTATTATCTAGATTATGAGCCTGTTGACCTGAGTTGAATGAATGATTCTCTAAATCGGGTTTTTTAGTTAAATCGAGGTGACTAGTTGAATCAGGGTTACTCATTAAATCAGAGCTATTGGCTAAATTGGGCTTCTGGCTGTCATGTTCCATCACAGTCTCCATTTGTGACGATTCGTCATAGTTGTGTCTTAAAAAGCCAGCCGAAGCTGACAAAAGACACAATTCTTAGTCATACACTCAAGAAAACCAAAACCACACTAGGCAAACTTAAGTTTATGACGAATCGTCACTAATGGTTATTAATAAACCCACACGAGTGGGCTTAATGGAAGATTATCGACCTACTGACTCTAGGTAAGCGACTTCTTCACTGAACAGTTCTTGTTCTACACGGCGCCAGGTTTTGCGGTAATCCCAATCGCTAGAAAGGGGCTGCCAATTTAGGCCGTCTAGTAGCATGTTCGCGTTGTGTAATACTGAATACGGGTCTTGTAACCGCTTAATACAATGACTGTTTGATGCGTTCTGTGACAAGGCATTTGAACCAAATGCGATTGACCAGTTAGCAAACACGATGGCATCCGAACCCACACCAGAAGAGAACTTAAGGTCACCGGCTTCTACTGCTCGGTTTACCATTGAATCGGCTTGTTCAATCACCAACTCTTCCAGTTCATTCATCTCGGTTACACGTGCACTAGACGCTTTCTCTAGTACCCACGGGCTTTTCGCCATGATCGCACAGGTTGATAGTACCGGTTCCATGCGAGCATAGATTCGGTAAGCAACGTGCAGTGCGACGATCTTTTCACGTGTGTTGCCTTCAAACTCTCCAGAACGAGCAAACATCAATGCCTCGGTCTTTAAAGAGTGAATACACAAGGCTAAAACCACGTCTTCTTTGCTGCAAAAGTGATTGTATATCGTACCTTTAGAATAAGAACTTGCTGCCGTTAGCCTATCCATCGTGAGGTTTCCGAACCCTTGTTCTCGAACCAGATCTTTTGCTAACAACATCAATTCTACTTCTCGGTCTGCTATAGACTGCTGCTTTTTAGACAACACGCCTTTGCAACCAAAGATACCTTGTTTATCGCCTTTACAACCAAAGCCAAACATAATTTCTCAGTCCGTATATGAGCTTAGCCGTTATCTAAGCTTCGCCAGTATTTAAAACGCTCCTATCCAATATATTAACACGAATAGTAAATTCATGTAGTTAACCATTTTGTGACGCTTCGTCATTTCTGACTTATCGTCATAATAGCGCAAATATTGATCATATCAAGGTGTTTCATAAAATTAAATTCACTTTATGAATAGATGAGAAAACCATCAATAATCACATCGCGTTACTCACCAGCCTGCCGTCATTAACTGGCATAGCATCAGTAACCAACATAAGATCAATAACCGATACAGCATCACTAACCAACGCGGCATCACTAACCAACGCAGAAAGAAGCGCCTTAGTTTGGCGAAACCAATACAAGCCCATTACGCTGTCTTCATCTAAATAGAGCATGATGGTTTAGGACAGTCAGCTATTCGAGCCGAATGGAGGGGTACGTAAACCACGAGAATGAGTGAGTTCAGGTTCACTTTTTGGTGCAGACCTCTCCTTATGGTTAATATTTGGCTTACTAATGCCGTTTTCTACTAAGTTGCTATAAATTAGGTAAGGGGTGACTTACAATAGTGACAACGACTTACCTTTTTTGAGAACACGATATTGAGCGCCAAATATTCTTATTTAGCTTGGCAAGTGAATACTTCTAGCCCAGCAGAAAAGCTTGTTTTATTGATGCTTGCAGACGGTGCTGACGAATTCGGCTACACCAATGTGTGCTTACAAACAGCAGGTCAACTTTGTGCTCTCTCTACGTTTGGTTTAGCCGACTGCCTTAAGTGTTTAGTCGACCAAGGTTTTCTCGATAAGGTAAAAGTAGATTATCGAGATCAAAAAGAGATTCACGTTTTCAAAATGCTCATTGAGCAAGAGCAAGCTACGGCGCACGTTGAGGTTCAACCGACCAACAGTATTCCTGTCTACTCTACGGCACCTGCACCTGCACCTGCACCTGCACCTGCACCTGCACCTGCACCCAAGTTTCAGCCTGCTCCGGCACCGATGCAACACATGCAGCATGCCCCTCGCCCACAAGGCCGAGGCTCAATGAACAGCAACACCGTATCTACTCATGATCTCAACGAAGAAGAGATACCATCATGGGCAGAACGTGCGTTTAAATTCTCCGGTTTGACCGGTGACCATAGTTTAGTATGGAAGAAATTTGTCCTCTGGTATAAAGCCAAAGCCAATGAATTAATGCCACTATCTCGGATTGAATCCAAGCTGCAGTACTGGCTAGTTAACGAGAAGCAAAATGAAAGACAACAACAGCAGAAGACCTCTCAATATTCAGGAAATGCAGGACAAGCTCAAGGAAATGGGTATAGACAAAAGCTTAGCCCATCTGAACGCTTCAGGCAGCAGCTCATTCAAAAAGGCAAAAAGCCAACCTTCTGAGCCCGCTTCACCTGTTGTTCCTGACTCTACAGGCTCAGTAGTACCTGAAGTTATTGAAGCACAGAGCACTGAAGTAGCGACACCCAATGCTGCTAGCACGGGTTCGTCTCAACAAGTGCCTGTTGTTGACCAAGATCCCGCAGAGTTGGAGCTGACCGATTGGTGTATCCATGTTTTCGGTTCTTTCTTGAGCGTGTACGAAACTCAGTGGGAATACCAATACGGTAGTGAGCCAAGCGGAAAGTTTCTTGAGTTTGCCCACTCTGTTGACTCAGACGGCCTTAACCGCGTGCTAATGCACTGTCATGAACGTATTCAACTTGGCAACAGTTGGCCGCCGCAAATGGGTGAGCTTTGGATTCTAAAGGATTCATTAACAGAAGAAGAGCTGCTTGATAGCCGCATTCGCGTGTTGTCACGCACAGCTGTTAACAACATTGAAAAGTGGCTTATCCAAAACAAGCTGTACGACTTGAAACGCACCGCTGAAAACAAGCTTGATGGCCTGTTTAAGAAGTACTATTTGGAAGCAAAACGTTTAGATGAGAAAGGCATGCTAGAAACTGAATTACCGCAGTTCCTCCTTGCTGCTAACTCCGTAAAGAACCTAAACGATTTAAAACGTGAAGAGTACGAAAGCCAACACGGCAAAGCGATTAACCCAAGAATTCAGAAAATTCTAAACAGTAAAAAGTAGCCTTCTACGGTCTACGGTCTACGGTCTACGGTCTACGGTCAGAAAATACCGTCAAGATTACCCGGTCAATAGATACAAAAATGCCAGCTATCAAGCTGGCATTTTTTATGAGTTTTATTAACCCATCAAACAATTATCCGACCGCTTTTTACGATCGTCTTACTGACTAATTACAGTAGGTGGATAGTTGCGTTTAGAGAGAAAACGCCTGAGTCGTCATCTTTCATGTTGAAGTTTTGGTAGCTAGCGCCTACAGATAGTGGGCCAAAGATGAAGTATTCTGCGCCTACACCGTACATGATATCAACTTCGTCTTGCTTGAAGCCGTTCGCTTTAAGCTCGTAAGAGTGAAGACCACCCTTCGCGTATACGTGAAGAGGACCAAAGTCGATGCTTGGTTTGATTGCTAGGTAAGTTGTGCTTGCGTCTAGTTTAGTCAGTGTTTGGTTGCCGTATTTAACACTGTCGAAAGAACCTAGATCCCAGTAACCCGCTTCAACACCAATAAATGGAAGGATGCCCGTACCCACGTGGATACCCATCGCTGTCTCTTCTTGATTACCTAATGAATTTTGACCGCCCATTGCGCCGCCGTACAACCAAGAATCAGCCATCGCTGTTGAAGATGCACCTAGCAGTGCTAGAGCCAATAACGTTTTTTTCATATTCGACCTTTTTCGTCCTGTTGGCAGGCCTTGCGTGGTAATGAATTGCCACCAAGTCGCCCTGTATGTAATAACTATTCAATTAGTAATGCAATAAGCAAGATTTATACCCAAACCTTGCCACTGCGTCTAGCTTTATTCGTTTAGCAAGCATCAATCGCGTTTTTAACACGCTTATCTGATACTGGGTAAGGTGTACCGAGTTGCTGTGCGAAGAAGCTTACACGAAGCTCTTCTATCATCCAACGCACCTCTTTTACATTTTCTGGAACCGCGATCCCTTTTGGAATTTTATTCAGTAGCTCTTTGTAATCATTCATTACAGAGTCCACTTTGATCATATGAAGGCGATCTTTATTCGGGTCAATCGGCAGTTTTTCCATTCGGCGCTCTATCGCTTTCATATAGCGTAGAATATCCGGCAAGCGTTTCCAGCCGCATTCTGTGGCAAACCCCTTAAAAATCAAACCTTCTATTTGAGCTTTAATGTCTGAAAGCGCAAATGCCATTGAAAGATCCACACGCCCTTTCAGCTTCTTGCTGATGGCGAATGCCGTGGTTAAGATGGTTTCAACCTGTTGAGCAATCTCAACAACTGTGTCATCCAACTCTGCACGTACGTGTTCTTTTAGAGCTTCAAACTGCTCTGGCTCCCAAACTATGCCGCCCTTCTGCTCAATCAGCTTATCAATACCACAAGCGATACAGTCATCGATAAGATCGAGCACCTGTCCGTATGGGTTGAAGTACAAACCGAGCTTAGATTTGTTCGGTAAATTCGAGTGCAAGTATTTGATCGGCGATGGCACGTTCAACAGAATTAAACGACGCTGACCCGATTTCATTGCGGTGATCTGCTCTTGTTCTGTTTCGAACAATTTGATCTCTACGCTGTCTTTGGTGTCCACCAGTGCTGGGAAGGCTTTAACATCATAGCCACCACGTTTCTGCTGGTAGACTTTTGGTAACTCACCAAAGCTCCACGTATGCAGGTTTTGCTGCTCGATGTCATCGTCTGCCACTTTAGAAAGTGTTTCTTGAACCTTGTCTTTCAGGCTCTCTTTCAACTCATGCAGGTCTTTCTGCTCTTTCAGTTTGCGCTTGCGATGATCCACAGCACGGAATGTTACCTTTAAGTGCTCTGGAATCTGGTCTAACTTCCAGTCATCACGTACCACTTCCACACCGGTCATACGGCGCAGCTCTTTCTCAAGGGAATCCAATAGTGGAGCTTCAAGCGGCGTAACACGAGCCAAGAACGCATCAGCGTAGTTTGGCGCAGGCACAAAGTTACGGCGTAGCGTTTTTGGTAACGACTTAATTAGGCTAATCACCAGTTCCTGACGTAGGCCTGGGATCTGCCAATCAAAACCGTTCTGGTCTATTTGGTTCAAGATAGGCAGCGGAATGTGTACCGTTACACCATCGTTGTCGTCGCCCGGCTCAAATTGGTAGCTCAGCTTCAGCTTGATACCATTTTGATGCCAGAAGTTCGGGTAATCCAAATCAGTAACGTGGCTAGCATCGCCTCGGAACAGCATCGACTTTTCAAAGTTAAGCAGTTCCGGTGTTTTCTGGCTGGTCTTCTTCCACCATGTATCGAAGTGACGGCCTGAAACCGCCTCTTCGCCAACACGTTGGTCATAAAAGTCGAACAGTTCATCATCGTCGATCAAGATGTCACGACGACGCGATTTATGTTCTAGCTCTTCTACTTCTTGCAGTAGCTTGCGGTTCTGTTTGAAGAAGGCATGTTTTGTTTCCCACTCTCCCTCTACCAATGCGCTGCGTACAAACAACTCACGGCTGACAGTAGCATCAATGGCACCGTAATTAACCAAACGTTTCGGAATGATTGGAATTCCGTAAAGCATCACTTTTTCGTGTGCCATTACTGCCGCTTGCTTCTTCGACCAATGTGGTTCGCTGTAGCTGCGCTTAATCAGGTGTTTCGCTAGTGGTTCAATCCATTCAGGCTGAATCTTCGCGATAACACGACCCCAAAGTTTTGAGGTTTCCACCAGCTCAGCAGACATGATCCACTTTGGTTGTTTCTTAAATAAGCCAGACGCAGGGAAGATATGGAAGCGTGCGTTACGAGCACCTTGATATTCATTCTTCTCTTGGTCTTTCATACCGATGTGCGAAAGTAAACCAGATAGCAGAGACATGTGAATGCCATCGTAGCTGCCCGGTTCTGTATTCAGCTTGGTGTCCAATTCACGCATTGCTTGGTGAATTTGGAAGTACACATCTTGCCATTCACGGATACGTAAATAGTTCAGGTAATCTTGCTTACACTGTTTGCGGAACTGGTTACTCGACAGCTCTTTTTGTTGCTGCTTAACGTAATCCCAAAGGTTCACAAACGTGATGAAATCCGACTCTTTATCGAAGAAGCGCTTGTGCTTATCGTCAGATGATTGTTGCTTGTCTGATGGACGCTCACGCGGGTCTTGAATCGACAATGCAGAGGCAATCACCATTACTTCGTGCAAACAGCGGTTGCTTGGCGCTTCAATCACCATACGCGCTAAACGTGGATCAATCGGCAGCTTAGCGAGCTTACGACCAATTGCCGTTAGCTTCTTCTTATCGTCGCCATGGTTCTTGTTTTTGTTCGCTGACGGTTCAACGGTCGCGATCGCACCCAACTCTTCAAGCAGCCTTACACCATCTTGAATATTGCGCTTATCGGGCGCTTCAACAAATGGGAATGCTTGAATGTCGCCTAGGCCTAACGCTGTCATCTGAAGGATAACCGATGCTAGGTTAGTACGAAGAATCTCAGGGTCAGTAAACTCTGGGCGTGATTCAAAATCTTCCTCAGAGTACAGGCGAATACAGATACCTTCAGCAACACGACCACAACGACCTTTACGCTGGTTAGCACTCGCTTGAGACACTGGCTCAATCGGTAGGCGCTGTACTTTAGTGCGGTAGCTGTAACGGCTGATACGCGCCGTACCCGGGTCGATGACATACTTAATACCCGGAACGGTTAACGAGGTTTCTGCCACGTTGGTCGCCAGAACGATGCGTCGACCAGTATGAGACTGGAAGATACGGTTCTGTTCACCCGCAGAAAGGCGTGCGTAAAGCGGAACAATTTCGGTATCACGCAAGTTACGTTTACTTAAAGAGTCCGCGGTATCACGAATCTCACGCTCACCGTTCATGAAGATCAAGATATCGCCTTGGCCTTCATCACACAGCTCATCAACGGCTTCAAAGATACCTTCGATTTGATCGCGGTCTGAATCACTGTCATCACCACCTAGTGGGCGGTAACGCGTATCTACTGGGTAAGTACGGCCTGACACTTCAATGATCGGCGCGTTGTTAAAGTGCTTCGAGAAACGCTCAGGATCGATAGTCGCCGACGTGATAATCACTTTCAAGTCAGGACGCTTTGGTAGAAGCTCTCTCAAGTAACCCATGATGAAGTCGATATTCAGGCTACGTTCGTGCGCTTCATCGATAATGATGGTGTCGTACTGGCTTAAGAAACGGTCGTGTTGAATTTCCGCCAGTAGAATACCGTCGGTCATCAATTTGATTTGGGTGTTTTCAGAAATTTGGTCGTTGAATCGAACCTTGTAACCAACGAATTCACCCAACTGCGTTTCCATCTCTTCCGCAATACGGTTTGCAACCGAACGCGCCGCAAGGCGACGAGGCTGAGTATGACCAATTAGGCCAAAACGACCTCGGCCAAGCTCAGAACAGATCTTGGGTAACTGAGTAGTTTTACCCGACCCCGTTTCACCCGCCACGATAACTACTTGGTTTTCAGCAATGGCTTTCGCAATATCATCGCGCTTTTGGCTTACTGGGAGAATCTCTGGGTATTCGATGGTTGGTTTCTGCGCAGCACGCTGAGTTGCCGTCATCATTGACTTGGCAATATCTAACGCAATCTCATCGAAGACAGCGTGCTTAGATTGTTCGTTCTTGATTTTACTCGCGCCAGTAATTCGCTTACTCAAACGGAAGCGATCACGCATCATACATTCGTGGAGCGCTTTACGAATAGATACTGGGCTATTCTGAGATGATTTTGTCTTTGTCGCTGACTGTTCAGCTTTCTTGGCATTTGCTTGTTCAGCATTTAATTGTTTAGCAGGTCGGTTCGATGCAGGCTTATTTGATTTCGCTTCGTTCTGTGGAGAACTTGGCTGTGCTGCATTCTTGTTGTTATCTGCTTTTTCCGGAGACGAAGTCAAAGCGTGTCCTATTCTTGTACTTATTAAACTCGCGCGATTATATCACAAGTCTCAAACAAAAAAGCCTGACAACAAAGGGAAAACCTTTTGCTATCAGGCTGATTAGTCACTCTCACGTTAGTAAAAGCGATGGAAGCGTGACGAACGCAAACCGAATGTTTCAAAAATCACAGTTAAAAACTAAACGCTAAAAACGCCTGTTATAAACTGCCTGCTAAAAAACGCGCTTAAAACTCGTACTGTAGATAAACCGTGTTGTAGTTACTGCCGCCTTTGATTCGACCAAACTGAGAGGCGTTTTCAAAAATAGCAGAGCGGTGATGCAACGAATAGCCGAACCATAAGTTGTTCAGGTCATTCTTACTCATTAAATCACCTACGTTTACGTCGAACGAAAAGTCGAGATAATTAAGCAAGTGGCTCCCGTTATAACCCTTCTCTTTCATCTCTTTCGCTTCGATGTAAGTCAGCGAATCGATGTAAGACATACCTTCTGCCACACCAACACGCCATTGAGTTGGCCAGTCGAAAGTGTAATACGCTTTAATTGCGACAATGTATTCGGTGCTGCTTGACTGAACATCTGAACTCCAGTGATGCGCGATACCTGGCGTTAAGTAGATGTCCAATGGGAAACCGAAGATCTCATCGGTTAACGGGTGGCCATAGAAGAATGAGGTCAACTGGTTGTTGTATTCGTCTTTCTCTCTGTTGAACTTCATGATGTCGCCAATATTCGATGGCGTCGCCCAGCCGTGTGCGACACGTAAATACGGCGCATTGCTCAGCTTAGGTTTTGGCGCTTTGGTTTTATCGTTGAAAAAGCCAAAACCAAGGTAAAGTTCGCCTTGATAACGGTCTTCGACAATCGACGAGTCATAGGCGTTATCATCCAGTCGAGTCACACTGGTTGAACCCAATAAATACAAGTTCGAAAACACATGGTAACGGGCTTCTACACCGACATTCAGGTCCACACCTGCGCCGATGGTTTCACTCGCTGCTGAGTAATACTCGCTGTTGAAATCCGCACTTTTATAACGCAGTGTCGCACGCGGAGTGAGCTCCCAGTCTCCGGTTTCATACTTGGCTTTCGCTCGTAAGTTACCGTGGAAGTTGTATTCACTGTCACTCATAAACTCCGTTTCGACAGACCAAGGCCCATCAAGTTGGTAAGTCAGTTGAGCACCAAAGTCAGCCGTATCACCTTCAATTTCATTCTGCTCAGAAGCAGGGATATCAATAAAGCGCATGCGAGAGATAGCATTAAGAGACCATTTCTCGTCATCGGGTTGATAAAGGTAAGCACCCATCTCAGTTCCATCAATGAACACATAGTCGTTCTTGAAAAATAGCATTGGAACAAAAGAGCTAACCGTTTGGTCGCCACCTGACGTGTCGTAAGGAATACTTGCCGTACGAAACATTGCAGCGATGCCCCACTCTTGCTCTTTCGCAGCCCACGCATTAGCACTTAGAAAAATGCTACTTAGGAAAACCGCGCCCGACGGAGTGAAAGTCGGTAAATATTTAAGCTTCATTCTTATGTAATTACTCTTTGTAATAAATTTTGTGTTACTGAATAGACATTTATTAGCGATAACGGCTAACTAAATTTAGGTTTGAGCGGCATTGGCCGTTACAATGTGGAATATTCTCGGTTAAATGAAAGCATTGTGAAAGTCTCCGAATTACAAAACATTATAGATCACTTACCCCAAGATTCCGATCCGGATATTGTTATTGGTGAAGCGTGGTTGCCTGAGCGTTTGGTGAATACCAACCTAGACGGCGACATGCTATTTCTTGAGTTCGATAATGCCCCTGAAGACAATCAAGGGGATGAAGAAGGCCGTGGTTTTGTTGAACACGAAATTGCTATGATTCGTGAAAAACTAGAGCAAGTGTTAGACGACACATCCGATACTAAGACCAAAGCCGATGCCCTATTGGCAATATTTCTAATGGGCCATGAACTTTCTAGCTCGGAAGTTATCGAACTCCTTGAAGCAGATGGTTCTGAAACACCTGAGTCTGAAATGATCGCGCCCGACATAACAGAGCCTGAAACGAACAAGCTCGAAACAAAACAACACCACGACGACTAGCCACCAACGATTTTAGGTACCGTATTGAAACCCTCTACGACATCATCTCTTCCCCTGTTACTCGCCGGACCCATTTTAAGAAAAACGACTGCAACTGAAGTCGTACTTTGGTTAGCCACCAGCTCGCCTCTGACAGGCAGAGCCGAACTGTATACCCGTAATTCTGACGTAGAGCCAGACCAACCGTTTTATACCTCATCGCTTGAAGATCATGATTCGATTCAAATCGGTACACATGCGTGGGTAACGCTCATCCGCTTACAAGGCGAGTTCCCGACGAATACACCTCTAGAGTATGACGTTCACACAGAGTCAGGCTCATTAAAAGAGCTTGCCCCTCACCTTGTTTACAACGGTAAATCTCGCGTTGAGTTTAAGATATCGACCTCGGCTGATTACATTCTTCATGGCTCTTGCCGTAATCCACATCATCCAAGCAAAGACAGCCTAGTCGCAGCAGATAACAAGATTGCCGATCAAACCGTCGCTGAAAGACCCGATATGCTGATGATGAGCGGCGATCAGATCTACGCTGACCATGTGGCAGGCCCAACACTTGATGCTATTCAGCAAGTGATTCAATTGCTTGGCCTAGTGGGAGAGAGCTTACCGACTGACTCGCAAGTTAACCGAATCAACAGCAGTGACGCCTTATTTGAGAGCGAATATCACTTATATCAACGTGATCAGTACTTGCCACACCACACCACTTCAGCATCCATGCTCGATAAGTTCTTCCCAAATCGTGGCGTACCGATTTTTAGCTCTACCGATTGTGAAAACCACTTGGTCACGCTGTCTGAGTTTATCGCGATGTACCTGTTAGTTTGGTCGCCGACACTGTGGCAGTGTGTCAATCGAGAGCGCTTAATTGAGAATAACTTCACTCAAGGTGGACGCCAATTAACACCGACTGAGCAGCAACAGTGGCGTGATGAAAGCGTCATCATGGATGATTTCATTGCTGGCTTACCGCAAGTACAACGTCTGTTCGCACATATCCCTACGTACATGATCTTTGATGATCACGATGTGACCGATGATTGGAACCTTACCGTGGGTTGGGAACATGCCGTAGACCAAAACCAGTTCGCAACTCAAGTCATTGGTAACGGCCTTGCGGCTTACTGGATGTGTCAGGGCTGGGGTAATAAACCGGAGAGCTTCGACGAGACATTCATCGAGCAAGCAAAACAGCTTTTTGTCGATCAACCGCGCGTTACTAAACAAACGCATAACGCTAAACAAACGCATGACGTTGAACAAACGGACAACCTTAAACAAACGAACAGTGAAACCGGCGATGCCGCGACTACTCACTCTGTTAGCGACATCGAGCCAAACAAGCATCGAGCCTTCATTGAGATGCTGAGTCGCTTTGAGGAGTGGCATTACACAATAGATACTTCACCCAAAGTCATTGTGTTGGATACCCGAACCCGTCGCTGGCGTTCGGAATCTCGTATGAATAAACCTTCAGGTTTGATGGACTGGGAGGCCTTGATTGAATTTCAACATCAATTGATGCATCAAGATAAAGTCGTGATCGTTTCAGCTGCACCGATGTTTGGCGTGAAGTTTATTGAAACATTGCAAAAGATGGCGACTACAATTGGTAAGCCATTGGTGATTGACGCTGAAAACTGGATGGCACATCCGGGCAGTGCCAATACGCTGATCAGTATCTTTACCCATACCAAAACACCGACCAATTTCGTGGTGCTTTCGGGCGATGTTCACTACTCCTTTGCTTACGATATCAAGCTTAGATACCGCCGAAATAGCCCGAACATTTATCAAATCACCTGTAGTGGCATTAAAAATCAATTCCCAGCGCCGCTGCTTAAATTCTGTGATGTGTGGGACCGCCTGTTATACAGTCCTCGCTCAGTTTTGAACTATTTCACCAAGCGAAAGCGCTTAAAGATCGAGAAGCGAAGCCCAGACAATCAAACCTTCTATCGCCTTTCAAACCGAAGTGCGATTGGTGAATTAAGGCTAGATGAGGATGGTAAACCACAGTCGATCACAACACTTAGTGGTGACGGTAAAACCACCCGCTTTCCTGAACCTTACTAGGGCGTGTTGACCTTTCGAGCTAATTTTTGCAGCGAGTTGCTGGGTATTTATACAAGGCAGAGGCTTCGATGTGTAGCTAGCCTACATGAGAAGCCGATAACGTAGTAGAAATGACCAGCAAACGCTGCCCGAAGGGTTCGGGCTGGGCGCCCCCGCAAAAAGCGTTTTACTCTTTGTTGAGGGAGATTTGCTTAGAATGACTAGGCTACTTCCCCCTCGCCGCGATTAAAACGCTTTTATCTCGAACAAAGTTTAACCGCGAAAGGTCAACACGCCCTAAACAAGTGTTCCTTATTGCTGACCTCTTCGTAATGTCAGTTTTAAGTAAAGACGCTTGCGATCACACTCCGTAGGCCCAATAGTAATAATATTCACCATAACTGGAATGCTCTTATGTTTAACTCACTTACCTCGTTATTTAAACAATTAGTTGACGGCTCTGATTTAGGCAAAACGCCCACTGCCTCACCTAACTTAGCCATCGCCAGCTTGTTATGCGAAGTCGCTGGTGCAGACCACGCGATCAACGAATCAGAGCAACAAGCCAAACTGCACTTACTTCAGCGTTTACTGAACATAACCGAAGAAGAATCAAAAGCTTTATTAACACAAGCTGAGCCTCAAGTTGAACAATCTGTTTCTCTGTACGATTTCACTTCTCAACTGCGAGAGCTTTCGCAGCCGGTTCGCATAGAATTAATCAAAGCTATGTGGGAAGTCGCGCATGCGGATGGAGAGATTGACCCACTTGAAGATTCAGTGATCCGTAAAACCGCAGAACTGCTCTACGTTGACCACAGTGACTTTATCAAAACTAAGCTGAACGTCATCGGTAAAAGCTAACCAAAGGCTCGATACTCACGTTTAGTGACTGGATCAACGTAAACGGTCGCCATGCATGATGCCTTTGAGCTCTAACGGCGTGCCCTTCTTAGTGACATAAAGGCCGCGCTGATTTGATACCAACACACTGCGCTTGCCTTGTGTTTGTTGAATGTATAAGTGCTTGATATTGAATGTCTGCTTATCTTGGGCCTGATCTTGATCCAATTGATAAAAGTAGTAATGATTCCCCCAGCGCAAGAACACGCCAAACATCTGCTTAGTTTGAGCGATATTCCCATCGATATCGTAACCAATGTACTGCATTTTGACTCGACCATTTTCCAATCGAAGTGATATTTTTTCCCAGCCTACCATCGGGTATTCTGCGGAAAATTTATAAGTACTTTTGGTTGCGAGCCCAGAAATTAAGCCTACATTTAGAATCACAAAAAACGTGAGTAAGATAGGCATCCAAAACTTACGATTCATATCACTCACCCTCGCTCATCGTCATTATCGTCATCGCAAGACAAAGATTTAAACTGGTGACTCATCTCTTTCCAGCGCCCGTTTATCAATGCGACGGCTTGGATATTCTGGCACCCAACTCCGATGCGATGCAGATAAAGCGAATCAACACCGAGTTCTGAGACGGTATTGAGTTCGGTTAATAATTCTTGATCAAAATTCAAACTGTCGTGATAAACATCCATGCCACGATAGCTCGTTTTATCCATAAAAAAAACGAACTGATAAAACAGCACGAGAAGAAGCGCGCTGACGACCATCCCTACGATACGAGATTGGTGACGAGTGAGAAAACTCTTAACCCTTCGCTGTTTATGAAGTTCCCGTTGTTGGGGTAATACAGATTCGCTTTTACTGTCATCACTGCGATCACTGTCAGTATTAAAAACCTCTAGCTCAACGGTTTCATTAGGAACATTAACTTGAGCTACTTGAGTTTGAATAGCAGAAATGGGTGTTGATAGATAACCACCAAGCTGTTGAGGTCTGCTAAAACTGTACCCTTGCTTCTGAACCGTTAAAATTTTGCACTCACAGTTCAGTTCATTCAACGCTGTACGAATGTTCTTTATCGCTACGTTTAGCGAGCTTCCTGTCACCACCCGCCCAGGCCAGCAATGTTCAAGAAGGAAGTCTCGGCCAATCGCTTTCGGGCTATTCATCACCAAATGTTCAAGGATCAAACTTTCGGATGAAGACAAGGTGACCTGCTTGTTAGAGCTCGAATTAATGAGAGTATTGTTATTCAATTCGATACCCGAAGCGTCTAAGGTGATCTTATCAGGGCTATTGGCGTTCATTTCGGCGAGGTGTTCATAAATAAAAAGGTCATCAAAAAAGTGTTTGTTTGGTCGAATTAATAGCAAACCATACATAGAAAAGAGTAGTGATAAGTTTAGCCAATAATTAAGCCAAATATAAGCTCAGCAAGTAACAAGATAAAATAACAACAAGGTGAGCCAGTCACGAAAACTCACTCACCTATGAACATAGCCAAGTTTAACTCTAAACTTGTCATGGTCCCATATTAAGACCTCGTCGTTACGCAATCTGAAAACGAGGTCACAATTCTGTTCTAGCGAAATTATAGTTCCAGTTTGAATCCAAGTTCACTAATCATAACTTCAGCGAAGCCTAACTTTACTGCATTCAACTGACTGGCAACTCCGCGAGCTTGTTCTTCGTTTTTAGCCAATATTGCCATTGAGTAAATGGGTCTGATCATCGCTTTTTGGTTTGGCTTCTCTTGAGCTATTTCTTGATGTTTTAAGTAAGCAGAAGTAATCACGCCTTGAGCGCTCCAATCGACAACCATTTGTAAATCTTGGCTGATAATCTCATCGACAATGAATTGATTCTCAGGCTCTGTCCAAGCGAGTTCGACTGCGTAGTTTTTGAAAGCGACGTCAGTGTTTAACCACTTATTACCAATGTCTCTGATTTCAGTCACCTCGACAAGCTCTTTGAATTGGAATGGTAGGTTACCAATCAACTCTCGAACGTGCTGTTCACTGTCCGCTTCAATCACAAACTTAATCATCGGAAATTTCTTGTCTCCGATAAAGCTTTCCGATACGAACATATCGTGTACCAAGCCCGCGTCAATTAAGTTAGCAAATGCTTTTTTCTGATGAGGCATCGCCTCAAATACCGCTTGAGCATCGTCGGTTTTCCAAGCGACTGACACACCGTATGCCGCAGCATGGGCATGGGTTGAAAAAAGAGTCGCTGAAAGTAGAAAGCTAAAAATAGCTAAAAAGGTTCCTAGAGTTGTTTTCATTATGTGGTTTCCTGATTAGTCGCGAATAATTTCATACAAGTTAGGGTCAGCAGAAACCCCTTCGATTTTTAAAGGTGGTAGCTCTTTTCTCATCACTTGTATTGCATCATGGAATTGCTTCTTACTCTCCCATTCAGCGACATTGATAAAGCGGTATGTCGCGTCCGAGCTTAAAGAGCGGTGCAGTTTGGTCGATAGGTATCCGGGTTGCTTCATCAATACGTCTCGCGCATTTTCCCAATACGTTAATGTAGCGGCCTCATGGGCCGGCTCTACTGAAAAGGTATTTATCAATACAACGGGTTGTGCCGAAACCAACGCACTTACGCTTAGCGCCCCCAGTGCCAATCCATACTTAATAATGTTCTTCATCCTATTCTCCTTGTTTTGGGTAAGCTAACGCTACCACCTAGCCCTACCCAATCAAGGTCGAGACCTGCGATTTAATATTAATTAAAAAGCTAAACTTCAAACCAATATTAGTCACTCGTAAAATAAGCGATGTAGCCATTCACTATTGATAAACCACTTGTTGAAATTAGGTTTCTTGGGATAGTCATTGCCCTTAACGTGAATAGTCATTGCCCTTAATTTGGATCGTCATTACCCTCAAATAACAGGCACAAAAAAACCACCTAATAAGTAGGTGGCTCTTCATTTTAATAACTCACAAGATTCAGGCTAACTTTAAGTGTTTAACCTTTCAGTATTTAACCAAGCGCCTCTCTGAAATACAAACGATTACAACATCGTCAGCGCAAGCTTTGCCAAGTTATAAGCGTCAACATAACCAGAGTGCTGACGACCTTCCCACTCAATGTTTTTCGCTTCTTGAGCAGCACGGTGACCAATACGTTTTTCTTTCAATCGATTCTGAACTCGATAAAGCGTGGCGATGTTCAAGAACTCGCTGAACGGAGGTTCGATGCCTTTCTCAATACACTCTTTGTGTAAGATAAGGTCGTCACGTCCCCACGCTGCATAGATTTTTTTTGGTCCACCGAAGTTCTTAATCATCGACTTGATGACAGATTCTAATGGACGACCTTGCTTTTCGATTTTACGAGGTGTTATGCCCGTTAGCTCGGCGCAGAACAGAGAGACTTCATCTTTCTCTGGCTTAACGTAGTATTGTGCTCGCTTGACGATAGTGCCAGATGCTAGATCAATTTCAGCAAGACCAACTTCAATGATCTCGCCTGTTGTTCCCACACCGTCTTCGCTCCAACAGCACATTTCCAAATCGAAACATACCACTCGATTGTGATTCATACGTCGCCTAATTCTCTCGTCAAAAATTTTGTCAAATTGTACATGAGCCCAATACAGAACTCGACCCTAGTTGCATCAAGTGCTCATTTAGCCTGCAATTGTAACGCGATTTCGGCCATTTGACTTACTTAGGTAAAGCATACTATCGGTTTTTTGAAGGAGCTCTTCGATGTCTTCTTTACTGCGGATGGTAGCACCGATACTTAGAGTACAACTCAATAGTTGACCTTTATGCTCACAGTGAGACTCGCTCACCGTATCTAAAATACATTCTAAATAACGTGCCAGCGCGTCGTGTTCAATGACGCTCGAAATGATACCAAACTCATCTCCTCCCATACGGAAGACATGATCGCCCTCTTTCAAACTGCCTGAAATCAACTGAATTACATGAACCAGTAAGGCATCACCAGCCGGGTGGCCAAATTGATCATTAATCCCTTTAAATTTATCGACATCAAATCCAATCAAGCTAAACGGCTTGTCACCTTGTATCGCTTTATCGAGCACCTTATTAAAGGCTCGTCGATTATAAATCTCTGTGAGGCTGTCATGATTGGCAAGAAAACGGAGTTCTTCCGTTCTTTCATCAATCATTTTATACAGGCGTACTTTTTCTTGGACTTGCAGTTTAACGATATAAGAAAGCAACAGTGAAATAGTCGTGCCCACGAGGGCAATCCCGGCCAACACCAGGTAACCATTAAACGAAATGCATGAGTCTATCTTGAAGTCGACAACCCATTCACGGTTAGTGAGTGTGATTTTCTTGGTGATATGTTGTCCAGTCACACCCTCATAACCTTTCGTTTCGAACAAGACAGGTGCATCTTCGGCTTCAAAACCGACATCACTAACGCGGACATAAACATTCATATCCCCAACCGTCGAAGCCAGCAAGTTCTCAAAATAGTATGTGGTGCGAACCACACCAATTACAACGCCGAGTAAGTTGTCACTCTCTCCCTCAAAGACAGGGTGATACACCAACATGCCACTCTTTTTTGTGCCTTTATCTAGCCCATCTTGTATCAAGCGAACTTTGTCTGAAATATTCGCCTTACGTGTCTGTTTGATATTATCTAGAACGAGATCAAATCGCTCTCTAGAAGAGTAAAAGCCAAGAACTTTGTTGTTTGGTTCTGTATTGGGGAAAATATCGCTAGCAACGAAAGCTGGCTGACCATCCAAAATGTAGCCATAGGTTTTTGCTTGGTTCTTAGGAATGGTATACAGCTTAAAGAATGGGTACTTTTCTTTCATTTTCGCCGTGTGCTCAGCTATCTCGTCTGCGGGCACTTTTTGCATCCACTGCAAGGCAATTAAACTCTTTGAATCATCTATGGTTTGCTTAGCAAAGCGATCAAACTTATCCCAATTTTCAGGGTCATTTGCGTAGAAAAAATTAGCACCAGACCCAATATATGCAACATCATTATCTATAAAGGCTTCCAAGCTCAATGTCTGGTGAGTAGCAAAACTATCCAAATTCATATTCAGCGCACGCTTTTGATTAAGCATGACTAATACAAAGCACAAAACAGTAATCAAAAAACTGACCGAAAATACGACCAACGGGAGAGTTTGTCTCTTCAACCCTGTTAGTGGGTCAGTAGTTTGGGGCATGCGGGTTCCAAATAGGCTCTATTGAATGAAAAGTATATAACGGACGGAAATAATGCTCCATTCATGTTTAGTCCTAAATGTCACATTAAACGGGCATTTTGTAAATTTTACTGACCCCCATGACCAATAACCAGACAAATCTCGATTAACTTTCAAGCTAACTCACCAAAAAGCCAGTTTATTGAAAACATTAAATAAAGCCCTTAAGCCTTGAATATGCTAGTATCCACCCATATTTATAGCTTGAAAGTGACCATTTCGGCCTTATGCCACTGAGTTTCTTTCCAACCTGTATATTCCTTTAAACCGACGAATATACCGTTAAATCAATTTTAAAGAGAAATCACTATGATCGTTGATTTGAACCTAATCCCACAAACGTTTGATATGCTTCACGCAGGCCTAACTGCATCAAGCGTTTTACTACTGCTAATTGCCGTTTCTCGTAAAACCAAAGTGGTTGAGAAAGTCGTAGAAAAACCAGTAGAAAAGATCGTTGAAGTTGAAAAGCCAGTTGAGAAAATTGTCGAAGTAGAGAAAGTTGTTGAAGTTGAACGTGTGATCGAAAAAGTAGTAGAAGTTGAATCTAAGCTGGCAACAGCACCAACAGATTCTGCAATGCAACTACTGTCTATCATGCAGCAAGAAGCTCGTTTAATTGACTTCCTAAAAGAAGACCTAACGTCATTCTCTGATGAAGAAGTTGGCGCAGCAGCTCGTGTTATTCACACTGGCGGTCAAAAAGTATTAGCCGATTACGTAACGCTGTCTCACATCCGCACTGAAGATGAAGAAACACGTATCACTATTGCTGAAGGTTTCAACCCTCAAGAAATTCGCCTAACTGGCAACGTAACGGGTAACGCACCATTCAACGGCACATTGGTTCACAAAGGTTGGAAAGCAACTAACATGAACCTGCCTAAGCTTGCTGAAAACTACGATGCATCTGTAATTGCACCGGCAGAGGTAGAGCTATAATGGAACACCAAACTCAGCCATCATCGCACGAGTCTTCTTCTCAAGAACATACGCCGCAGATGCATTCACAAGAGCTATCTTCTCAAGAGCAACATCAGGCGCCTAAGTTCAGTGTTGGTATCGATTTAGGTACCACACACTGCGTTTTGTCTTTCATCGACACAACAAATGAAGACGCTCGCGTTGAGGTGATGCCAATCCCTCAATTGACGGCTCCAGGTACAGTAGAAACTCGCAGCCAACTTGGCTCGTTCCTATACCAGCCGCACGAACATGAAATGAATGCGGGCTCTCGCGTTCTACCTTGGTCTTCTGAACCTAAAGCACTGGTTGGTGCCATTGCGCGTAACCTTGGTTCGAAAACCCCTATCCGTTTGGTTGCAAGTGCAAAATCTTGGCTATGCCACGGTGGTGTGAACCGTCGTGATGCGTTCCTTCCTGCAGGCAGCCCTGAAGAAGTTGAAAAGGTATCTCCGCTTAAGACAACTGAGTTGTACCTTGAGCACCTTAAAGATGCTTGGAACCACGCTAACCCAGAACACAAACTGGCAGACCAAGATGTAACGATCACGGTTCCTGCTTCGTTTGATCCTGCGGCTCGTGACCTAACAGCAGAAGCTGCGCGTAATGTTGGTTTCACTCACCTAACGCTTCTAGAAGAGCCACAAGCGGCTCTTTACAGCTGGATTGATAACAGCAACGACACATGGCGTGATGAAGTGAACGTTGGTGACATCGTTCTTGTTGTCGATATCGGTGGTGGTACGACTGACCTTTCGTTGGTTGAAGTAACACAAGATGAAGGCAACCTAAGCCTGAACCGTATCGCTGTAGGTGAACATATCCTACTGGGCGGCGACAACATGGACTTAGCTCTGGCTTACCGTCTGAAGATGAAACTGGCGCAAGAAGGTAAAGAACTGGCTCCTTGGCAGGTTCAAGCAATGACTCACGCGTGTCGCGATGCGAAAGAAGCACTGCTTAACGATGCTGAGCTTCAATCTGTGCCAATCGTTGTTCCAAGCCGTGGTTCTAAACTACTGGGCGCAACACTGAAAACAGATCTGACTCAGCAAGAAGTACAACAAACATTGGTTGATGGCTTCTTCCCGAAAGTAGCGGTGACTGAGCACCCAGTACAAAAGACGCGTGGCGCACTGACTCAAATGGGTCTGCCTTACGCTCAAGACGCAGGTATTACTCGTCACATTGCTGCATTCCTTTCTAAGCAAGCGAACGCGCTTTCTGGAAATAGTGAAACCGCTCAGCAAGATTTCAACCCGTTTGCAAACATGCCCGGTATGCCCGGTACAGAAACGCAAGGTGCAGAAGCACCAGCGGCAGACTTCATCAAACCAACAGCGGTACTGTTCAATGGTGGTGTTCTAAAATCTAACCTACTTGCAGATCGTCTTTCAGACACGATCAATGAATGGCTAATTAATGCCGACGCTGAATTTGCTAAACAACTTTCAGGTTTAGACTTAGACCTAGCGGTTGCAAGTGGCGCTTCATACTACGGCGCAGTTCGTCGTGGCCAAGGCGTTCGTATCCGTGGTGGTATCGCATCTTCTTACTACGTTGGAATTGAAAGCGCGATGCCAGCTATCCCAGGTATGGCTCCTCCAATGGAAGCACTGTGTGTTGCACCATTTGGTATGGAAGAAGGTTCAAGCGTACAAGTGCCTAGCCAAGAGTTCGGTCTAGTGATTGGTCAGCCAGTTCACTTCCAATTCTTCGGTTCAACCACTCGTCGTGAAGACCAAGCGGGTACGCACCTTGATCACTGGGCTCCAGAAGATCTGGATGAGCTTCCTGAAATTCAAGTGACACTGCCTGTTTCTGAAGGTCGTCGCGAAGGTGAAGTGGTTCCCGTAACTTTGGCGTCTCGTGTTACTGAATTAGGCACGTTATACCTAGAAGCGATTGCGACTGACAATGGTCAGAAATGGCATGTTGAGTTCGACGTTCGTGAAGACTCGAATAACGACTCAAACGTAGAAGCATAATGAATCAACGGCACCTTAACGGGTGCCGTTACTTTATCAATGCGATTCCCTAGCCCTGTATTAAAAGCATTCCAAAGACAATAATAAGACCAAGATTATCCATTAACTGGTCATCACTTTGGCAGAATAAGGTTTTGTATGACATCTCCTCGTTTTTTAGTCGGCATTGACTTAGGCACAACCAATACTGTGGTTGCCTACTGTGAAATCAACGACGACCTACAACATGCTCCCGTTTCTCTTTTCGATATTGACCAACTCATCGGCCCCGGTGAAGTGGTTCGCAAGCCGCTACTTCCATCATTTCGTTATCATCCCGCACAAGGTCAGATCTCCCCTTCCGATCTCACTATGCCTTGGGAACCGAGCTTGGTTGAAGGTGATATTCAAAACGTCATCGTTGGTGAGTGGGCTCGCGAACTGGGCGCAAAAGTTGAAGGCCGCCAAGTATCCAGTGCTAAGAGCTGGTTATCTCACCAAGCGGTTGATCGTAACTCCGACATTCTGCCTTGGGCAGGCGCAACTGACGTCGATAAGGTCTCTCCTGTTGTCGCAAGCGCAAGCTACCTGAACCACATCCGTCAAGCATGGAACTACCGTAACCCAAGCAATAAGCTTGAAGACCAAGACGTTGTGGTAACTGTTCCCGCTTCATTCGATGAGACAGCACGTAAGCTGACACTCGAAGCGGCAGAACTGGCGGGCTTAGGTAAGATTCTATTGCTCGAAGAGCCGCAAGCCGTTTGTTATGACTGGTATGCCCGTCACCAACAAACCGCTACAGACGAACTTCAACAGATCCCGCTGATTCTAGTGTGTGATGTTGGTGGCGGTACTACCGATTTAAGTTTGATCGAAGCGAGCTTCAAATCGGATAACGGTGGCAATCAAGAGCTCGCACTCGACCGTATCGGCGTTGGCGAACACTTGATGCTCGGGGGTGATAACCTCGATTTAGCTCTTGCCCACCTTGCAGAGCAGCGCTTCAATCAAAACAAAAAATTGAATGCTTCGAGCCTAACCAAGCTTATTCAGCAGACTCGCGCCGCAAAAGAGAGCCTGCTGTCTGCTAATGCGCCAGACGATGTGAAGATCACCATGCTGGGCAGCGGTTCAAAACTGCTTGGCGGAACGAAGAGTATTGGTTTAACCAAACAAGAAGTTCATCAGATTGCACTAGAAGGTTTCTTCCCGCTTTCAGAGTTTACGGAAGTACCCGACAAACGCCGCAGCGCGGTTGTAGAGTTCGGTCTACCCTACGCAGCAGATCCTGCTGTAAGTAAGCACGTTGCCGAATTCCTAGCGACCCACCAGCAAGTATCTAAAGCCGCATTGGAAAAGTCAGACTCTGTTGAGTTTGATGATACCAAACCTGCAATTCCTGTTGGTGTGCTACTCAATGGTGGTGTGTTCAACAGTGAACTGGTAACAGAGCGAATTACTCAGTTACTTGGCAATTGGAACGGTGCACCAATCACCGTCTTAGATAACCCTCACCCTGACTGGTCTGTAGCCCTTGGTGCTGTAGCTTTTGGTAAAGCACGCCGTGGTGCACAACTGAAAATCGGTGGCGGTGCCGCTCGTTCTTACTTCTTGCATCTACAAGAGAAGAACAAGATGGGCAAAGCGCTTTGTCTGCTTGCCAAAGGTACTGAAGAAGGCCAAGAGATACGCTTAAACAGCCGTCGTTTCTCGCTGACTTTAGGTGAACCAGTACGATTTAATCTACTGACTTCAACCCACGATCAAATTGCTCATGACACCACTATTCAAAATGGTGTGATGGTCAATGTCGACGCTGACTTGTTCTCCCCTCTTCCACCGTATATTTCTACACTGGAAGGTTCAGGTACTGCAGAGCTTCAGGCCAACCAAAAAGAGCGCGTTGAAGTGTTGCTTGCTTGTCAGTTAACCGAAGTCGGCACATTGAAAATGGAATGTGTGAGTACGGAAGATGACACTAAGCGTTGGTTGCTTGAGTTCGAAGTCAGAAACAAGCAAGGCGATGAGTCCGATAACTCTAAACTTCATCCAAGACTGGACGAATGTAAGGAGTTGATTTCTCGTCTGTACAGCGGCAACAAGAAAAGTGCTGAGTCTAAAGAGATCAAAACGCTGGCCAAAGATCTTGAGAAACGACTTGGTAAGCGCGAAGAGTGGGACTTTACGACTCTCCGTCACCTGTTTGATTCGTTCTCATTAGGTCGTAAACGCCGTCGTCGTTCAGAAGCACACGAGAAGAACTGGCTGCGTTTGGCGGGTTACTCGCTGCGTCCAGGCTTTGGCGATCCGACTGACTCATGGCGTATCGAACAAATTTGGGGCCTTTACCAACAAAACATTCAGTTCCAGAACCACCAAGGTTGGACGGACTGGTGGGTATTCTGGCGTCGTGTTGCGGGTGGCCTGAATCAAGAACAGCAAGAAACCATCTTGGCTGATATCGCGAAGTACCTTCACCCAGGTGCAATGAAGAACCCTAAGACAGCGAAAGATGCGCAAGACAATGGCTATGAAGCCATGGTGAGATTGGCAGCGTCCCTTGAGCAACTCGAGGTGGAAGATAAAGTTCTATTGGCTACATGGTTCTTGAGCAAAGCAATTAACCATAATCAGTTCGAACAGGCTCACTGGTGGGCTCTGGGTCGCTTAGCGTCTCGTACACCTTTATACGGAAGCCAACACAGCGTCATTCCAAGAGAGCAAGCAGAACAGTGGTTACCAAAGCTGCTTGACCAAAATTGGCAGAAAGAGCAAATGATTGCTTTCGCGGCAGTGGTGATTTGCCGCAAGACAGGTGACCGACAGTTCGATATCTCTGATGACTACCGTGCTCAAGTTCTTGATAAATTAAAGCAAAGCAAGGTACCTGATTCATGGCTAACGCTAGTGAGTGAAGTCACTGAACTTTCTGAGAGCGAGTCTAAACGCGTATTTGGTGATGCATTACCAAGCGGGTTAAGCCTGATTAATAACTAGGTTTAAAAACGATTAGCTTTAGTTGTTAATGAGTAAAGAAGCTAACGAGAAAAGAAAAAGCCACTTTCGATTCGTTGAAAGTGGCTTTTTTATTGGTGGCTTAAGGCTGGTATGTTTAGTCGACTTATCGCTTTTTGGTTAAGAGCCTCAGCCGTATTGCAGTTCATCATTGTTAATGTTTCGTTCCTGTTGGGTTGATAGGAAAATCCGTATTTTCATAAATATCAGATAACTTTTTCGGTTTCTTCTCTTGAGCTCCTTGGTTCGATTGATTATGAGTTTCGCTTAAAAGCCATTCCTCATGCATTTTTGCTGAATCCAAAAACTCTGGATCTTCCATTGCTTCCTTGCGAAGTTTATTTACACGTTCGAGAGTATCCCAAATCATAATACTTCACCTCCACTAAGGCAGTAATATAAAGATAGCTCAACCCCACAAAACTTCAACTAAGCCAATGAGATAGCGATCTCAATTTCGAAATTTAACTGCCTCTATGTCTGTAAAAATAGTCATCCTCAGCTGAGGTAAAATAATCGTTTCCTCCCGGTGATCTTCGAAGATCGTTAGGCATAAAAAAAGCGAGCTCAATGCTCGCTTTTTGTCTGTCTATCTGTTGATCGGATCGTCAACACTCGCACGATTAAATCACACCGAACTTAAGCACGGTTACCAATTTTAACCGTACCATTTGTAGCAAACCAAAGTGCTTCTGAACGACGGCGACCTAGTAAAATAGGGCCATCATCGTAGAACAAAAAGTTTTTCCAGTGCTTCTTAAAAACTGACCACTTAGTTTCGAGAATGTTATATTTTTCATAACAAAAATAAACAGTTACGTCATCTTGCCAATCAATGAAGTTAAGGATCTCTTCTGGCATTTCAGGCTCATCGGCTTCCCAATTTGCCATCCAGCTGATCTCTTCGTTCCAGTTAGATGCCTTGCTCGGCCAGTCTTGCGAACTTAGTCTCTCAGCATCAGGGCTTTGAGGGCTTACGTTCTCTTTCCAAAACTGAGATGCCCTTGCCTGTGTCATTGGTTTTATCTTTTCCAAATCTTCAGCGGGTAGTGGCATTGACTGGTGAGTGAAAATCCATTTTCTTTGGTATTCTTCCAAAGTTGTATATGACATCAAAATTCCTCAAATATCTTCTCAGGCTTATGGGCTTACCATGCCTATATGTTCTTTCGATACAGCGATGACTTAATTTTATTTATGTTCTCCGCTGTATCTAAATTCAATGTTTTACACTCACACGGAGCGTTTATCTTGCCAGTTTGGGTTTACCAGTGCCGTCAACACGTGATCTTCCCATTTACCGTTAATCTGTAGGTAATCTTTGGCAAAACCTTCTCGAACAAAACCAAGATGCTCTAATACACCCGCACTTCGTTCGTTGTGAGGCATATAGCCCGCCATTAAGCGGTGCATGTTCTGCACATCAAACATGTAGTCTTTAGCCATGCTCAAGCCTCTGCGCATGTAACCGTGGCCCTGTGCACTTTGCGCCAATGAGTAACCGACATTACAAGCGTAGAACGGGAAACGAGACAAATTACTGAACGATATGGTACCTAACATTTCATTTGAATCAGCATTAATCAACAAGCAATAATAGCCTAGCCCCAATTTATGGAGTTCGTTTAACTTAATCAGCCGTTGAGCCCAATCCGCTCTGTCAAAGAACGCATCCTCTCGGGTAGGTTCCCAAGGCTTAAGGTACTCTCTGTTCACCTGAAAGTACTCACTGATCATGCTCGCATCATAGATCTCAGCCGTTCGTAAAATTAGGTTGCCATCACGTTTATCAATACGTTGCTGCGTACTCGAATCTTCCATAGTCTTGTTCTTATTCTTTTGTCTCTTTTTCGTTACCGCCTCACTCTTACCGAATTTAGCAGTCTAATATCATCAGCTCTTTCTGATACCGTAATCACGAAGCTTATTCGCAATTGAGGTGTGAGATACATTCAAACGTTTAGCAAGCTTACGGCTTGATGGGAATGACTGATAAAGCTTCTCTAAAATCTGAGATTCATAGTCTTTCATGATCTCGTCTAGCGAGCCGTCTAAGCTTAAATTCGCCATTCCAGCAGTCATAGTGTCAAGCTGTGGCAGGTGGAATTGCTCAACCGTTAACGTATCTGAATCCAACTCTGTTAGTGCACGTAGAACCATGTTGTCTAACTGACGAATATTGCCTGGCCATTGGTAGTTACCTAATTGGTCGATTAGTTCTTGAGTCAACTTTGGTTTTAACATACCTAACTGCTGTGCGTACTTTGCAACGAATAGCTCCAGTAATGGCGCAACATCGTTTGAACGTTCACGCAAAGCAGGAATCGACAAAGTCAGTACGTTCAAGCGGTAGAACAGATCTTCACGAAACGAGCCCGAGTCGGCTAATTCAGAAAGGCGATGGCGCGTTGATGCGATAATACGAACATCCGCGTGCATCTCTTCTTCTTCACCAACACGACGGAATGAACCATCTTGTAGGAAACGCAGCAGTTTGATTTGTAGATGCGGGCTCATTTCGCCGATTTCATCTAAGAATACCGTACCGCCATTCGCTTGTTCAAAGATGCCTTTATGACCTTGCTCATGGTTGAATGAGCCCGGTGCATGTCCAAACAATTCCGTTTCTGCTACGTCATCAGGCATTGATGCACAGCTTAGAATCAAAAATGGAAAAGAAGATCGATTTGAACGGTTATGACACGATTTCGCCAGCATCTCTTTACCCGTACCTGTATCCCCTTCAATAAGCAGAGGTTGATCTAGCATAGCCAGTTTCTTAGCTTGACTGATCAAGGCTTTATGGCGATTAGAGACACCAACAAAGTGTTCAAAACCTAGGTTATTCTGTTCAGGGATGGCGTCTGGCGCGTTCATTTCTTGGTTACAAGAACGAATCGTCATTACTGCACTCGCCAGTACCGCCTCGTTGACATCACCACCTAGATAAATAGGCAGAATTTCAATAGAGAAATCTAGACCATCTAGCACCACGACTTCACGGTGACGCGTTACATCGCCTTCAATCCAACGAGCGAAGTTGAAGCTAGGAACGAACGTCGCTAGTGGCTCACCGATCACTTCTTCTTCTTGTTTGTTGAAGAGGTTCAATGCAGCGTGGTTTGCCATGTCGACTGAGCCTTTAAGGTCAATCGCAATCACAGGATCAGGTAGGTTTGCCAGCAGGGCAATCAGTTCAGTGTTATGCCTTTCGCTTGGCATAAACTGGATTTTACGTACATCCTTCACACCTGAAATTCGGCGAATTTCAGCCATAAGTTCACTAAAAGCATCAAAATTAATATCCGGGCAATTTAGGTAAATAATACCTTTAACATCAATTTCGATTCCTCGTAAATCAATGCTTTTTGAGGCCAAGATATCGAGCAACTCACGCGTTAAGCCGAGTCTGTCTTCACACAATACTTCAAGACGCACAAATAGTCCTATTATAGGTGTCAGGATAAGTTGACAGTAGTGTGAATTAAGCTCTAAGTTCAGTCAAGAAGAAGAGTAAACATATGTTTACTCTTCGCTCGCAAATCACTCAACTTCCTTGTGTATATAGACTTTATAGGAAGGTAATTCGCTTTATTTCCTACATTTCAATTTTAAGCACTTCGCTTTACTTTAAGGTAATGCGCTTTATTTCAGAAAGGACGGCTTTGCGAAGGTCGGATAGTTTTACTTTTCGCTCACTATGCCAAGGCATAGGACGCAGCAATGTCATGGCTTTTAAGCCCAGTCTCGCTGTGAGGATACCGACACCGAGCCCCTGCCCTGCTCGAGCTGAGACTTTACCTGCAAGATCCATCGAGACTAAGTCCATGCTCGCATCAATCGCCAGCTCACTTGCACCGGCCGCTGCCATGTTGATTAAGACCAACTTGAACAATTTAATTCGAGACCAGTAGCCCAGTTCAATGCCATACACATCAGCAAGCTTGTCTATCATAGTGAAATTTCGCCAAGCCACCAGCAACATATCTGCTGCCGCCAATGGGCTCACAGCAACCAAAGCCGCGGATTCGGTAGAGAACTTAGTGACGATCTGAGTAGCTACCTTATCTTGCTGACTCACGACCAACGCATCGTACATATCCAACACTTCAGCATCGCTGTGCGCTGGGTTAATGCTGTTTCGCCACTTATCATAAGCGGGTGATTCAGCGATAATACCGCCCTGCTTGGCAATGTTTTCACAGAACGCTTTGCCCTTACCGACACTTTGGCTTTGGAGTAGTTCTTCACTCTGCTCTTGCACACTAAAGTGATCTTTAAGTGAGCGCAGTTTCCACAGCTCTTTGCCTATTGCGCCTAAACCCAATGAAGCAATGGCAGCAATAAAGCCAGTCCAACCTAACGCAAGCCAGTCAGCCGTTTGAATCGCGGTAATCACCGAATCAATTGCCTGCCATCCAACTAGACCAGAGAAAGCGACCAATAAACCCGTTCCAAACCACTTCTTCTTTTTACTCGGTCGAATCACTTGTTCCAGTTGCTGCTCTGCGTCACCATCAAGGTCGGTTTCCACTTGTGGTGCAACGGGCACAAACTTCTCTTGTTCCGTGAATAGCTTTTGAGCACCCAAATCTGGGGTAACTTCATTCTTATCCGGCTCATCGAACGAGGTCTTCAACGGTTCATCAAAGACCTGTTTCGTTTTTAATTCACTCATTTCAATTGCCTCAATTACTTCAACTTGTCGCCAATGAGATACTCTAAAACCTTGTCGATTCTTAGATGCTGACAAGGCTCGTCAGAGTGCTGCTCCATCGGCCTAAAGCTCGTAAAATCAAACTGGTTGGTTTCCCAATACTGTTTGTTTGGCAGTTTACGCGGCACCTCTCCCGGATACATGGTTTGAGGGATATTATCTAAAGTCACACCTTGCAACGCCGGAACATTGTCTGAGCCTGACGAGATATAACCCGCGCTGGTCGCTTGAATAGACGCAATGCTCATGCAACTCATGTCGATGTGTTCAAACGCCGCCTGTTGCCAAGCAGGGTGTACCATCTGCTGTAACAGCGATACCAAGTTCGGATGTTGATCCGGTGTCACATGGTCAGCCTTAGTGGCAGCAAACAAGATCTTGTCAATCTTCGGCGCAAACAAGCGTCTTAGCATATTGCTTCGCCCGTACTTAAAGCTCTTCAATAACTGTTCTAACGCACCACGCATGTCCATGAAAGAGTCATAGCCTGCGTTAAGTGGTTGTAAGCAATCCACCAGCACGATTTGTCTGTCGAACGTGGCAAAGTGATTCTTATAGAACGCCTTTACGACTTTCTGTTGATACTCTTCATAACGCGCTTTTAAAACCGCATAGTTGCTGGTTTTTGAGAACTTACCCTCGGGAGCAGCGCACGGAAAAAATTGCAGCACAGGCGCGCCTTCAAGCTCACCCGGCAATACGAATCGACCCGGTTGTACCCAGTGCAATCCGTTATCCTTACAAGTATGAAGGTACTGAGTATAGCTATCGGCAATCGCGACCAGTTTCTTTTCTTCTGCTTCGGCTAGCAAGTCAATGTCGCCACGTATTGTGTTCCACTGTTGCGAATAGGTTTCTCTATCGCCTTTCAACGCGGCAAATTGAGATTGACTCCAAGTATCAAAATCCATGTCCAACAAAGGTAAATCAAGCAGCCATTCGCCCGGATAATCAACAATATCGAGATAAAGGGTGCTGTTTTTGCTCAGCAGCTTCTTTGCGCCTTTAGCTGGCTTATATTTGATTGCTAGACGAATCTCACTAACATCTCGCGTTGGCACTGGCCATTCTGGTGGTTGTGCATTCAACGACTCCATCGCTTCATCATAAGAGAAACGTGGGATCATCATGTTTTGTTGCGGGATGCGCTTTGCGCCAATAATTCTGCCATCTCTCGCCGATGCAAGTAGAGGCAGATTTTTGTGGGTAGACGTATGAAGAAGCTGATTAACCAGCGAAGTAATGAATGCTGTCTTACCCGCACGAGAAAGCCCCGTGACCGCTACTCGAATGTGAGAATCCGTTCCTCTGCTTATAAAGTCACTCATTTCTTGAGTTAGGTGTTTCATTTGAACGACTCCGTGATAATTAGGCCAGTCGGTTATGATAATAGATAGGCTAGCCTATGTTCTTTCCCTATTAGGGTTGTTTGTATGCTTTTGCTTTTTCTTTTACTAATAGTGGTGAGTATGCAATACCCATTCTTAATGCTAGATGAATAAAAGCCCCTGACTACATTCATAATCAGGGGCTTTAGAATTTGTCTGCGGTATCTGACTCTTAATCGTCTTCAATCAACTTGTAGATAACAAACAGTGCAATCTCTGCGATTAGCCAAAGTGCACAAGTAATCGTCACGTATTTATTATCAAAGATACTGATCCCTTTCAAGATCAGGTCGTAACCAACAAAAGCACCAATCACCACTGCCAAGATAATCTGTAGGATCTGAATAAAACGAGGCATTCCTCTCTCCTATGTTCTTATATCAAACTATGTGTTTATCACTATATCATTGATAATAAGACAAAAGTGCAAATAATGCTGCACTTTTGTCTTCAACTTTCTGTCAAGATTTGCAATTCAAACGCTGAAGTTAGCGACAATTACAATTTTTTGGCGTCGGTTAATTATGCTTTTTCAGCTTCAGCAATTTTCACTTTCCACGTGTCAGGGCCGATCTGGTGCGCGTTCACGCCATTAGAGTCAACCGCAACCGTTACCGGCATATCTTCAACTTCAAACTCGTAGATCGCTTCCATACCGAGATCTTCAAACGCAACCACACGTGCTTTCTTAATTGCTTTTGCAACAAGATAAGCGGCGCCGCCAACAGCCATTAGGTAAACTGACTTATGTTGTTTGATTGATTCAACGGTCGCAGGGCCACGTTCTGCTTTACCAATCATGCCCATAATGCCAGTTTCTTCTAGCATCATGTCGGTGAACTTATCCATACGAGTAGACGTTGTCGGGCCAGCAGGACCTACCGCTTCATCACCCACAGCATCAACAGGGCCAACGTAGTAAATGAACTTACCTTTCAGGTCGACGCCTTCTGGTAAACCTTCACCACTTTCAAGCATGCCTTGAATACGCTTATGCGCTGCATCACGACCGGTTAAGATCTTGCCTGATAGAAGAACCGTTTCGCCGGTCTTCCACTCTTGAACGTCTTCTTTAGTAATTTCATCAAGGTTAACAAGGCGTGTATTTGCGCCTGCTTCCCAAGTAATATCTGGCCACTCTTCTAGCTTAGGTGGCGTTAGTTCTGCAGGGCCGCTGCCATCTAATGTGAAGTGTACGTGACGCGTTGCCGCACAGTTCGGGATCAAGCAAACAGGCTTAGAGGCTGCGTGCGTTGGTGCTGTTTTGATTTTCACGTCAACCACAGTCGTTAGACCGCCAAGACCTTGTGCGCCAATGCCCAGTTTGTTTACACGGTTGAAGATATCTAAACGAAGCTCTTCTTCTGCGTTCTCTGGGCCTTTGTCGATAAGCTCTTGGATATCGATGTGTTCCATCAGAGATTCTTTAGCGAGTACCGCGGCTTTCTCAGCCGTACCACCAATGCCTATGCCTAGCATGCCCGGTGGACACCAGCCCGCACCCATTGTTGGTAGCGTCTTCTCTACCCATTCTGCAATATCATCAGAAGGGTTCAGCATAACCATCTTGGTTTTGTTCTCAGAACCGCCGCCTTTTGCCGCGATTTGAATTTCAACTTTGTTGCCTGGAACCATATTAATGTGAACAACCGCTGGTGTGTTGTCTTTGGTATTAATACGCTTACCTGCAGGGTCCATTAGGACAGATGCACGCAATGGGTTATCTGGATTGTTGTAAGCTTGACGAACGCCTTCATCAACCATCTGTTGTACTGTTTGATCCGTTTCCCACCTAACATCCATACCGATGTTCACGAAACAAGTAACAATACCCGTATCCTGACAAATTGGACGATGGCCTTCCGCAGACATACGCGAGTTGATAAGAATCTGAGCAATAGCATCTTTAGCTGCTTGGCTCTCTTCTTTCTCGTACGCTTTTTCTAGGGCTTGGACAAAGTCTAAAGGGTGATAATAAGAAATGTACTGAAGTGCGTCAGCGACACTGCTGATCACATCTTGCTTACGAATAACCGTCATTGCATGCCTCTTTATTGTTCTGGTTCCATGTGGGTTCATCGTTTGGCTATGTGTGCCGAATCGGATTAGATGGTTTAGCTTTTTATTGTGTTGAGCTGTATTTAGTTGCTTTAGCAATCGCTTGCATAGCTGTAAACTAAACCACTTGGATTACTCCGTTCTAATCAAGAACCCATTTTATTTTCAATTTATGATACTCTTGCTTCCTCTCACACGCCATGCAGTGATCGAACTCTTTGTCACAAATTAAACAAATGAATAACAACGAATTTCGCTCTATCCAAATCAAGCCGCTTGAATATCAATCAACTTTAGCTAAACAGCTGTTTTCTCATATTGAAAGCGTGCCGTGGGCAATGCTATTACGGTCGGCCTCAGAAAGCCACGTTGATAGTCGATACGACATTTTAGTTGCTCAACCCATCGCCACCTTCGAGACAATCGGTGCAAAAACGACCGTCAATGTTAATGAGACGTGCGAGGTTTCAGAGTCAGACCCTTTCGAACTACTCGACCAATATCAGCAGCAATTACTACCCGCAATCAGTGAGCACCCTGAACTGCCTTTCGTTGGTGGTGCTTTAGGGTATTTTAGTTACGATTTAGGGCGACGAGTAGAAGCTCTTCCCTCTCTTGCTAAGCGTGATATTTCTGCACCAGACATGGCGGTTGGATTGTATGAATGGGCTGTGATTGTTGATCATAAGCTTAAAGCTGCGTTCCTTGTTGGGCAAAACATTGATACCCATTGGGATTGGTTAACTCAACAACAATCGCCAAGCCAACAAGCAGAACAAGAAGAACAAGAAGAACAAGCAGAACAAGCAGAACAAGCAGAACGAACTCATCAGAAGTTTGGATTAACCACCCCATGGCAATCCAATATGACTGAACAAAGTTATGCCAATAAATTCGATAGCGTTCAAGAGTACTTGTTGTCGGGTGACTGTTATCAGATAAACCTTGCTCAGCGCTTCAATGCCCAATACCAAGGCAGTGAATGGCTCGCTTATGAAAAGTTAGAGAAGTACAACTCAGCTCCATTCTCTGGTTTTATCCGTTTAGCAGGCTGCACCATTCTCAGTGTCTCACCTGAGCGTTTTTTAGAGCTCAATAGTGGCACCATTGAAACCAAGCCGATCAAAGGGACACGTCCTCGTTCTGAAAATTCCATGATTGATGACGCCAATGCACAAGACCTGTTGAATGCTGAGAAAGATCAGGCAGAAAACCTGATGATCGTCGACCTGCTTCGTAATGATATTGGCCGAGTCGCAAAGCCGGGATCGGTTCATGTACCAAAGCTATTCGATATAGAGAGTTTCCCTGCTGTGCACCACTTGGTGAGCACGATAAGGGCAGAGCTTGATGTCCATCATTCAGCACATGACCTATTAAGGGCTTGCTTTCCCGGGGGGTCGATTACCGGCGCTCCAAAAGTTCGCGCGATGCAGATCATTGAGGAGCTAGAGCCTCATCGTCGCTCGGCGTATTGCGGTAGCATTGGTTATATCAGCCGTAATGGCAGAATGGACACCAGCATTACGATTCGTACGTTAGTGGCAGAAAACAATACGCTTTATGCTTGGGCTGGAGGAGGTGTAGTATTTGATAGTGATTGTGCTTCTGAGTACCAAGAGACTCTTGATAAGCTGAGTAGAATATTGCCTGTACTGGCTGATAGATAAATTTAATCTAGATTTATTAAAACGGGTTATTAAAAACAGCTAAAAAGCCAATCTGGAAAGTACTTTAATATTAAAAAAGCTAAGTGGGCAATCACCTACTTAGCTTTTCAATAACACTAGTCTAGAATGTGTATGTCGTCGCCAAATAGAATGAGCCTAGTGTGTGAACGTTAGATAACTCTTTGTTCTTTTCATCTTTCACTTTGATATCAGCTGCTTCCCAATCAATACCTGCACGTAATGCTAGAGCTGGTGCAGCAGGAATTGCATACTCTACGCCCACCCCCATTTTTATACCAGATACGGTTGATGACTTAGTCGCAAAGTATTTATTATTAGCACTGTTTTCAATTTCTGAATTTAAAAAGCTATAACCTAAAAGTGCATAAGGTCGAAGACCAATATCGAACGTATAACCAACATTCGCAGCAACGCTAATTGAACTAAAATCTGTTGTGAATGCTTTTGAACTGCCTACTTTTGTTGTAGACGTTCCATATTTAGTATATTGACCTTCGATACCAATAATACGGTTGATCTGATAACCGGCAATGAGTTTATAAGAAGGTGATTCAGTTTCAGTTGTTGTGGTTTTGCGAGTTATGGCCTTACCAAAACCACCATCATCAAGTTCAGTTGAACCAGCTCCTACTCCGATATAGAAACCATTTGGGTCTTTTTGTGCAGCCACTGCAGATAAAGGTGCAATTAGAGCAAGCGTCACTATCATTTTTTTCATATCGAATCCATTTTTATAGTTTTTCAAACCTCCTTAATATAATTAATAAAAGCGACCAATAAAATAAGTGAACGTATAGCATTGTCAGCTCACTTGTTACATTGACAATATACTCAAGACATTAGAGACAAATCAATAACGTTGCATATTCACTCACTACAAAGGCAATGATATTTATTAGCCCCACTTATTCAGCATTATCACTAAGTCGTTAGCGGTATAGGGTTTACTCAATATATCGTCCATACCAGATTCAATACACAACTCTCGCTCTTCTTTTGTCGTACCAGCGGTTAATGCAATAATTGGTTGGCTATATCCTGAACTTCGCAGTTTCTTCGTCGCTTCAAAACCATCCATGACTGGCATCCGGCAATCCATAAACACAATGTCATACTCATTATTCGACGCTAATTCCAACCCTTCTATACCATTACCGGCAATCGCTGGCTCTATTTCGTATTTGCGTAGCATTTGTTGGATGATGATCTGGTTCATCTTAATATCATCAACCACCAACACTTTAAGCAATGTCAATTCAACCTCAGACTCAAAACCTTTGGCGACACTATCGCGCTCAGCCAGTGTATCGACAACTTGAAGAGGGAGTGAAATGGTAAATGTCGTACCCGAACCAACAATACTGCTCACCTCAATGTCTCCCCTCATTAACGCAGCTAGCTTGCGACAAATCGCTAAACCAAGCCCTGTCCCTTCGTAATTTCGGCTACTTGAGTTATCGGCCTGTGTAAAAGGTTCAAACAGTGTCTTAATAGCAGATTGAGCAATACCAACGCCACTATCCTCAACAGAAAAAATAAATTGGTCGTTAAGCCATTTTATCTCTACGCTCACATGGCCTTGATCGGTGAATTTAATTGCATTGCCGATTAAGTTCACGAACAATTGAGTAATACGCTCTAAGTCACCGTAAAAGTGACTGGGTACCCCAACGGTTACATTGACATCAAACTGGATCTGCTTTTCAAGCGCTCGATTGGTAAAAATACTATCAATGGTATTTTTCAAATCTTGGAGTGCAAATGTTTTGGGAATTAATTCCAGCATACCCGCATTGATTTTACTGTAATCGAGAAGGTCATTAATGATGGTTCTAAGAAACTCACCGGATTGGCTCAAGTTATTCACGATCTCACGTTGAGAACTGCTCAGTTCGGTGTCGCTTATCAACTCCGCACTACCAAGAAGACCATTGAGTGGGGTTCTCAATTCATGGTTAATCATGGCGACAAAGTCACGCGTTGCCCTTTCGGACTCTTCCGCTCGTTTACGTGATTCTATATTTCGGTTAATCGCAAGTTGATGAGTTAACGCACTGCAGATAAGGTCCGTCACTAACAACAGTTGGCTTTGGATGAATTCGTAGTCTTGATCTAACAACCTGACCTGAACGATTAACGCGCCCACAATCACTTTTTCGACCTCTAATGGCACGGTAAGCAAGCAACCTTGCCAATGAGGTTCTTGAATGTCTTTCTCTATTACCTCGACTGTTTCATCACCATAGTCATGGGTTTGTAACTGAGGGATTAGATTGGGGGGTAACACCAAGCGACTGGCTTCAATTAGATAACTGTTAGTTACACTCGCCGTCAATTGGGACAACATCACGTCATCGAGATCACTCCTCAGAAACGCGCGTCCGAAATCAATCAACAGGTTGTCGATTTGTTCTTGGAATTCGATCCGTCGAATATTCGCATTTGAACGCTTTTCTAATTGGCGCAACGCAAGTTCAAGCTGTTGATTGGCCTCAAACAGTTCGAGACTCTTTTGCTCCAACAAGGCTTCAGCCGCTTTCCGTGCTGCTATTTGACGTTTCAGTTTTTTCTCTTGGGCAGATGCCAGATCCATATCACTTTTCTACTTTGAGATTAAACCTAACCACACTTTGGTCATCATTCTGAGGTGTCATTTCTACCACGATGGTTTCACCATGATAGTCAGCACACCCCTCGATTAATCCCAAACAAACGTGAGACATACATCGTGCGCTTTTATAGTCAAAAACAAGTTGCGCTTCGGTCGTGGTGATAAAGCTAAATTGTGGAGGCTCAGCATCTGGGTAGAGCTTCTTCACTTCTACGTGAATGTAACGCTCTACGTGCTGAATAAATTGAAAAGTGGTGTTGCTGTGGGCGAGGCTCGCTTTATTCGGTAATGAGGCCAGTAAGTTCTTAAAAACCGATTGTCCAAAAACACGTTGCAGGCTCGCTGCATCAATCTCGGTTTTCTTACTCAAGTTTATAATCAATCGAACAAGATCTTTGTGGTCGTAACTTCCGACTGATGTGTAGATCCCTTCATCTTCTGACATCTCTAGAACTTCTTCCAAAAGCTCTAACCCAAACTTGTCTTCAACAAGCTCTAAAAATTCGGTGAATATGATTCCTTTCATTTCATACCTTTTCTTCTATTTCTTTTTAGAATGGTCCACTAAGTCATTGTTATCAAATTCTTAAACAGAAAATGTACGTTTCATCACCCAATTTATGACATGGATAACGCTTACTAGTAGAAGTACACATATTCAAATATAGCAAAATCCGTCACTCTTAGAAGATTGGGAACATTTACCTTGAAAAACGCCGCTACCCAGTCCCTTCTTATTTCCAGTTATTGCCGGTACTAACGGAGGAAAGTGAAGGCAAATTCGAAATTGGTAATCAACACACGGTTATGACTATACTTAAAATCATAATAATCAATATATTGGCTTTATATGAACAAAGATAACTTCCTTCAACAATTCCAGCTCAACTCTACCGTTGGCTATCACCCAGAATCCGTTGAGCGCGTTTCACATATCAATGACGATCAATTGCGTAAAGCAGCAGTGGTAGTCGGCTTAGTGGAACGAGAGGATGGTTTACATGTTATTTTTACGAAAAGAGCCGCTCATTTAAAACATCACCCTGGTCAAATCAGCTTTCCTGGAGGGAAACACGAACTCTCCGATCCTTCTATGCAATTCACCGCACTTAGAGAACTTCACGAAGAGGTCGGAATTCGATCGGATCAGGTTAAAATTGTTGGGCAATTACCTACTTTGAGTACCATTAGTAAATTTTTAGTTACACCGATTATTGTAGTGGTCGATTCGGACTATAAACCCATCATCGATGAGAACGAAGTTGCTTCGATTTTTGAGGTACCCGCCACCTATGTTTTAGACCAAGCCAAGTTACACAGCCACACTGTTAACTTAAAAAAAATCAAGCATCGTGTTTTTGCCATGCCCTTCCAAGAGCACCTAATTTGGGGCGTTACGGCTCAAATCATCCAATCACTGCAGCAACATGTAGTGCAACAAATTACATAGAAACTACGTTTTGTTTAATCCTTGTTAACAAACACAGCCTTTTCCATGGAACAGATTTATTAATCCAATTTTACGCAAACGTTTCCCTGGTATAATTCTGTACAACTCCGCCTTTCGCATAAGATTAACTAATAGCAGGCATGAGCATAAATCACCTGTGGCACGCTATTTTCGTGATCAAAAATCCGTTTTTCGCATATCATGTGACACGCCGTTTCATTACATGATTTAGATCTATTTTTTGTAGAAGAAAATTCTGCAGAATTAGCCCCGACTTATTTCCTGTTCCCAAAAAATGAGTAATTTAACATGAACACAACAACTTCTTCGGCAAATGCCGTTACAGATACAAGCAAGTTTAACTATAAAGATTTTACCTGGTGTCTATCACTATTCGGCACAGCAGTTGGCGCTGGTGTACTATTCCTTCCAATCAAAGCTGGTGCGGGTGGTTTTTGGCCACTAGTTATCCTAGCTTTAATCGCGGCACCAATGACTTGGTTCGCACACAAATCTCTAGCTCGTTTCGTACTGTCTTCTAAGAACCCTGAAGCAGATATTACAGACACAGTTGAAGAACACTTCGGTAAGACTGGCGCGAACCTTATTACTTTCGCTTACTTTTTCGCTATCTACCCAATCGTTCTTATCTACGGTGTTGGTATCACAAACACGGTTGACTCTTTCCTAGTAAACCAAATGGGCATGGAATCTATTCCTCGTCCTCTTCTTTCTGGTGCACTTATCCTTGCTATGACAGCAGGTGTTGTATTCGGTAAAGAGCTGATGCTTAAAGCAACTTCAGCAATGGTTTACCCACTAGTATTCATCCTACTAGCATTGTCTTTCTACCTAGTTCCTGATTGGAACACTTCAATGATGGAAACAAGCCCAGAATGGTCAGCAATGCCTTCTATTATCTGGCTTGCGATTCCAATCATCGTGTTCTCTTTCAACCACAGCCCAATCATTTCACAGTTCTCTAAAGAGCAACGTCGTGTGTACGGTGAAGACGCGGTTAAGAAAACTGACGCGATCACTGGCGGCGCAGCAATGATGCTGATGGGTTTTGTAATGTTCTTCGTATTCTCTGTAGTACTTTCTCTATCTCCAGAGCAACTAGCAACAGCGCAATCTCAAAACATCTCGGTTCTTTCTTACCTAGCTAACGTTCATGAGTCTCCACTTATCTCTTACATGGGTCCTCTAGTGGCGTTCGCAGCAATCACTTCTAGCTACTTCGGTCACTTCCTAGGTGCTCATGAAGGTCTTGTTGGTCTAATCAAGTCTCGCTCTGGTTCTTCAATCAGCACGATTGAGAAAGCTTCTCTAGCGTTCATCGTTGTTACAACTTGGATTGTTGCGGTAGTTAACCCAAGCATCCTAGGTATGATTGAAACAATGGGTGCTCCAATGATTGCAGCTATCCTGTTCCTAATGCCTGTATTCGCAATGAACAAAGTACCAGCTATGGCTAAGTACAAAACTTCAGCACCTGTGCAAATCTTTACAGCTTTATGTGGTCTAGCGGCTATTAGTTCTGTAATCTACGGCGCTCTTTAATCTCAAGCCCTTTTTATAAGATGACATTCATCTTATATGGCGAGGTTAGACAAAAAATATAATGATAATAAATGAGCCTCCCTACTCCCCTTGGGAGGCTCTCTTTTTGAGGTAATCGCTATGATTAGTGTATTTGATATCTATAAAATCGGTGTTGGTCCATCGAGCTCACACACAGTTGGACCAATGAAAGCGGGTAAAGAATTTATTGATGACCTACGTTCAATGGGAAAATTGCGCGACATCACTAAAATCACCGTGGACGTATATGGATCACTATCACTGACAGGGAAAGGTCACCACACAGATATCGCAATCATCATGGGTCTTGCTGGCAATACTCCTGAGCGTGTTGATATCGATTCTATTGCAGGCTTCATTGCTCGAGTAGAAGAAACTGAACGTCTACCTGTCGGTATGCACTGTCATACTGTTTCGTTCCCTCGCGACGGCGGAATGAACTTCCACACTAGCAACCTTTCTCTACACGAGAATGGCATGAGCATTCATGCTTGGGTTGATGACGAAGTCGCATATTCAAAAACGTATTACTCAATTGGTGGTGGTTTCATCGTTGACGAAGAGAACTTCGGCAAAGAAGAAGAAAACCCAATTAAAGCACCTTACGAATTCACAACAGCGGAAGAGCTGGTTAATCAGTGTAAAGAAAGTGGTCTTTCTATCAGTACACTGGTTATGAAAAACCAAGCGGCTTTCCACTCAGACGAAGAGTCTCGCACTTACTTCGCTAACATCTGGAAAACGATGCGTGAGTGTATGGATCGCGGTATGAATACTGAAGGTATCCTGCCTGGTCCACTGCGTGTACCTCGTCGTGCAGCAGCACTTCGCCAACAACTGATCACGTCAGAAAAAACAACTAACGATCCAATGACAGTTGTTGACTGGGTGAACATGTTTGCTTTCGCAGTAAACGAAGAGAACGCAGCTGGCGGTCGTGTAGTAACGGCACCAACAAACGGCGCATGTGGCATCATCCCTGCTGTATTGGCTTACTACGATAAGTTCATTCAAACAGTGACAGAGAAAGACTACATCCGTTACTTCGCAGCTTCTGGCGCGATCGGTGGTCTTTACAAGCGTAACGCTTCTATCTCTGGTGCTGAAGTTGGCTGTCAGGGTGAAGTTGGCGTGGCGTGTTCTATGGCTGCTGCTGGTCTTGCTGAGCTTATGGGTGGTAGCCCAGAGCAAGTATGTATGGCTGCAGAAATCGGCATGGAGCACAACCTAGGTCTAACGTGTGACCCAGTTGCTGGCCAAGTACAAGTTCCATGTATCGAGCGTAACGGTATTGCTGCAGTTAAAGCAATCAACTCGACTCGTATGGCACTTCGTCGTTCTTCTGCTCCGACTGTTTCTCTAGATAAAGTTATCGAAACAATGCTAGAAACCGGTAAAGACATGAACGCCAAATACCGTGAGACTTCTCAAGGTGGTTTGGCTGTTAAGGTTGTATGTTAATCAATCTGAATTAACAAACAAATAATAAAAAGGAACGCCGAGGCGTTCCTTTTTTGTATCTGAAATTTGGCGAGGTATTTACTCAGCTCGCTAAATAGCCAGATTAAATCACTTGTGAGATTAGCAAGAAGCAACCAAACAGCAATGAAAAAAGCATCATTGGTCGACCACCTTCAGCACTGTATCGGCCTTCCGCCACCTTCATAAAGCGTTGCTTATGAACCATCACCAGAGGAACAAACACGGCTAAGAACACTAAGATGATGCCTGCATAGTTCAACACTTGTAGGAACTTATCTGCAGCAAGCAGTGAACCCGCCAGCGGCAAGATGAAACTAATGCAGTAAGTGACCGCTGTGTTTTGGTTAAACATGTCTCTGTTCTGGTTGAACAAAGACATCGCTACACCAAAGAAAGAGGTCAACAACGCCAAGCCGGTGAAGGTAGACAGAACGTTACCCACCCAAGGAGACTGAGCCTCAAAAGCCGCCATCAAATCTGATACGTTCTTGAAGCTTCTAAATTGCTCTTCGCTCAAGTTACCGACCACAGCAAACAACCAACATAAGTAACACACTAATGGGATCAGAGAACCGACGATCACCATGTTACGCAGCTGTTTGTCTGTCGCTTCGTGGTTGTAAGAAACCAAGGTTGGAATCACAACCATAAAGCCAAAGCTCGTAAACAGGATGGCACTGGTTTTAATTAGATCGACGTGCTCGTGGCTGGTTACCTGCATTAAGTTTTCTTGAGTCATGCTCGGCGCTAAGAACACCATGGTTGCAAACAAGCTAGCAAGCATCACGAAGAACAATGCGCGGTTGAGCTTATCAATCACTCCGGTGCCACTCGCGACAACTGCACCCGCAAGTAAAGTAAACGTGATTTGGCTCGTCGTTGCGCTAATGTCTACACCAAAATTAGACAGTAACTTACTCAGTAAATCACCTGCGCCCAGAATGTAAGCCATCAATAGGCAAATCAATAGCGCGTAAAGTAGGCCGTTGGTAATCAACTGCCCTTGTTTGCCCAGAGTTTTTCGAGCAATAGAGTTCAACCCTAGACCGCCACCGGCTTTGATGGTCGCTTCTAGAAGTAATAATGCTGCGTAAGTGGTGCCGAAACAGATCAGAACCATCAGCAGTGTGCCGTAAAGCAATCCAAAATGAGCTAATACCATTGGGATCGCAAGCATACCAGCACCGAGAGCGGTACCAGCGATAATTAGGGAGCTACCCATCATTTTAATATTCATTGTTTTTAACTTATTTGTTTAGTTTTTATAGGTGTGAGTCTTCGTACATCAAGCGGATGACAAAGGGGTTCAAATAGAAATAAAGTTATAAAACGAATAACAATAGGAGCGATAAGCAGTAAAGAAGCGTGCAGAGACGTTGTCGAACAGGGTGTTCAAAGGGGAGCTTGTCTTAAAGGAGGTAAAACGAGAAGCGTGAGCGAGCGTTAACTGATGTGGTGAACCTTCTGTAGGTTCAATAATCGGCGATGTAATCTTGAATTTCATGTATGTGTCCAATAATTGAGTCACATTCCATAGTATTTGAAGCAGCGTATCCGTTGCTGCCCTACCTCTAGCATTAGAGGTCTTTTCATCTTATCGAATGAGCCTCGAAACACAACGCTGTAACCACAATTTCTGCTATTAAATTGAACAAAACAGTCATTTGGATATAAATCGACCACCAAACCGCGTAAAACAATAATCATTTTTGATAAAAATCGGAACTATGAACTCCCCACTCCATTAACAACAAAGCTTGTATAAAGAACACCCAAACATATATGACAGCTACAAAAAAGGCGCTCTTGTAAGCGCCTTTCGTTCGATTATAGCTTTTAAGACTATAACCTTGAAAGCTATAGTATTGAAGACTGTTGCCTTGATAACTATAGCTTTGATAACTGTATCCTTGAAATCTACAGCATCGAAGACTTCAGCATCACAAACTACAGCATCGAAACCTTATTCACCGCGGTAGATACAACCCGCTGTGCATGTTTCTTTAATCTCAACCTTGCTCAAAAGTGGCAAGCTTGGTTTAAGTTCATTCCAGATCCATTTAGCCAATACTTCACTTGTCGGGTTTTCTAAACCTTCAATGTCGTTTAGGTAGTAGTGGTCTAAACGGTCGTAAATTGGTTTGAATACAGCTTTAATTTCAGAAAAGTCGATTACCCAACCTGTATGCGGGTCAACTTCGCCTTCTACGTACAAACGAACAAGAAAAGAGTGACCATGCAAACGACCGCACTTATGCCCTTCTGGCACGTGTGGAAGATGGTGGGCTGCTTCAAACATAAACTCTTTGTATAACTCAGTTCTCATTGTGTTTCTCAGGCTAAAAAAATGACACGCAATATTACGTAAAACCAATACACACTACAAGTTCTATCACCACTGTACGGCCTTATTAGCTTCAAGGGGGAGCTTGTTGCTACCCACTCACTTGAGTCACAATAAAACACATATAAAGATGGCTTGAAAATCACCATACGCTTAACCCTCTCGCCAAATGATAAACAAACCCGCTACATCACAGAAACATAACCACAACCGGAGTGTGGTCACACAATCGGTTATACCCCATAGGTGGTAGAGCTGCTTACACGTAAAGTATGCATGTCATTATACTTAATAAAAACAAACACCTTATGCGCTCAACAATCACCTTTAAAATCCTAGTGGCCCTCGCCATCGTGTTCACTTTTCTATTAGCAATATCGACCTACTTTCAATATTCGCAGCAAAAGCAACTTGTAAACTCAGTGTTAAGTGAGCAACTTCACGATAAAGCGAGCAACTATTTCGATAGCCTCAATATGATGATGCTCACTGGCACCATGGCACAAAAAGAGACCCTTCGTCAGAAAGCGTTAGCGCAAGAAGGCATTGAAAATGTTCGTGTATTGCGTGCTGATGCGGTAAGTAAATTATACGGGCCTGGCAATGGCAACCAAACACCTGTGGATGATATTGATAAACGAGCGCTAGCGGGTGAAACCGTTATCAAACCCTTTTCTGCCGATTGGGGAAAAGGCTTGGTTATTGCTCTGCCAATGAAGTCGAGCGAGAACTATCGCGGCACCAATTGTGTGGCATGTCATATGGCGCCAGAAGGGGAAGTATTAGGTGCAATTCGACTTGAATATAACCTTAACCATGTCAACTCGCTGATCAATACTCAAACGATGACAGCGATCGGTATCATGGCAGTGATCTCCTTTGCCGGATTCGTTCTTACTATGGGATTGATTCGTAAGATAATCGTTCGCCCGCTTCAACAAACCTCTCGCTTTATGACTCAAGTCAGCAGTGATAAAAACCTATCAACTCGACTGCCAGAGCAAAGCAAGGATGAAATTGGCACGCTTGCTAACTCCATCAACTCGTTCATGGGCACGGTTTCCGACAGCTTAGAGAGGGTACAAGACACCTCGCACAAACTGAATGCGTCTGCCAACCAACTGACTAGTGTTGCACAAATTACCGAGCAAGCCGCCAGCGATCAACAAAACGAAACCGCTGAAGTACAAAACAATATCGAAGGGATACAGGCGCAGCAAGTTAATGTAGAACAAGCCACTTTAACCGCGTCAGAACTCATCAATCACACCGCCGATGTGGCATGTAAGAGTGCGAACCAAGCACATGATGCAAGCAGTGAGATAAAGAACCTAGTCAGTAGCATAGAAGAAGTGAAACACAAGATACTGACACTCAATGAGCAAACCGGAGAGGTCTCTTCAATATTGAGTGTGATTCGTGGCATTGCCGATCAAACCAATCTTCTAGCCTTAAATGCGGCGATTGAAGCGGCTCGTGCGGGAGAGCAAGGTCGGGGCTTTGCGGTAGTGGCAGATGAAGTTCGAAATCTTGCATCACGAACGGCAGAGGCAACTGGCAGTATTGAGTCAATCATTCATCAGTTCCAACAAGGCAGTGAAGAATCGCTGAATTCTGCTGACCGCGTTTGCGAACAAGCACATCAAAGCTCAACAGATATCGACGCACTGTCCGTTGAGATGAACGGTGTCGTTGAAGAAATGAAACAAGTGTTGGCTCATGCACAAAATATTCAGCAACAGACGCAATCCACCACACAAGCAACCCAAGATGTGCAACAAAAAGTTGAAACCATCACTTCTCACGCCGACAACACATCGCAGTCTGCAGCTGAAACTCGTGGAATCAGTAATGATTTAGAAGAGCTGTCGGATCACCTTGAATCTCTTATCAACCAATTCACCTTATCGAACTCAAATACCAACGATAAAGGTCAGTCATAGGCCGTTAGAACTCCCCTAGCGACATCAACAAAAAAGCGCTCAAAGATGAGCGCTTTATCTTCATAACAATGTCTAGTTCGGGCTTTAAGATTTTAAGATTTTAAGATTTTAAGATTTTAAGATTTTAAGATTTTAAGATTTTAAGATTTTAAGAGCACCTTAAACCACGATTAGTGCGTAATGGAAACCGCGGTTAAATCTTTATGCTTGTGGTACATCGCGTGCTTGAATATCAGATTCGCACTCACGGTATCCATTCCTGCGACCTCTACATAAGCACCCTTTTTTCGGAACTTAAACACGACCTTATCAAGCGCCTCAACCGACGTGTTATCTAGGAACGATGCATCCGATATATCGATCGTCACTAAAGACGTGGCCTTGTCATAGTCAAATAGATCGACAAACGCATCTGAAGAAGCAAAAAAGACATGGCCTTTTACTCGATGGGTGGTGTGCAGTTCGTTAGTCACCACTTCATCAGATATAAAGACCATCGACTTGCTGGCATGCGCATAAAACAAAGCTGACAACACCACGCCAACTGCAACACCTATCGCGAGATTGTGCGTAAACACCACCACCGCTACGGTCGCTAGCATCGTCACATTAGTAGAGAGCGTGTGATCTTTAAGTTCAACAACAGAACGCCATGAAAACGTGCCGATTGAAACCATGATCATCACAGATACTAAAGCCGCCATCGGTATCAGCTTCAACCAATCAGAAACAAACACCACCATTAGCAACAAAACAACCCCAGCGATCATACTGGATAATCGGGTTAAGCCACCTGATTTGATGTTAATGATCGACTGACCGATCATCGCACACCCCGCCATACCACCAAATAGTGAGGCAACGATGTTCGCTACTCCCTGCCCTTTACACTCATTGTTTTTATTGCTTTCAGTATCGGTCAGATCATCGACTATGGTCGCTGTCATCAAAGATTCCAGTAAGCCAACCAGAGATAGAGCGATAGAGTATGGCAGGATGGTTGCAAGCGTATCGAACGTGAATGGAATATTAGGAATCAAGAATACCGGCAGTGAATCGGGAAGCTTGCCCATATCGCCAATCGTTCTCACATCTAATCCGAACAACAAACTAATGATTGTCAGGGCAACAATAGCGACCAATGGAGAAGGTATTGCACGACCAAACTTGGGAAAATATGGAAGCAAGTAGATGATCGCCAAACCCAAAGCTACTAACACGTAAACACTTGAAGGAACGTTGATCAACTCAGGAAGCTGGGCCATGAAAATGAGAATCGCGAGCGCGTTAACAAATCCAGTAATCACCGATTTGGAAACGAAATTCATTAGGTTACCAAGCTTAAGATACCCGGCTGCGATTTGAATGACGCCAGCTAAAGATGAAGCAGCGAGTAGATATTCTAGTCCGTGCTCTCTCACCAAGGTGACCATTAATAGCGCCATAGCGCCTGTTGCACCGGAAATCATTCCCGGACGACTGCCAACCAAAGCAGTGACGACACAAATACAGAACGAGGCATAGAGCCCTACTTTAGGGTCAACGCCTGCAATAATTGAAAATGCGATGGCTTCAGGGATCAATGCGAGTGCAACCACAATCCCAGATAATGAATCTCCTTTAACGTTTGATAACCAGCGTTTTTTTAAATAATTAAGCATGTAATTCTCTTTTACTTGTACAGCCAGTCCTGCCTTGTTGAGACATAATTTGATCGACTGTTTTTCTTGAATGAGCGAGCGCTCGAAAAGTGCGGGTGTAGAGAGAATGCAGGGGTTAAGGCGGCGTAATTAACACGTGAACATTAAACTCCTTTAGTGGGTGATTGTTTAGTAGAATGAAATCAACACCTGTGCTTTGTTTTTGTGGCGTTTGTCTTACACAGGTCAGAATGGCTGACAATATAGAGTGAGTGCTACTTTAATCACACGACCAATCTTGCAAACAAAGGTTTCATATATTGACGCTTTCTGAACAAACCAAAACTGTTTATGCCCTTCAGTCCCGTCGTTTGAACTACTCTAATTACAGCAGTTCAACAAGTAATGAAAACCCTTAACCATTCGCACTAGTCCACTTCCCTAGTTCTCTACAATCAACAATCACAAGGAAAAATCGAACAAAAAATACACCCTCAAACACATTTATTGTCAGTACACACAATATTTCTTTCACCAAGCAAGAATAAAGGTTGAAGCTGTCTGTATGACAGGTAATATGTTCAATCGATTTAAAAAGTTTATACAACTTAATGTTTCGGCTAATTATTGTGCAAATGTATGTTTATTTGCAGCAATGCCAGAGACTTTGAGTTGAATTTGTCCCTCAATGGAGAATGAAATCAACATGACTTACGCGCCTGTAACAGACGTACTTGGCGGCAAGCTAGCGGTAGACAGTGAAGTAACTGTTCGCGGCTGGATCCGTTCACGTCGTGATTCCAAAGCTGGAATCTCTTTCCTTGCCATTTATGACGGCTCTTGTTTCGACCCGATTCAGGCCGTGGTTCCTAATAATCTTAATAATTACGAAGACGAAGTATTAAAGCTAACAACTGGCTGCTCTGTTGAAGTAACAGGTAAGATTGTTGAGTCTCCGGCGAAAGGTCAAGACTTCGAACTAGCAGCAACTGACGTTAAAGTTGTAGGCTGGGTTGAAGACGCTGACACTTACCCAATGGCTAAGACACGTCACTCTATCGAATACCTTCGTGAAGTTGCTCACCTACGCCCACGTACGAACGTGATCGGCGCAGTAGCACGTGTACGTAACTGTTTATCTCAAGCGATTCACCGTTTCTACCACGAGCAAGGTTTCTTCTGGACTTCAGCTCCGCTTATCACTGCATCTGATGCAGAAGGCGCTGGTGAAATGTTCCGCGTATCTACGCTAGACATGGAAAACCTACCTCGCACTGACGAAGGCAAAGTTGACTTCAATGAAGATTTCTTCGGTAAAGAAACTTTCCTAACAGTATCTGGCCAACTTAATGCTGAAGCTTACGCTTGTGCACTAAGCAAGGTTTACACGTTCGGTCCTACGTTCCGTGCTGAAAACTCAAACACAAGCCGCCACCTAGCTGAGTTCTGGATGGTTGAGCCTGAAGTTGCATTTGCAGACCTTGACGATGTAGCGAAACTGGCTGAAGACATGCTTAAGTACGTTTTCGCTGCTGTTCTTGAAGAGCGCCGCGACGACCTTGAGTTCTTCGCTTCTCGCATCGACAAAGAAGCAATCACTCGTCTAGAGCAATTCGTAGACGCTGATTTCGCACAAGTTGACTACACTGACGCAATCCAAATCCTACTAGATTCTGGTAAGAAATTTGAATTCGACGTTGAGTGGGGCATCGACATGTCTTCTGAGCATGAGCGTTACCTAGCTGAAGAGCACTTCAAAGCGCCTGTTATCGTTAAGAACTACCCGAAAGACATCAAAGCTTTCTACATGCGCTTAAACGACGACGGCAAGACAGTTGCAGCAATGGACGTACTTGCACCAGGCATCGGTGAAATCATCGGTGGTGCACAACGTGAAGAGCGTCTAGACATTCTAGACGAGCGCATGATTGGTATGGGTATCGACCCTGAGCACATGAGCTGGTACCGCGACCTACGTAAATACGGCACAGTGCCTCACGCAGGCTTCGGTCTTGGCTTTGAGCGTCTAGTGTCTTACGTAACAGGTATGGGCAACGTTCGTGACGTTATCCCGTTCCCACGTACACCACGCTCTGCTAACTTCTAATCTCAGCTTTCTTCTTTCAGAGAAGTCAGTATAGATAGATAATTAAATAGATAAAAACCTCCGTATATACGGAGGTTTTTTTATTCCCCGAGATTATTTCCGTTACCCACAACCTCCCTTCCCCACCCACAAATTCTCCTGCGTATTCTCGATTCAAAAGCGGTTAGACGCGAAGATAACAAATCAACAAATCAACAAATCATATAGTTAAGCACTGTAATTTTATGTAATGAACACCTGACAAAGTCATACAGTATTGATGTCCTGTATAAATTATTCTTCTTACTAATTAATTTGTGAATATAAATTTTTAGGGACCCCAATGAAAACAAGCATTTTATCTGCAGCTCTACTAATCACTTTAACTGGATGTGGCGGAGGAGGCTCATCGACTCCCGCGAAAAAACCAACAGTTAAGCCAACGCAAAAGCCAGTGGTATTTATCTCTAAATGTTCGCAACCCTTACAAGGGGATACAGCCTTAACCTTCAAGATTAAGGGTACAATAGCGAGTGTCAATGGCGTTGCATGTAGTGGTAGCCCCAAAGCATTTGACGATATGATCAAAGCTCACCCGAATACAAAAACGCTGAACTTCATCGATATGGGTGGCTCTATGAATGATGATGCCAACATTCAACTAGCGTACAAAGTAAGAGCGAAAAAATTAAACACGTACATTAGCTCTATTGGACATGTCGCTTCGGGGGGAACTGACCTTTTCGCTGCGGGTGTGAAAAGAACGATTGAACCAGGTGCTCGATTAGGCGTTCACTCATGGGCACAAGGGTCTTTACAAGGGGCTTCATTGCCTGTTGGTCATAGTGAGCATAAACCCTACATTGATTATTATAAAAAGATGGGATTACCAGATCCGAGCGGCTTCTACTGGTTTACACTGAAAGCTGCTCCGGCTCAAGGAATGCATTATATGACTCCTGCTGAAGTATCTAAGTATGGTTTGGCGTCTGTAATGACGGGTGTTACAAAAGACCTACGAGCAAATTACACTCCTAAAAACAGCCTTTTGAACAACAACCTGTTAGACGTTGTTAGTGATAGTCTGAAAGCTGTAGCCGTTGAAAACCACGTAAGAAGCAGTGTCTATGTGCTCGACCATGTCTCCACACTTCTATTTAAGCGTTTCAATGTATCAAATAGAGACGAGTTAATCACTTACATAAAGCTCAATGGGAAACTCGACCCCGCAACGAAATCTTACGTCTTCGCAGCCACGTCAGACAAACCTGCGACGATCTATAACTCAAACAAAGATGTAATTCATTCATCTTACAGCTCCAATAGTAAGTATAAGATCCAAGCTAAACCTTTAATTGAAACTGGCTTGACGATACAAGACTATGGCGTCGAAGACACAACAACAAGTGTTCAAGTCGTATTAAATAGAAGTGATGTCAAAGTTACCGTAGGAAGTGAAGAGTTTTCTCTAACCAAAGCCTCTTCAAAAAATAAAATAAACCATTGCAAAATGGATAGCGCAGCGAATTCATCAGGTCACTTAGTAACGATTGCAAACTGTACAGAAAGCCGCCTTCAAGGTGACGTGGTACAATTGGTGAATTACAAGCGAACGACAAAAACACCCTTAATTGGTGGAACTCCCTCAGTAAAGAACTCCATTACTAAGACCGAGAACTTTGAATTCAATGCTAAGCAAAGTACGCTAATTACTAAGTAATTTTACAATGTGTAAAAAAAAGCCCTACTTAACATAAGTAGGGCTTCATCTTTATTTATTCTGCTTAAGTTTCATTTAAGCTGTCCAGACTAAATTAGTCAGCCTTGCGTACCAAAAAGTGATCGAGCATAATTTTTTCACCTGTACTTTGAAGAGGCTTGAATTCAATGACTAACTGATCGCCTTTCTGTTCAAATGCATTCACTTTCAAAAACAGACTTTCTTTGTCCGCTTTAATGTTATGAGCGACCTGACGACCATTAACAAACACATCAAATGCAGGCGCTTTAGAATTTACAGGTATCACTGTTTCAAAAGTGTACTTTTCCCCTTCTATCGCATAAGCGGTGTTATAAATACCACCATCCGCCGTCCAGTAAGTCGCATTGAAGTCCATACTTCCCGCTTTCCAGTAGCTGTAAAACGCGTGAAGATCTTCAATGTCATTCTGAGTTGTTGACGTCCATTTTACATCAGCAAGATTTACAGGTTTCGTATAGCTAAAACCATGCTCTTGCATGTCACTTTGTAATGAATCCAATCTTCCCAAAACATCATCGAAGGTATCTTGCCAACCAAGCTCACCATAATATTGAAGCCCTATCTCCCCAATAATATAAAACTCACCATCTCTCTCAATCGTGATACCAGAACCTGAATCCCCATGGATAATTAACCACTGCAAGTTACTTTGAGGCATGATCACTGGGTCATATTTGTACTCAGCTAACCATTTTTTGTCTGTGTCGTTGTACTTAACAAACTTTTTGCCACCATTACGTCCGTTATAGTTGCCAAAGCCAACGCTATTTACTTCATAGACTTCTGAATGATCAAACATCCCTTTCTCGGGCAACTTCGCCGGCTTGATACCGGTGATAGGCGTATCTAAGCGCACCAAAGCGAAGTCGTAAATACCATCGGTAAATTCATACTCCCCCCACTCACCATCAGGGTCAGTAGTCGCACGTGACGTATGAACAACATTGTACTTACCATTCTTATCTTTTTCATAAGAAGAACAAGTTACCGCATTTTCATATCCTTCACTTTTTGAACCTGACACATGATTTGCTGTGATAACCCAATACGGGTCGATTAAAGTGGCCGACCCTGCATTCATGTGGCAAGCAAAATCAAATTGAGTTTGTAAGGCAAACGCTTTGTGTTGAGTAACCGAGCGATCCATCTTGCCTATGCCCGCCTGCGCTGAAAAAGTAGCAACGATCGCTGATGCCAAAATAATTTTTTTCATGTTACTGAGCCTCTATCAATTGGATAGCTTCAATAGCGTGGTAACCCTGTCTAGCTTCAAAGTCGAACTGTCTATGTTGACGTGTATAAGTGATTTCGACGATATCATCAGGAGATTGGGATTCGAAAACTATCGTATTTTTGACACTGGTCATGTGAAAGGAGATATCATTTTTAATAGTGATACATTGCTTTTTAACACATGCGGTTACATCAGCAGAAGAGAGCCAATTGTGTGTATAAAGCTCTACAGAAAATCGCCCGCCTTTACCTGGCTGAACGTCAAAAGAGAAACCACTAGTGCCGACAAGTAAACCAGAGAAAGCTAGCTCTTGGTTGTAATCTGTAGAATCACCACCCTGCCAGTAATAACGGTTACCAATTGCGTTTTTGGTCTCTGAATTAACAACTTGTCGTAATTCACCAATAACATTTACGTCACTAATTAAGGTACTATTGGGTTTGTCTTTTCTTTGATGCTCTCCATATAAGAAAACCCAATCTAAGCCATTTAAGTCAACGTCTCTTGCGTAACGATACTTGCCATCATTAAGTTCATAACCGATGAACTCACTAGCGATCGACAAAGTATCTGTACCAATTTCTGAAACATTACTTAATTTATTTAAATCGACCTCAATCTCACTGGCCGCTGCATTAGTTGTTAGTAATGCCAACATGCAGAGGTTCAATTTTGCACATTTTAATCTCATATTTTCGCCTCAGTATTAGTTCCAAGTAATTGTAGGCTAAAGATAAGTTGAAAATGTAAGGTGCTGTAAGGGCTTTGTTCATCACGATTCAAACCTCACCGACTGATAGCTGGCACGAATAACCATAAACCCAACCATACCAATAGTTAATGATGATAAATTGCGTTTGCCAAGCTTTTGACTAAAGGTGATTTACTTTCCAAGTAGTGATTAGATACTCCTTACATGTGCTTACAACAGGTATGGATAATAATTGTATTTCATCAAGGATTTCTATTTCACGACGATAACAGCGATGCCTACGCAATTCCGTTTCATGTATACAACGAAAAAGCCCCACCAAATCATGGAGGGGCTCTGAAAGATCATTTTTGTGTACTCAAAAACTTAGTCGACATCTTGGTCGATAGCGTATTTTATCGCGAGACCGCAGATTGCCATCATAACGAATGGGATTGCGGCAGTCGTGTATTCTGCCCATGCCATATCAGCGAATGCTTTTGCCAGTAGTACGTGGCCGAGGATTAACAGAAGTGCACACACAATAGCAACGATAATCAACTTAACTTCGTTACCCATAGTCATTTTCAACATAACGGTATCTCCAATATTTGGTCTATCGATATTGAATCACAACTCGCTGGTCAAGAAGGCGTACAGTTGCATCGGAATCAGTCCGTACAGTTGGAATCATTGTCTTTTTTATGAGTGACTTACGGTTTTACGAGTGCGTAAGTTGACGCGCAAGCTTACCAAGTAAGATCAGCGCTTGCTCTTTCTCTGCTGTGAGTTCATAAGAGAAGTTCAATCTAATCGCGTTGTCTACTCTGCCCAACTCGCTAAAGAGGTCTCCAGAGGCGACGCTAATGCCTTGAGCAATCGCTAACTGATGGAATTGTTGACTGTCGAATTTGGCAGAAAAACGAATCCATACAAAGTAGCCACCAGCTGGGTCTTCTATCTCGATGGAATGTGGGAAATATTGCTTAATGACCTCTATAAATCGCTTTTTTCTCATTAGAAGATTTTTACGCAATTTACGAAGGTGATTGTCGTAGCTTTCGTGTGTCAAGAAGTGCGCGACACCAAGCTGCACAGGAGCACTACTCGACAGCGTAGAAAGAAGCTGAAGTTTTTGAATCGCATCGTTAAAACGCGAACTCACCACCCAACCAACACGATAGCCAGGGCATAAACTCTTAGAGTAAGAGCCGCATAGCAACACTAAGTCTGTTTTATCAAATGCTTTTAGCGGTTTAGGTTTATGCCCTTCGAAATATAGGTCGCCGTAAACATCATCTTCGATAATATAAGTCTTGTATTGTTCAGCAACCTCAACCACTCGGCGCTTCGCATCTTCAGACAAACTTGTCCCTGTCGGGTTTTGAAACGTCGTCATCAGCCAACACGCTTTCACATCCTGGTTTTGTAGTGCGCTTTCAAACTGCTCAATATTCAATCCATTGATTGGACAAACATCCACTTCGATAGGGTTGAGTCCTAACCTCTCGACAGCTTGCAGAGCACCATAGAAAGCAGGAGATTCAATCACAACGTAGTCACCGGGCTTGGTTACAGTTTGAAGGCTCAAGTTAAGCGCTTCCATAGCACCAGAAGTAATCACGATATCTTGATGGTTGACGGTAATACCTTGCTGCAGGTAACGTTGAGCGATTTGTCTTCTTAGGGACTCACTGCCCGGTGGCAGATTATTGATCACACTAGCACCTGTCATCTTCCTTCCCGCACTGGCGAGGTTTCGAGTCAAGCTAGGCAAAGGGAAAAGGTCAGGATCTGGGAATGCTGATCCAAAAGGAATAACCCCCTCTGCCGAACTCGATTTCAAAAAGTCGAATAAGCGATCATTAATGGCTTTCTTTTTGTGTACTAACGGCAGTTCATAATCAACGCCGTCCACACGTGGTGCAACAAAGTAGCCCGACTGAGGCTTAGCGATGATCCACCCTTCGCTTTCTAACAATTGGTAGGCTTGTAAGACAGTACTATTGCTGACGCTGTAATTGCGACAACTCATGCGGACGGAAGGGATCTTTTCTCCTGAACGCCACGTGTTGTTCGCTATCTGAGTTCGAATATCCTTTGCAAGCTCTTCATAACGCGCCATCTAATTGTACTACCTAGAGAAATTCTAATAAGCCTGAGATTTTATCACTAACGTTAACAACTATTGCTGCTATCCATATGATTGAGCCTAATTTCTATAATAGTGTGAATTGGTTCACAGATAACTTTGTATGCTTTGCTAAGTTTGTAACCAAGGCGAGAGCCAAGTTCGTTCTACGCCTCTATAATTTGATGTAATCCAAAAAACATGCGAGATAAAAATGAAAAAAATAGAAGCAGACCAGTTAAGTTATAAAGGAGAGTCAAACGGTGTTCATAGTTGGACAACACCGAGTGGCCAGCCATATTACTGGCACCCAGACTGGCTCCATATCGCTGAAGATGCAACAGGCTCACATCCAAAGCAGGAGATCGACGTCGATCAAGACCAAGCACCAACTGAGAAACACGCGGTGTCTGCTATTCTGAAACACCTAAACCAATGGGCATCAGACAAACTAGCATCTCACCCAGACATTGAAACCAACTCAATTGAATCTGAAATCAATCTGAAAAAGTAATTTGATTAGAGGTAAGTAGTCGTCAATCACTCTCGACTTTACTCAAATATATCGACTGAATAGTCTCGTATTTCAACCGGGACTATTCAAGTGTCTTCATAAAAACTGCCGTAATAACACCCATCTAGCTAACAATTATCTAACACAAACCAATTTTTTGTATCATTCAACAAAAGCTATCGATAGAATCCCCGACCTTATTCACACTCGCTATACTAGCCATACATACCTACCAACCTCGTGAATTAATACACAAAATACGTATTCGTAAACTTAGGAATAGTTGCGAGACCTTAAGATGAAAATGAACAAAGGCTTATCGATGGATACTTCAAATTACAATCAATCGCTAACGACTCAATTATACGTCATCGCTGGCGTGCTATTTGGCACCTACGGCAGTCGGGTATGCCCGATGCTCGAAAGCTTAACGACGTTAGAAATTTTCACCCAAGTCAGTAGTGTCTTTATCTTATTGTGGCTAGCGCGTCATTATTTGCTATCGCAGCACACCTTAGTCAAACAAGGTCGATTTGCACAACTCGATACTATGTTGTTCTTTGCCGCGAGTATTCCTTTCGCGCTCTACTACAACCTAAGCTACGACTTCACGATAGACAGTAACTTGAAAGTGCTGTTCGGCATGAGCCTATTTGGTTTCTTTACCGGTACCATTCTTCAACTGAAAGCGAAGCTTAGCCAAATAGATGAAATGGAGATGACTGGGCAATTTGACTTCCACCTGATAGGTGAAAGAAGTTCACTGGTTAAACAAATGATTGGTTTGGTCATCGTGCTTCTGGTAACACTGACCACCATGCTGACTATGGTGGCCGTCAAAGACATCTTCTGGCTAGAACACAACCCCGGCCGTTTGCTAGATGGTACGGGCAAGATCAGCGTGATCAAAGAGTTCATTTATTTGGCGGTTGTACTAGGTGGATACGCGATAACCATCATGACTCTATGGAGCCAGCTGATTAGACGTATTCTTCTAAGCCAAGAGCACGCATTAAGTAAAGTAACTAATGGTGAGCCAGGCGTTCGCTTACCTATATTTAGCTACAACGAGCTTGGGTCAATAGCATCTATGACCAATACCATGCTTGATAGCCTCGAAAACGCTCAAGACGAAGTAAAAACCACACGTGACGTCGCGATTGTTAGCTTATCTGCACTAGCTGAATCTCGAGACAATGAAACTGGCGCCCATATTTTACGAACTCAAGAATACGTAAAGGTACTCGCACTGGAGCTCAGCAAATCTGAAGCTCACGCGACCTTATTAACACCCAACTATATCGAGCTGCTTTATAAATCTGCCCCACTGCATGATGTAGGTAAGGTTGGAGTACCTGACAGTGTGCTGCTAAAACCGGGCAAACTGACGGATGAAGAGTTTGAGATAATGAAAGGTCACCCTGCTATTGGCGCCGAAGCGTTATCTATTGCAGAAAAGCAATTGGGAAGCAGTTCTTTCTTAAGAGTCGCGAAAGAGATTTCTCTCACTCACCACGAGAAATGGAATGGCAGCGGTTATCCAAATCAGTTGTCTGGTGAAGAGATCCCATTATCCGGTCGCTTAATGGCATTGGCCGATGTTTATGACGCATTAATATCGAAGCGAGTCTACAAGCCAGCCTTTACTCATGAGCAAGCGAAACAGATTATCTTGGAGGGCAATGGGACCCATTTTGACCCGCAAGTTGTCCAAGCTTTTCTGGCCGTCGAACAAGAGTTCGTTTCAATTGCCGCGACCTACAAGGATGGAAAAAACATGCAAAGTGAACTTGAACGAGAAAGCTTTGTTGCTCAACCTGATTAGTCTTTTCGAAAACCACTAACTATACAGGCTCCGACTATACAGGTTACAGTAAGTTATGGGGTGTTATACAGGCTACAATAGTTATATAGGTTAGGCCGCAGAGTGATTTTTTGAGTCAGCTTCATTCGAGTATTAAGTTAAACGAAACAGGAAGAGTGACTGAATAAGATTCTATAAAAAAACCAGCATATATATGCTGGTTTTTTTAGTTTAGAAGAAACACTATCTTAGTAGCTGTACACCACCAAGAGCCACGCCCGGGTTTTTTCCTTTGCTGTCAAGTTTTTCTACTTCATAGACCCACTTGAGCGTTGTTGTATCGGCTGGTAAATCAACGCGGTGAACACTGTAGCCGCCCACTTTTGTTTTTCTCGGTACACTCACTCGGTTGGTACCAATAGATGGTAGGCTAGACCAATGATTACCAGATTTGCTTAAAGTTCCATCAGAGATATTGTCTCCGATACTATAAGCCTTCCAGATTTCCGTACCATTTGCTAATAACTTAAGCGTACCTTTTGGAAGGTCCTGAGCACCAGTCCACCCTTTTCCAATAACAGCAGTTCTAAAGCGGACTGTTTTCCAATCTTTGCCACTTTGAGCCGTAACAGAAACCTCTGACTTTTTCTCATCCCCCCCCAAGTAAATATGCCCCTCCCAGTTAGTGGTACCTGCTGGGTTTTGCGTCCAAGTGTTCTTAAATTGGTCAGTTCTATTGCTATTGCCCCAACCAAACAAGCAAGGTTCACTCTTACTTACTTTACACGCTGGGTACTTAGCGCCGGCATTTTCTTCAGCGTAACTGAAGGAAACATTCTGCACGCCCGCTTTTAGTGCGTTACGAACAGACCATACGCTCCCCTTTTTACCATCAACATCAACGCGCCAATATAAAACATCGCTTGCTGGGTCTAGATTGACAGTGTGTGAACCTGAAACAGCAGAACTAGCACCTGATTGAACTTCTAACCAAGTGCTATTATCTGTACTGGTATACACTTTGTAAGCACTAGATTTAGATAATTTCCATGTAAACGTCTGATTACCATTAAATGGAAGTGACTGTCCATTATATGGGCGTGGTGTATGTGCATACTTTAGGTTGTCATTCGCAAGATCTTTCATCTCACCATCAGACAAAGCAAAAGAGCGCATCTCAATGTTATCAACTAAGAAATTACCGGCTATTTGCTCAGATTCAAGGTTGGCCGTTGCGTCTTTACCTGCGTCCATCCAAGGCTTGGCAATAATCAACCCTTGACTTGTTCCTGCATCTAAACGGCTACCCGCACCCCAAACACCGGCATAGCCGTCAGTAAGTTTAATATCGTCAACTTCAGCTTTATTGTTGTAAGCGTCAACTAGTGTCGCTTGCTTACCATTAAGCCAAATAGAAACTTTTTGGGTATTACGGTCAACACGTACAGCAACGGTATTCCACTGACTTAGGTTAAGTGCCTCTTTGGTTGTAACAGATACCTTTCTTAAGTCACTTCCACCAGCATAAGTTGCTAGTTGGCGTGAAATCATAAACCACTCAATAGCTCCCTCTTTGGTTAACTTTAGGTGGAAACCATCACTCCAAATACCTTTGCTAACCAAATCTATCGGATGTTCTAGTTTTACATTAGGTTTCACTTTCAGTGATAGTGTGAAATCGTCTTCAGCAAAGTCAAAATCATGTCCATAATGGGATTTATACTTTAAAGATTCCTGAACATCATTCTCTAGTAAATTAGATTTTACAGATTCATAAGCGCCTAGTTTAAGCGTCTTCGAATTAGCATAGCCTTGGTTGACCCAAACCTCTGAAATCGACTGTTTACTTGAGTTTTTAGCGGCGGCTAACTGCTCAGACAAGCCTGTTTGAGCGTTTACTACCCATAAGTCATCGATAGGAGCCTGCTCAAAATCAAAGCGAGCATATAAGTCAGGCGATGTGACTTTGACATGTACGACATCTCGGTCGAAAAGTTTCTTGCCATCAGTAATGATGTAGTGGAACTCATCTTCACCAATAAAACCTTTTGGGGCTTTATAAGTTACTTTTCCATTGGCGATTTTAAGTTCTGCACCCTGTGCTGAATATTTATCAACCTTATGGATAGAAATAGTGTCGCCATTCGCGTCAAAGTCATTTTTGAGCACATCTAAGCCAGTCGTGCTGTCTCGTTTTACGCTGAAATGGTCGATTTTAGCCGATGGAGGCAAAGGGTAGTCGGCAAGCCCAACCAAATTTCTTCTCAAACGGTTATTTTTATAACGTGTAAAGTTGATGTCATCAACATGAGCAGCGCCACCTTGAATACCTTCACCTTCAGCCGAGGTACTATGGCCTGTGCCTAAGTAGTGTGCGGTTTCATGTAATACAACGCCGTCTGCACCGATGATGTCACCAGGAGAGCGAACAATACTTCCGAAGTTTACGCCTAGAATCCAGTTGCCTTTCAGCCACAGCATTCTATGTTTGAGATCCCAACCTCGCGTTTTTCTTTGCTCATCCCACCATTTTATAGCAGCAACTCGAATAGGTTCATTCTCATGTTGGTAACCCCACGCCTTACAAGCGTCATGAGAAGCACTTTTTTTACAAGTTTGGTAATGGTCGTCCAGATAGCCCCACGTTTCGATCAACACATCATTGACAGAAAAACGCAACAAAGCATCTCGGCTCAACACATAGTCAACTAAATTAATGTAGTAATCGACAAGAACCATGGCGTCGTCCAAATTGCTATCCGCTTCTTGAACAAACGCTTGGTAAGAGACATGAACTGCCACTTTTACTTTGTGCAATTGAACTTGCGTTTTGTCTTTAGCAATTAAGTTATCTAAGCCAGACGTTGGTGCACTCGGCCTTTCATCTATGGTTTTAATTGCCTTTTGCATATTGTCTAAAATTGTAGACTGCGGCGTAACCGACGCTAAGTTTTGAGCTTTTGCTGTCAACTTATTCGCAGATAAGCCACTTATGATGTCTGCCTTTTCAATCGTCCATACTGTTTGACTACCACGGTAAGCCGTCACATAGAGTTTATTCTTAGTCGTCAGTGCTGCAATAACTTGCGTATTTTCATCACTGGTATCAACACCACGATAAACACGGATATCAGGGGTATTAATTGTACTTGCTGGAGCATGCCCATTAATACGGTGATCCCAAAGATATACTTTCATATCGGGCTCTCGGATCGAGTAACGATGGAGCTCTAAAGTACGCTTTTTACCATTAACCGTAATGGCTACTGAAAGATCCGGGGGTGATGCTTTCGTAGGCTTATAGACCATAGGTTTATGGCCTTCGTTTTTGCTATCTTTGCACCCACCAGCCATGACTACCGCTAGTACCACAAAACATAGACTTAGTATTTTCTTCATTCTATGTGGTTCCTTTATATCGACCAGTCTAAACATGAATAAAAACCATAGTAATAGCAATGAATTACGTTGAACAAAACAACGCCAACGTACAGTCGTTTCAAATGGAAATGCCGAAAAATCCCTTAAATCAAATTTTCGAAACTGTTAGTTATAAATCGTTTTAATAAATTCTAGGTTTTGAGTTGTATCAACCTTATATGAAAGGTATAAATACTGGAGTTATTATTACCTCCCTCTCAATTGACATGGATGAAGATTATGTTTGAAAAAGTGTTAGCAGCTCCCGCCGATCCTATTCTCGGCCTTACTGAAGAATTTAAAAAAGACTCTCGTGAAGAGAAAATTAACCTTGGTGTTGGCATCTACAAAAATGAAGATGGTCAAACGCCAGTACTTAAAACAGTAAAGAAAGCAGAAGCTGCACTTCTTGAAAACGAAAAAACCAAATCTTACCTAACGATTGAAGGTACCGCTGAATACGGTCTAGCGGTTCAGAAACTGCTTTTCGGTTCAGATGCAGAGATCGTAACGTCTCAACGCGCTAAAACAGCACAAGCTCCAGGTGGTACAGGTGCACTTCGCGTAGCGGGTGAATTCATCAAGCGCCAACTGGGTGACGTGAAAATCTGGATCAGTAACCCAACTTGGGCTAACCACAACGGCGTTTTCGCTGCTGCCGGTATCGAAACAGCTCAATACAGCTACTACAACGCTGAAACCAAAGACAAAGACTTCGCAGGCATGGTTGCTGACCTAGAGAAAGCTTCTGAAGGCGACATCGTTCTTCTTCACGGCTGCTGTCATAACCCAACAGGCATCGACCCAACAACTGAAGAGTGGGAAGTACTTGCTAAGCTAGTTGCTGAGAAGAAACTGCTTCCTCTATTCGATTTTGCCTACCAAGGTTTTGCTAAAGGTGTTGAAGAAGATGCAGCTGGCCTGCGCATTTTTGCTCAATACAACAAAGAGATTCTTGTTGCTAGCTCGTTCTCTAAGAACTTCGGCTTGTACAACGAGCGTGTGGGTGCATTCACTCTGGTTGCAGAATCTGCAGACGTAGCAACAACAGCGTTCTCTCAAGTTAAGAGCATCATCCGCTCTATCTACTCTAACCCACCAGCGCACGGCAGTGCTGTCGTTACTCACATCCTTGGTGATGCTGATCTACGTGCTGAATGGGAAGCAGAAGTAGCAGAAATGCGTGACCGTATCCAAGAGATGCGCGAGCTATTCGTAACGACACTGAAATCTGAAGGTGTTGATGCAGACTTCACATTCATCGAGCGCCAAAACGGCATGTTCTCTTTCTCTGGTTTAAGCAAAGAGCAAGTAACTCGCCTGAAAGACGAATTCGCTATCTACATTGTCGGTTCTGGCCGTATCAGCGTAGCGGGCATGACGAAGTCAAATATGGGTCCTCTATGTAAAGGCATCGCTGCGGTTCTTTAATCGAAAAAGAAACCTGCACTTGCAGACCAATAGATATGCAAAAGCCAGCTATTAAGCTGGCTTTTTTGTGTCTGCCTCCTTTATATGTCAGTTTTTAAGACGCTTAGTCTATATATCGCTAACTAATACTCTAGGAAGAACTCTACACCTAGCTCGTTAGTGCGTTCACTACGAATCTTACCTTCGCCATTTCTGTGTTGATAAGAGCCACCAATCGCAAACTTGTTGGTCACGAGATAACGTAAACCCACGTGGTAAATTTCTTCATCAAACAAGTCACTTCGGTTCACTTGCACACTACCGTTAGCAATCCAACGTTTCGCAAAGCCATAGTTGAGTTCGGCTTTTATCCCTTGGATAAACTCCGTGTCTGACGAGCGAGTAATGTTAGTTCCATTATCTTCGACTTCCCCCTTAGTAATACCAAGCAGGTAGTAAGCCACTATATCTAGATCTCGCTTAATACTGTAACGGTACCCAATGCCCGGCATAAGGGTATCCATTCGAGTTGTTGATTCATCTGGGTGAATGAAACGAGCACTGTAGTCACCCAACAATAGCCAATCATCCGTTATCGCATAGCTAATACCTAATCCATAGGATGATGCATTGTTATTGCTGCCTGCATCTTCATTCAAACTTCCCGAATGAGCGGTGGCGTATATATGGTCATAATCCAGAATATCCACACGGTGAGTTTCGGCCCACGAACTTGAAGAAAACATAAAAATTGCAGACACTAAACTAAGTTTCCACTTCGTCATTCCTATCATCCTTTAACTATCACCCTATTATTTGAAAGATTAGTCTATCCCTAAGACTTTAAAAAGGTTTTAGCTCACAGATTGATTTGTGACGGCAAAATATTATCAAATGTTGTACCATGAAATCATACAAACCAATGGATGATCATTATGGATGCTGAGTTATTAGAGATTCAAAACTTTCTGGCACAATACCCCCCTTTCACAGAACTCCCAGAGGAGATGTTGGCGAAAGTGACCAGTAGCGTCGAAATTTCTTATTACCGCCAAGATACCCCTATCATTCACTTTGGTGATCAGATTAACGACCTTTACATTGTTCGAAGCGGCGAAGTAGAAGTCTATCGTCGTAAAGGTGAGCTCTATAACCGGCTGGATGAGGGACACTTATTTGGCCAAATGGGGCTACTCACCAACAATAAAGTTCGCTTCCCGGTAAAAGCAACAGAAGACACCCTACTCTACTGTATCCCTGAACCTATTTTCCAAGAACTCTACGACAACTATGATTCATTCGCTGACTTTGTCGAAGTAGAAGATAATGCGCGACTGCGTCAGGCTAACTCAGACAGCAACGACGCTAACGATCTAACCACGTCAAAGGTAAAGACGCTGCTGACTAGCGAAGCGCCAATGATCGAAAAAACACGAACCATCCAACAAGCTGCTACCATGATGGCACAAGATAATGTTTCATCTTTGCTGATCATCGACCCGGATATTGTTGAAGATGATGAAGACGATTCGACGCCCGTTATTGGCATCATTACCGACCGTGATCTGTGTACCCGAGTTTTAGCAGAAGGACTCGATCCATCGGATGAAGTATCAAGTGTAATGACAGCAGAGGTTATCTCGCTCGATCATAATGCCTATGTCTACGAAGCCATGATGACCATGCTTCGCTACAACGTGCATCACCTACCAGTACTAAAAGATAAGAAGCCTATTGGTATTATTGAAGCGACCGATATTGTACGTTACGAATCTCAAAACTCGCTGTTATTGGTAAGCAGCATCTTCCAACAGCAAAGCATCGAAGATCTTAAAGTCCTTTCTGAGCAAGTAAAAGACAGCTTTGTGCGCTTGGTTAACGAAGACGCCAACGCCCACATGGTGGGTACCGCAATGTCGGTAATTGGCCGTAGCTTTAAACAACGAATTATTGAACTAGCCGAAGATAAACTCGGTAAAGCGCCGATCCCTTATTGTTTCCTCGCGCTCGGCTCGATGGGGCGTGATGAGCAGCTGCTCGTTACTGACCAAGATAACGCCATTATTCTTGATGATACCTACGATGAGAAAAAGCACGGTAAGTACTTTGAAGAGCTGTCGACCTTCATTTGTGATGGCTTAGACCAATGTGGCTATGTGTACTGTACCGGTGACATCATGGCCACTAACCCAACTTGGCGTATGACACGTCGACAATGGGAAGAATGCTTCGCTGATTGGATTGATGATCCAAACCCGAAAGCACTACTGAACGCCTCTATCTTCTTTGATTTAGATGGTGTTTATGGCCGCTTAAAATGGGCAGAACAGTTAAATAGTTTTATTGTAAGACGTGCGCGTAAGAACAACCGTTTCTTGGCGTGTCTTGCTCGTAACGCACTCAACCGAACACCGCCTCTGGGTTTCTTTAAAGATTTTGTAATGGAGAAAGATGGTCGTCATAACAACTCGATCAATCTTAAACGTCGTGGTACCGCACCACTTGCCGATCTAATCCGTGTTCACTCTTTAGCAGTCGCATCTCGCTCTAAGAACTCATTCGAACGTTTAGATGACATTATCGACGCAGGTATTTTGCCAAAAGGTCGAGCTCAAGACTTGAAAGATGCGATGGAATTTATCTCTTTAGTTCGTATTCGCCACCAAGCACACGATGTCGACAACAACATCGAACCGGATAACAACATCGAACCAGAGAACCTTTCTGACTTCGAGCGACGTAATCTAAAGGATGCATTCCAAATATTAAGCAATGCACAGAACTTTCTTAAGTTCCGTTATCAAGCCAGCAATAAGTTTAAGTAGGCGCTATGAACAAACTATTCAGATCCCCAGCGGTTGATTGGCCATTTAAGTTTGCTCAGAAGCTCGAACGAGCGAGAGATGAACGCTTGAAGCAATTTTATAGCCAGCCTCTTCCTGCACCTGATACGCCATTATCAGAAGTGACTTTCTTAGCTGTCGACTTTGAGACAACGGGTTTAAACCCAAACAAAGATGGCATCATTACCATTGGTCTAGTTCCGTTTACGCTAAATCGAATCTACCTAAGACAAGCCAAGCACTGGACCCTGAGACCAAAGCAGAAATTGGAAGAAGACTCGGTTGTTATCCATGGCATCACTCACAACGACATCATTGATGCGCCAGACTTAAGTGAAGTATTAGATGAGATCTTAGAATCAATGGGCGGCCATATCCCAGTCGTTCATTATCGCCGCATCGAGCGTGATTTCTTGGATAACGCGTTGAAGGTCAGATTAGGTGAAGGAATTGAGTTTCCAGTCCTCGACACGCTCGAGATTGAATCTCAAATCCAAAACAAACTGGCCGGCGGTCTATGGAATAAGCTAAAAGGTAAGAAGCCTGCGTCAGTAAGGCTTGGTCAGAGCCGTCGTAGATACCACTTGCCTGACTATACTCCGCATCATGCGTTAACTGATGCGATTGCGACAGCGGAGCTTCTACAAGCACAGATTGCGCACCATTTTAGCCCTGATATGCCTGTTAAAGATTTCTGGTTATAGCTAGATAAACTAGTCGCTGTTAGTTACTGACTAATAAGTGCTCACCTCAGAACCAAAAACGCTCACATCTTCTAGATAGTGAGCGTTTTGTTTTGCGCATGATTGTCTTTTAAGCATGAATAGAAAGTCTACTCGGCTGTCGGGCCAACCAATCTCATTTCCCAATCTTCAACTTCGCCAGTTTGAAGTCGACGTTCTACGAGCGTGCCCCAAGATTCCACTAGAGGCAGCTCCGCCAATTCTCTAAGCTCTTGTTTATCCAAACAACCCGTGAACACCGCACCCATAACCCGGCTTAACGGCCATTCTGGGTAAGGTCTTTCACACAGGATAATCTCGTCGCCGGAGCCGATATCACCCTCTTCCAAAACACGGAAGTACCAGCCAGTTCGAAGGGTGTCTTGTAGCCTTTTCGCCATATCATTTTGATCGAATCGTACATTGAGCTTCCAACAAGGCATACGACCTTGTGAAACTTCCAGCAAGGTTGAACCAATTCGAATCTTATCTTTTAAACAAATGGAAGCTTCAGTCACCCCACTTGAACTTATGTTCTCGCCAAATGCGCCTGCAGATTGGAAGATGTCTTTGTCGCCCAGTTCTTGCTGCCAAACCGGATAGTGCTCACTTGGATAAATATGAAGGGCTTTCTGAATACCGCCATGAAAGCGAGGGTCGCCTTGCTCATCGTTAATAAATCCAAGCTCAGTGGCGTATTGGCGCTCAGATAAAACCTGCTTATTGATTGCACTCTGTGTACCGTGAGCAAAAGCAACGATCTTACCGCCCAAAACACTGTTTACTGTACCTAACTTCTTCATACCCTTCCTTTTCAGCAAGTAAAAAAAGAGGAGCTTTCGCTCCTCTTATTATGAATAACGCCCTATTTAAGCGTATTTCTCTTCAAAGTCTTTCATGAAGTTGACTAATACTTGCACACCTTCCAAAGACATTGCGTTGTATAGTGATGCTCGCATCCCACCTACCGCTCTGTGACCTTTTAGTGATTTCAGACCAGCAGCATCAGCCAACTCTAAAAACTTAGCATCTAGCTCTGGTTTCGCTAATTGGAATGGCACGTTCATTCTTGAACGGTTTACTGTATGAACATCGTTTCTGTAGAAAGCTGAGCTATCAATCGCATTATAAAGCAGCGCAGCTTTCTCTCTGTTCACTAATTCCATCGCTTCAACACCACCTTGAGCTTTCAACCACTTGAATACAAGGCCTGATAGGTACCAAGCGTACGTTGGCGGTGTGTTGAACATTGAGTCTTTTTCAGCAAGTACTTTGTAGTTAAGAATGCTCGGCAATACGTCGTTTGCTAGCTCTAGCAGATCATCACGCACGATAGCAATGCAAATACCAGCGGGGCCTATATTCTTTTGAGCGCCAGCGTAGATAACACCGTACTGAGACACATCGATCTTACGAGACAGAATGTTAGATGACATATCCGCTACGATTGGCTTATCCGTTTGAGGAAGCTCACTGATTTCAATACCATCGATGGTCTCATTTGGACAGAAATGTACATACGCCGCTTCCGGGTCGATTTTCCAATCTTTAGCTGGAACAACCGCTGCTTTGCCATCAATTGACGTCTTGGCGTTGAATACATCGATTTCGCAATATTTGCTCGCTTCAGTCACTGCACTTTCTGCCCAGTAACCCGCATCAATGTAAGTCGCTTTCGTCGCGTCACCTAAAAGGTTTAGAGGAACAGCAGCGAATTGAGCACGAGCGCCCCCCTGACAAAAAAGAACTTTGTAGTTGTCTGGGATGTTCAGAAGATCACGTAGGTCCTGTTCGGACTCGTCAGCAACTTGAATAAATTCCTTGCTGCGATGGCTGATTTCCATCACGGAAGTCCCTAAACCATTCCAATCAATAAAGTCCGCCTGCGCTTGTTTCATTACCGGTTTAGGCAGTGCAGCTGGGCCAGCACTGAAGTTGAATACGTTATCTAATGTAAGTTCCATGGGGATGATTGCTCCTGCTAAATAATAACTATGCAAGTAATACCATGTTTTACCCAACATAAAAACAACAAAAGAGGTCTTAAGACCTCTTTTGTTTTGTACCGTATAAAATGTTTAAGCTTGACCTGCTAAATCACCCTATCAGTATTCAAGCCTGTTCTGTTTATTGAACAAAAACCGGCATAAGTAGAGCGATTAATGGAATTTCTTGTCCATTTTCGAACACTAGGTTTCCATTTTCTAAGTCAGCGCTGATTTCATAACCACTTTCTGTTTCCTTGATCATTTCCATCACAAGCAATTCATCGATACCTTCACGGATGAATGGGTACTCTTCAACAAGCTCATTTGAGAAGCTAGAGTGAACGTTACCCGTTAATGCCGGCATGATCATCGAAGGATTACTGCTGATGTTTTCGGTTCCTTCCGGTACGCTCACTAACCACTTAGATTCGAATTGACCCTTACCTAGATCTAACGACATATTGTTCATTGAAAGGTCGAAGCCTTTAGCAAACAGGATATCGATAAATGGAATGATCTCGGCAACGTCTTCTTGCGTCATTACTGGATTAGATTGGTAAATCTCAAAGATTTTCTCAAACGATTCGCTATCCAATTTCGACATTTCGAAATCGACGTTTAGGTTGTTCAACTGGCCTTCACTGGTCTCGATGTTTGCGATATCCAGCTTAAGGTTGCTGCGCAGACGCTTAGTCGCTTCATCTAGATGTGATTCAAAATCGTACTTAGAGTTTTCAATGGTCATGAAAGGCTGCATTGCAGAGTCTGTAACCAAGAAGCTATCGATAGTAAAATTCTGAGAACCTAACCAGTAGCCTTTCGCTTGTTGACCTGAACCTACACCTTTTAGGTTTGACAGTGTTACCTCTTCACCGGTTTCAAAATCAATTTGAACTGAAGGGATTGAAAGCTCGTAATCAACTTGCCCTAAAACAGTGGCATGGCCAGACAGATTCGATTTCGTGATTGATACCGAAGTACCATTCTCATCAGAACCTTGATGATTGAACTGGCTTAACTCGAAGTTAAAGTCCGTGTTGCCGTTTAGCTCAGTGCTAGTTGTCAGAGTTAGAGGCAGAATATCAGTATTATCAAACGTCGACAGTGCATTCAGGCTCACCAAACCGTGGCTAACCGCACTATTGATGACAAACTCACTCGGCAGCCCATCAATCGCGAGTTGTTCTTTCAGGTTTTCATCGGTCACAGTTAGGCGAGTAGTTACGTTAGAAGACAGGTAACCTCTATCGTACTCCACGATCTCCGCTTGAATGCTTGAATTGTTAAGCTTTGCAACACCATCGGTAATGGCATTTTGTCCAATTTGGCCAACCGCTAGTGGCCAACAAAGTGCCAATGAGATTGCGCCGCCAATTGCACCAATTTTTCTTAACTGTTCCATGAGTTCTCTTTCTACACGTGTCTGTTTTTTTAGTCTAACCCATCAGTAGCAAACAAGAAACATTGAGTTAAATCAGTCTATTGCTCGATACTTCGATTGCCTCAATAAATTAACGGCTAGCTCTCATCCTTATTCGGCGGTTCTTGCTAGGCTAGAGACGTCGCTACTATTAAGGTTGAGCTGTGAATCAATACGCTGTTATCTGTTTGGACAATAATCCGGTTAGCATTGAAAGAATACGTTCGGAGCTGGCTCCGTTGGCTTCTGTATTCGATATTTATACTGCCGAGAACATAGAAGACGCGCATCACGCATTAGAAGATATTCATGATCACAACCAAACTGTAGCCTTGGTGATCACTCATCATCATTCTGAATTTAATGGCGTGCAATTTCTGATTGAACTCGAACAGCTGCCCCATAGTAATACCGCAAGAACGATATTAGTCAGCGCTTCGTCAGACATTCAATCCATTCTAACCGCTGTAAATGAAGGCAGGCTCAACCACTGTCTAACCAAGCCAGTTCAAGATCAGGTTCTATTCAAATCAGCGCAAAAAGAGCTAACGTCTTTTGTCATCCAATACGACTCAGAAAACCTGCTCTCTTACAGCGATGCATTGGATCAACAGCGCTTACTCAGAGCGCACATTGAACAAAAGATTCACTCTTTCCAATCGGGTTTCATTCACGATTACCACCAGCTTTCTGACAATGCCCTTGCTGAGCGTGTCGTCAGTGCTCTGCAGGATGTCTTTTCAAAAGATGATAAAACCAAGGCCATTCGTGATTATTCACCAGAGCATCTGCTGACGGTTGAGGGCGAAGATAATCGCTTTCTTTGGTTAATTATTGAAGGTGAAGCGGCGCTCTATAAAAAAGATGAACTGGGGCAGCAACGCGAAGTTGTGCGTCACTCTAAGGGCAATATTGTCGGAGGGATGTCATTCGTGACGGGTGAGCCTTCGTTCTCTACTGCGATTACTCTGACTCAGACCCAAGTCATCAAACTGGATAAAGATAGCTTTGCTCAGGTGATGCATTCAAACAACACTCTGCTGCCGCTGTTTACCAATCTACTACTCCGTCACTTTAACCGACGATTACAAAGAAGCATCAACAATAAGATCCAGCTTCAGCAAACGCTAGAATCGTTGGAATCTGCACATCAACAATTGATAGAGAAAGAGAAGATGGCGATGCTCGGCCAACTCGTGGCGGGTGTTGCACATGAGTTGAACAACCCGATTGCAGCGATCTTGCGAAGCATTGAAACCTTGTCTGAACATCTCGATCAAATACTCGAGAACTCGGCACTCCCAGAATCCAATAAAGGGACGGATGTATTAGCACAGTCAAAAATGGCGAAGCCACTATCAACAGCTCAAGAAAGACAAATTGTAAAACACCTCACCTCTACTATCGATGACCGCGCGCTAGCTAAAAAAGCCGTAAGACTGAACCTGAGCCAAGACTCTGCGGTTTTAGATACCTTAAAAGACTCCCCTGTCGCAGGCAAAGAGCTGCTCAATGACTTAGAGCATTATCACTATGTTGGAAACTCTATCCGCTCAATTCAAGTTTGCAGCAAACGTATTGCCGATATGGTCAAAAGCCTAAAAAGCTATGCCCGAGAAGATGAAGAGGTCCGCCACTACACAGATATCCACGAAGGGCTTGAAGATACGTTAGTGATCTTTGAAAACAGGCTCAAACATCACCAACTTGAAAAACACTACGACACCGACTTGCCGCTTCTATTGTGCCAGTCGCTCTCGCTGCAACAAGTGTGGACCAACCTTCTCTCTAATGCACTTGATGCTCTTTCAGAGCGAGGCAAAGTCTCTATCACCACGTATCAAGAAACTAAAGGTGACGACACGTTTCTTGTAGTGCAAATATCGGACACTGGACACGGTATCGCCAAAGAAGACATCAACACTATTTTCAACCCAAACTTCACGACCAAAAAAGAAGGCAACTTCGGTTTAGGGATTGGGTTATCCATTTCTCAACAAATCGTTTCGGCTCATCAAGGTTTTATTTTGGTGGAGTCTGAGGTAGGCAGCCATACACACATGCAAGTGTGGCTTCCATTCAAACAAGAAGGAGCACCTCATGAATAAGTACCTAATTTTATGTGTCGATGATGAGCCAGAGGTTCTCAACAGTGTCCTTCAAGATTTAGCACCATTTGAAGACAATTTTATTGTTGAAGGAGCCGAATCGGTCGATGAAGCTAAGCAAGTGATTAAAGAAATGGGACAGGAAGGTATTAAACTCGCCTTAATCTTGTGTGACCACATCATGCCTGACAAAACGGGTATCGATTTTCTTATCGAACTTAACCAGCACGACTCTACAAAGCCAACACGCAAGCTGCTGCTCACCGGGCAAGCTGGGCTAGAAGATACCGTCACAGCAATTAACAACGCGGCGCTTGATTTTTATATTTCAAAACCTTGGCAAGGCGATCAACTTAGAGACACGATTACTCAACAACTGACAGACTATGTCATTGCAAACGACAAGCAGTTGTTAAACTGGACTTCCATTTTAGATACTGAGCGAATACTGACATCAATGTCAGACAAGCGAACTAGTTTCAGTGAATAGCGATAGGTTGGTAAATAGAGGTTGTTTGATGAATAGTGATTAGATGATGAATAGCGATTAGTTAGTCGCGATGCATCTTTGACACTAAGTGTATTTTGTATAACAGCGAGTAAATTAAGTGTATCTAATAGTTATCGATAACAAGTGAATGGATACTAGATTTTGTTAAATAACCCTAAAACATGAGATCTCTGTAACAGAGCAGTACTTTACTTGCTTGTTTTTTAGCTAAATGACAAATGAATAGCATTTTTATGGGTTACTTTTCCGCGAGTTAGATTAAACTGTCTCAATGTTTATGGTTTGGCTATTTTTTATCAAACCAAAGGGATCAACACTAATAAAGGTTTACGGTCGTTATGCGCAAAATTCTACTTACTACCGCTATGCTATTGGCTTCTAGCCAAGCACTAGCTGTCGATGGACAACCAAATGAACAAGCACAAGTAATGAGCAACTTTAGCTACGATTACTTTGACGCTCGTATCGGTGCGAGCCCAATTACATTTGGTGGTGCGTTCAGTAAGTCAATCCACCCGAATGCTCACGCAGTAGCGCGTATCGATTCAGAATTTGAAGGCGATTACGACTCTGCTGTAGGTCTTGGTTTCCACGCTCCAATTAACAACTGGGCAGATCTAACGGGTGAAATGCTAGCTCGTATAGTTCAACCAGCAGCGAAAAGCTCTCCTGATGTTGGTATGGAATTCAACGTTGGTGTTCGTCAATGGCTTGGCCCACAACTAGAAGTTGGCGGCAAAGGCGGTTACGTTTCTATCGATGATAAAGATGATTGGATCGGTTCTGCTTACGTGCGTTTCCACTCTACAGAACTATTCTCTCTAGGTGCAGAAGTTCGTATCAATGATTTCTACGGTGATCAGTTAATGTTCACGACTCGTTTCAAGCTTTAAGTAAAACGAGAAAGCTCTTCATATGGGCTTAGCCTTTAAAACGGGCTAGATAGAAACAAAAAACCGAGGAAATCCCTCGGTTTTTATATATAAACAGTAATCTTATGCATATACAGGCGATATCTTTAGTGGCAGCTCTTTAATAATTGCTGCTTGCGTGGCTCTTGTAATAGTTTCCAGTGAATACCATCAATTGCACCCGCAAACTTCCAAAGTAATTTTAGGTCAACATCGTTTCCGTACGCTTCGCGAACCTTATTAAACACTTCAGATGCACCCAACTGCATAAACATTGAAACATCATCCACTCCAGCCTTTTTAACCATGCGTTCTAACGTCAGTTGCATGTTAGGCAAATCCCTTAATCTACGGCTAGCAGATGATTTTTTGAAGCTACGCTGCTGAATTGAATTATCGATTGAAGTACGAATAATACTATCCAATTCAGGATGCTCAGACGTAAAGAGATCCGTGATGTCGTAGTAATTCACGGTTGCTGTCGTCTGCTTTTTTACGTGACGATACTTTTCACAATCAAGCCCCGTCAGCTTTTTATCTAATAACTTCCCACCTCGAATGAATACACAATCTTCACTCAACAAAGCGAACATAGCGTCATTTTGAAAGAGGCCAATACCTCCAAACATAGATCGCTTTTGATGTTCACCAAATTGATTCACGTAATTAATAAATGCTGTCTCGGTCATATCCGTTGATCCTTAATCAAATTACCCCGATTAGGTTGATCGCCAGACAAGCAGCTTTTTATGCGAAAAATTTTAAATCTATTTAATGTTTAGGTGAATATTATGGTTTCGTTTGTCACCTTTGAAATAAATGATACTTCGAAAAGAAAAATAAGTCAGGGCGCAGCTCACATCAATCAGTTGAATATCCTTGCTTTTAATGATTTACATCACATTAAACTATCAAATCACGCCAAGAATTTAATTCTTAGTGATACCCCCGTTCAAGTTATCAAAGCTTATGTGGTTCGATGAGTATTGCCTCGCAGCATCGCGGCTTGTAAAATGGTACGACATACATGTTCTTACTCTTAATATGAATCATTTATCATTTTTCTGGCTACCACAAAATAAAGCTCTTCTCCTTAAGGGCCTAGAATCCGAGTTTGCCCAACTTGTTGGACATTCCATCTCAGCGGGAAAAATAACTCTTCCTCCGATTCCTGAGGTTGTACTTAAAATTCAAAAGCTATGTACTCTTGAACCAACAGGCGTCGCCGAAGTTGCCGAGTGCTTACTTGAAGACCCAGGGCTGACAGCAATCGTGATCAGAGTTGCTAACTCAGTTGTCTTCAACAGACGCAATATTACTTGTGTCGATGTTATGACGGCCGTATCGCGTCTTGGTATATTGAGAGTGCGTGACATTGTCACGGCTCAGGCTATTGAACAACTTAAACATTCCGTCAATTTGAGTAAAGAGTGCAACGAGCTATTGGTTCAGAGCGCTTCTGTATCAAAAGAACTCGCCGCAACTATGGTGTTAGTCACTAACCTATTTAAAGAACTATCCCCTACCGAATACCGTTATCTAGAGCATGAAAAGTCACTACTTGTTGGGTTACTTGCAGACATTGGCTTGTTCTGTTTGGTTAGTGAATATCACCTCTACCTAGACAACGGGAACTATTTAGATCACGACATCGCACTGCAAATATTCCAAGGCCAATGTTCAGCAACCAGTAAGTTGGTCCTTAGACGCTGGGGTTTCGACAGCGACTTTATCGATGTGTGCAGCAACACCATTAATAATCACGAAGAGCGCGAGGTGTCTTACCTTGATATTGCGCGAATAGCTAACCACCTACTGATGTTTAGAAACAAGGATGAGAACATTGATGAGCACGAAGTAGAACTAAACGTGACAGGAGCGGAAGTACTTTATAAATTAAGCAACTTGAGCAAACAGGATTTTAATGCAAAGCTAAGTGACGTGATCAATACTAGCGGCTTCTAAGTTACTGTTAAATTGCTAGTAAATGCAATATGAAGTCAATGCAATGGGGAAAGCATGTTTACAGGGATGATCTTTATATTTGCGCCACTCGTCGTGGGGTATCTTTTTTCAATTTCGAACGCTCAGACGCTAGAATTTATCAACCGCTCTACTTCGCGGTTGATCTACGTGATTCTCGCGTTAATGGGACTTAGCTTAGCCGCACTCGATAACCTAGGCAGTAACCTGCAGACAATTCTTCTATACACGGCCACTTTCTTTGTCTGCTTAAGCGTTTGTAACCTAATGGCGCTACCTGCTATTGATAAGTTACTGCCACTCCAGACAGACAGCTGTAATAAGAAACTCCCCCTGTCTTCTATGGCGATGGAGTCTGCCAAACTCATATTAGTGGTCGGTTCCGGCCTTATTGCGGGTTTAGTTTTGCCTATTGGACTTGATTGGGTTGATACCGCGAGTGAATGGATTCTGTTTTTTCTACTGTTCTTTATTGGCATTCAGTTACGCAATAGCGGACTAACACTTCGTCAAATCTTACTCAACAAGCACGGTATGGTAATCGCAATCGCAATCATCACCACCTCAATGCTTGGTGGTATTATTGCGGCTTATATCCTTGATATTCCTTTGTTCAGAGCCTTGGCAATGTCTTCAGGGTTTGGCTGGTATTCTTTAGCCGGTATCTTGATGGGCGACGCCTTTGGTCCTATTTATGGCGGCGCTTCTTTCATGCTTGAGCTGTTAAGAGAGTTAGTTGCTTTAATACTTATTCCTGTGCTGATCCGGAGCTACCCATGCACATCGATTGGTTATGCAGGCGCAACAGCGATGGATTTCACATTACCTGTCATTCAAACCACAGGTGGCGTTCGGTGCGTGCCAGTCGCCATAGTCAGTGGCTTTATCCTCAGCTTGCTTGTCCCGATTTTGATGTTGTTCTTTGTATCTCTTGCTAACTAGATCGCAGGAATAGCGTTTGTTTTAGATTAGAATGCAACTCGAATACCGATGCCCAAGACACCGATACAGTTACCGAAATAAAAAGACACTAAGTGTCATTGCTCAACAAATAATGATCACGGTAATCTGTAACGACAACGTTATAAAAAGAATAAACTTACAAAAGGAACCGCTATGAAACGCCTTTGCGTCGCATTACTGCTAGCTTCAACTTCGACTTTCTCTTTTGCAGCAGATTCAATGTCTGAGACAAATCAGTGCCAAGCAAAAAAATATGATGCGTACATCGACGCCTCTTTAGGTTGGTATGCTGACCTCGCTACATTAACTTCTGAGCAATACCCAGAATTGACAGAAGTAAGCGAGTGGTTCCTAGAAGGTCGTAAGCACCACTTCGAGCTTAATCGCGCTGCGGTAAACTACTACCTTGTGAACGATTCAAGCAAAGTGGCAACAGAGCAACCGGTAGAAGGCTGGCTGCAACTGGAACAACACGACATTAAGACGTTATCAACACGTGATGATGAACTTGGTAGAATTGCGAAAACAACGTTCGACGACCGCCAATCAACACCTCACGCTCAAAACTACGAGCTACGTTCCGCCTTTGCTGAGCTGCTTAGTCACCCTAAGCAAATCGATACAGCACTGCAGCGTTACAACCAGTCGATCGCCAAACTAGAAGCGATTAAGTGTAAATAACCCTTAATTTACTATGCTTTTATGGGAAGTTGGATTTCATAATTAAGACGGGACATTGTTCCCGTTTTCGTTTAGATTATCCCGCTCGCGTCAATATAAGAAAAATAACTCGCTTGCTATGGTTACGGAACAAAAAACAGCAGATGTTAGCTTTGACAGTCTTCTACGTATCTTTACAGTACCAGAAGGCCCAGACTCAACACTCACTCAAATCGAAGACAAACTTTCACGAAACCTGAATCAATTCTTACGTGAACACATTGTGGCTGAAGAAAAGCCATTACGTGAGATTGAGAAAGATTTTTCGAATGCTCATATCCCAGAGCAGCCTGAGTTTGTTTCAGAACATACCGAGCATCTCCTCGATTCTCTTGTATCTCATTCTGTACATACGTCGTCGCCAAGTTTTATTGGTCACATGACGTCTGCGCTACCCTATTTCCTGATGCCGCTGTCTAAAATCATGATTGCGCTAAATCAGAATCTAGTAAAAATCGAGACCTCAAAAGCTTTCACTCCCCTAGAACGTCAAGTTCTGGGTATGTTACATCGCCTGATATATCAGGATAGCGACCAGTTTTATTCTCGCTGGATGCACAGTGCCAACCACTCTTTAGGAGCGTTTTGTTCTGGCGGTACCATCGCGAACATAACAGCGCTTTGGGTTGCACGTAACAACGCGCTAAAAGCACAAGGTTCGTTCAAAGGTGTGGAAAAAGAAGGCTTGTTTAAAGCCATGAAGCACTACGGCTACGAAGGCCTTGCTATCTTGGTTTCTGAACGTGGTCACTACTCTCTGAAAAAAGCAGCGGACGTCCTTGGTATTGGTCAAGAAGGTCTAGTGTCTGTTAAAACAGATAACGACAACCGCATTTGTACGGACGACCTAAGACTCAAGATTGAACAGCTCAAGCAGAATAAGATAAAGCCTTTCGCTGTCATTGGTGTGGCTGGTACAACCGAAACCGGTAATATCGACCCTCTAAGAGACATTGCAGAAGTGTGTGCTGAATCCGATTGTCATTTCCATGTTGATGCCGCTTGGGGAGGTGCGACTCTAATGTCGAACAACCATCGTCACCTTCTTGATGGTATTGAATTGGCTGATTCAGTCACGATTGATGCGCATAAACAGCTTTATATCCCTATGGGTGCTGGCATGGTTTTGTTTAAGAAGCCAGATGCGATGACCGCAATCGAACATCATGCTCAATACATCCTTCGTAAAGGCTCAAAAGACTTAGGTAGTCATACGTTAGAAGGCTCTCGTTCAGGCATGGCAATGTTAGTCTACGCCTCAATGCACATCATCAGTCGCCCTGGGTATGAACTGCTGATCGACCAGAGCATCAATAAAGCGCGCTACTTTGCCGACCTGATTAAAGATCAAAACGACTTCGAACTGGTTTCAGAGCCTGAGCTTTGCCTACTGACCTATCGCTATGTGCCTGGATCAGTCAAAGCAGCACTACTCAAGGCTAAAGCACCAGAGCGTGTTGAACTGAATGAGCTACTGAATGAACTGACCAAGTTTATTCAGAAGAAGCAACGTGAAACGGGCAAGTCTTTCGTATCGCGAACGCGCTTAAACCCCGAAATATGGGCGCATCAGCCAATCATCGTTTTCCGTGTAGTATTAGCAAATCCACTGACGGGCAACGATATTCTCTCTTCAGTGCTTGAAGAACAGCGTGAAATCTCTAAACTAGCACCCAACTTGATGAGTAAAATCACCAAACTGGTTAAGCTAATCAACGCCTAGCCATTCAATTTTAGTTGCATCAAATTGAAAATTTCTTTCTTTTTGATGTAACTTAGCTGTCAGTTCATACTCAATTTGCATTCTTTTTGCTCTAATCCTCTTCCAATTCTGTAGTTTTCTAAAATTTTGTTGAGGTTTGTCATATTCTTAAGCATTGATGCCGTGTTTTTGTATTAGTGAATAGTATCTTGGGTTTATACTGACTCTATGGTGCTAGTTAGCTTGATATCTATTTGATGCAGTAGAATTTACAATACCGAATATAAGTTTGGTTTTGTATTTTCTTATATTTGTTTCAGCCATACCCCCTGGTAAAAGATATTAACTAGCAAGTTGTTCTCTATACCCTTGTGAACACTATGAATACATTAGAAAAAATACAAAAAAACCTGGAAAATTTCAGCAAGTCTGAGCGTAAGGTAGCCGAAGTCATCATGGCTTCCCCTCAAACTGCAATTCATTCTAGCATTGCTACCTTAGCTAAAATGGCTGACGTGAGTGAGCCTACAGTTAACCGCTTCTGTCGTCGTTTAGACACAAAGGGCTTCCCTGACTTTAAACTTCACCTAGCTCAAAGCTTGGCGAACGGTACACCTTACGTGAACCGTAATGTTGAAGAAGATGACGGCCCAGATGCTTACACGCATAAGATTTTTGAATCAACTATGGCTTGTCTAGATGTTGCTAAAAACAGTTTAGACGCGATGCAAGTAAACCGAGCGGTTGACTTACTGACTCAAGCAAAACGCATTTCGTTCTTCGGACTGGGTGCCTCTTCTGCTGTAGCCAAAGATGCTCAAAACAAATTCATTCGTTTCAATATCCCAATCACTTGTTTCGAAGACATCGTGATGCAACGCATGAGCTGCATTAACTGCAGTGATAACGATGTTATTGTTCTGATCTCTCACACTGGCCGCACTAAAAGCCAAGTAGAGATTGCGAACTTAGCTCGTGAAAACGGCGCGACAGTTATCGCTATCACAGCAAAAGACTCTCCGCTAGATAAAGCGAGTTCTCTGTCTATCTCATTGGATGTACCGGAAGACACTGACGTTTACATGCCAATGGCAAGTCGTGTTGTTCAGATGACGGTTATCGATGTGTTAGCAACAGGCTTTACGCTTCGTCGTGGTTCTGGCTTCCGAGAGAATCTGAAGCGAGTAAAAGAGTCACTTCGTGATTCACGTTACGAAAAGTACTCTCAGTTCTAATCTGTTAAGATGTGAGCTTAAGAATTATATTCAATTGAAAAACGGAGCCTAGCGCTCCGTTTTTATTTGTCTGTTTAAATGGGTTTGTGCTGTGATTAATTATAGTGTGTCTAGTTATGCCGAGAGCAGATTGAAGACTGTTAGATAGTCCAGCTATTGCCCTTCTCAACCACGCTGTTCTCAGACGCATAAGAATTGATAATGGTAAAGCTCGACTCAGCAGTAGGCTCTTGCTCAATTTGATTCATTAAAGCTCCCTCATGAAGCCCTTCTACACAACCGCACTTCTCGCAAACCTTCTTCAGAATACGTACGAGCCGTTCTTGGTTCAGCGGTAAAGGGTTCCCTTTAATCGCCACTGATTTGAGCGCGTCGGCTGACACCTCATCAAATTGGGCTTCACAGACACCAAATTCCAGTAAGCTTGGAAGCTTGAGCGTATCCAACACTTCAGACAACCAAGAAATTGCCTCTTCCTCAGTTGCTTCTACGTTACCTGTCACTATCTGAGAAATTCGCTGATAACGCGCTAGGATGTCACATCTCTGCTGCTCCTTCGCAGCAGCTATATTCTCTAACATCACAAATGGTGCTAAACGTGCAGTTATCACACTATGAGGAGCCGAGATTTTGCCACCTAGCGCAGAAGCCAAACCATGCGCAGCGCCAAGTTTGGCGTTAGTTATCGCTATTCCCCCTAACATAGAGGAAAACGCGAGATCAGAACGCGCTTGAGGTTCATCGTAGATACACGCCTGAATGACAGAACCACTCAGCTTACGTAAGCCTTCTTCGCAGATCATATCAGTCAGTGGGTTCGGTTCACCGCACACATAGGCTTCCATTAGATGGGTAAATGCGTCCATAGCACCTCGCCCCGACAAATACAGATTCGTACCATGAGTTAGGGTTGGGTCAACAATCGCAACGTCAGCCAGCATGTCTGGGTTTCTAAGGCTGATTTTCACTTGGTCTTGCCCTGATTTCAGCACCGCGTTTTTAGTGACTTCTGCACCTGTACTCGCTGTGGTTGGAATCGCAATGAACGGAAGCGGTTTGGTTTTAAGAGGGACATTACGCCCAACGACTTCAACATAGTCATACAAATTACCTTGATTAGGTAAAACCGCAGCCAACGCCTTGCCCATATCGATGGCACTACCGCCCCCCATAGCGACAACCATATCTGGCTTAAATCGACGTGCGGAAATAGCAGCCTCCTCAACCATTTTGATATTAGGTTCACCGGAAACGGCAATGTGTTGATAGCGCATACTCTGTGCATCGAGATAGTCAGTAACTATTGAAGTGCGCTCTAATGTATTGCCAGTCACCAATAGCACGCTGTAACCGTATTGATTAAAGAGAGACAATGAAGCGGAGAGTGCTCCATCACCAAAGATGATCTTTGTAGATGTCATAAATTGAAACATGGTGCCTCCTGCGCCTATGACCGAACAAAACTGCGAACTCTTGGTTTTTAGAAAATTGATTTCTGGAAATTGGTCTCTTGGATTTTACATTTGAAATTTGATTTTCGTATTTACAACACAATCTCGGCCCCCCAAATACGAATGCACTAAAACATCATAACGTCAGGCTGCTTACAGAATATGGTTCCATACCTAGATAAAGGATGCCTCGTTCTGCGTTTGATTTTTTTGACAAGGTGCAACTTGTCGCACTAAATATCGACTAAAGTTGCAATCTTAGGGGTAATTCACACACTAATATTGAGGGAAATTCACGATGACAGTGGCCAGTAAACAAGACTCTAGCCTTTTATGATTAATATTTGCGCTGATAGGCAAAACCTATCGTATTAAGAGGCAATTCCATCTTTATTTCCCCATGCCATTGAGGCATAGTTGGTTTTAAGAAATTTTGAGTGGCATTCATAAAAGAATAGTTAACATAAATGAGTTAACGAGCCTCATCCCGTATTTAGGAGAAATTAAATGTTTGTAGTTATTTTTGGTCGCCCTGCTTGTCCATTCTGTGTTCGCGCAAAAGAGCATGCTGAAACTCTTAAAGCTAAACGCGATGACTTCAACTACCGTTACGTTGACATCCACGCTGAAGGCATCAGCAAAGCTGACCTAGAGAAGACTGTTGGTAAACCTGTAGACACAGTTCCACAAATCTTCATCGACCAAGATCACATTGGCGGCTGCACAGAATTTGAAGCATACGCAAAAGAAAACCTAGGTCTTTTCGACTAAGCTGGGATTTCTCAAACGAAAATCGAGGCTAAAGCCTAAACAGCTGATAGATAAAATAGTTAGACTGTATGATTGATATAAAGCCCGCTCATTGCAGCGGGCTTTTTTATGACAATTTTTCAACAGGAGTAAGATTAAGGTCAATATCGAATAAAATTGAAAATAGCACTTATAATTTATTTATATTTAGATACAATTCACTCCTCAAACTGATCCTGTGTTTCACGCTAATTATTGAGCAATCACTGTGAATATCGACGTTGTCTTGCTGTTAAAACAAAACCCCATCCTTCTCATTTTTGTTGTGTTATCTATTGGCCTCGCCATTGGTAAAATTCGTTTCGGTAGTCTCCAACTAGGAAATTCAATCGGTGTTCTGATTACTTCTCTTATCATGGGACATCTTGGCTTTTCCTTTAACGCCGACGCTCTCACGATTGGCTTCATGCTCTTCATTTACTGTGTAGGTATTGAAGCTGGGCCCAACTTCTTCGGTATATTCTTCAGAGATGGTAAGCATTACCTCATTCTTAGCCTCGTTGTACTTTCTACGGCTATTGCCCTTACTTATTTTTGCAGTGAATATTTAGGTCTTGGTTTCGGACTTTCCGCAGGCATGATGGCGGGAGCACTAACTGCAACACCAATATTAGTTGGCGCGCAAGATGCACTCAATTCAGGTTTAGCTGAAGTACCAAGAAACATGGACTTGGGTCTGGTCATAGAAAACCTCTCTGTAGGTTACGCGATGGCTTATTTAGTCGGCTTAATCAGTATGATTATGTTTGCCCGCCTTATTCCAAAGCTTCAGAAAGTAAACCTGCACGACTCTGCAGAACAAATAGCTCAAGAGCGCGGCCTAGGCACCTCTGGCCAGCGTAAGGTTTACTTACCCATTATCCGAGCTTATCGCGTGGGACCAGAGCTAATTACCTGGACTGATGGCAAGAACCTTCGTGAGCTTGGCATCTATCGCCAAACTGGTTGCTACATCGAGCGGATTCGACGTAATGGTATTCTTGCCCACCCTGATGGCGATGCCATTCTGCAAGAAGGCGATGAAATCGCATTGGTTGGTTTCCCTGACAGCCACGCTCGTCTTGATCCAAGTTTCCGAAACGGCAAAGAAGTTTTTGACCGTAACCTTCTCGATCTACGAATCGTTGAAGAAGAGATTGTCGTTAAAAGTGACAACATCGCAGGTAAGCGTTTATCTGACTTAAACTTATCCGAATACGGCTGTTTCCTTAACCGCGTAGTAAGAGCTCAAATTGAAATGCCGATGGATTTAAACATCGTACTTTCTAAAGGTGATGTACTACAAGTCAGTGGTGAAAAGAGCCGTGTTCACGGCCTTGCAGAAAAAATTGGTTTCATCTCGATTCACAGCCAAATGGCCGATTTGACGGCTTTCTGTAGCTTCTTCATTCTGGGCATTTTGTTTGGTTTGATCACCATGACATTCGGCCAAGTCTCATTTGGTTTAGGTAATGCAGTTGGTCTTCTTCTATCGGGCATCATGCTTGGCTTCTTACGAGCGAACCACCCTACCTTCGGTTACGTTCCTCAAGGGGCGTTGAATATGGTCAAAGATCTCGGTTTGATGTTCTTTATGGTCGGTATCGGCTTGAGCGCCGGTGGTAAGATATTTGAGCATTTGACCCAAGTGGGTCCGCAAGTTATCGGGATAGCACTTATCGTGAGTGTACTGCCGGTATTCTTCGCTTACCTAGTCGGCGCTTACGCACTGAAAATGAACCGAGCTCTTCTTTTTGGAGCCATCATTGGCGCACGAACCTGTGCTCCGGCAATGGACATAGTAAACGACCACGCTCGTTCAACTATCCCAGCACTGGGGTACGCAGGTACGTACGCGATAGCCAATATATTGATGACCTTAGCGGGTACCTTTATCATTATCATCAGCTAGTTTATTCAGCGTTATAGCGCTTTAGATTAGATATTTTAAATGCACTAATTCATCTTTGAGTTAGTGCATTTTTTATTACTTAATCTCTTTTCTCATCCCAAATCTCTATACTACTTTCCTCAAACTACAGACAAAAAAATAGGCGCTCAATGAGCGCCTATTTCGTTTTATTTTGATTTGTGAATTAGATATCAGCTACATCAAATTCAACAGCTGTCTCTACATCAGCTTCGTAATCAACACCATCAACACCGAAACCGAACAACTTCAAGAACTCTTCTTTGTACTCAACGTAGTCAGTCAGTTCTTTTAAGTTTTCAGTTGTGATTTGAGGCCATAGGTTACGACAATGCTCTTGAATGTCGTCACGCAGTTCTAGGTCATCTAGACGTAGACGGTTCACTTCATCAACTTCTGCTGCGCTGCCGTCTGCTTTGTATAGACGTTGGCTGAACATGCGGAAGATCTGTTCCATACAACCTTCGTGAATACCTTCTTCACGCATCTTCTTGAACACCATCGCGATGTAAAGAGGCATAACAGGAATCGCAGAGCTTGCTTGAGTCACAACAGACTTCAGAACAGCAACGTTTGCAGTACCGCCAGTTTGGCCTAGTTTTTCGTTAAGCGCTGATGCTGCACGGTCTAGATCCATCTTAGCTTTACCTAGCGCGCCATCCCAGTAGATTGGCCACGTTAGCTCTGTACCGATGTAGCTGTAAGCAACAGTCTTACAACCGTCAGCTAGAACACCCGCTTCAGAAAGTGCGTTGATCCAAAGTTCCCAATCTTCACCGCCCATTACAGTAACAGTGTCTTTGATCTCTTCTTCAGTAGCAGGCTCAACGCTTGCTTCGATGATCGCATCTTTGTTTGTATCTACCGCTGTAGATGTGTAAGTCTCACCGATAGGTTTAAGAGATGAACGAATCACTTCGCCAGTCTCTGGCATTTTACGCACTGGAGATGCCAGTGAGTACACAACCATATCGATTTGACCTAGATCTTCTTTGATCAGGTCAATTGTTTTCTGTTTAGCTTCGTTAGAGAAAGCATCGCCGTTAAGGCTTTTTGAATACAGGCCTTCTTCTTTAGCTAGCTTATCGAACGCTGCTGAGTTGTAAAAACCAGCTGTGCCCGGCTTTTTCTCAGTACCGGCTTTCTCGAAGAAAACACCGATAGTTGAAGCGCCGCCACCAAATGCAGCCGCAATACGTGAAGACAAGCCGTAGCCACTTGAAGAGCCAACAACGAGTACACGTTTAGGTGCATTTGCGATTGGGCCTTGAGCTTTTGTGTAAGCAATTTGTTCTTTTACATTAGCTTCACAACCGACTGGATGTGTTGTAGTACAGATGAATCCGCGAATTCGAGGTTTGATGATCATATTCAACTTCCTTAAAAAATCAGGTTAAGGATAAGAGTTTCGTGCGCAAATGGCATCTAATTTCTGTAAAAATGTGGTGAAAATGCAAGTGGTTGGAGCACTCAACTGATATTTGCCGACTAAGTCACCATTTGTTAACGCTTCTATTGCGACTTCTACGACAAAAACAAAAAAGGCACCTTATTAGGTGCCTTTTATCATTTCGTTATCTAAGCAACGCTATTTAGCTTAGGTTTTAACTCTTTTCGCGTCAAAGTTTCACTAAAGTCATGACTGAAGTGGTCAACTTGAATCGCTGTGTAACGCAGTTTATCAGCAGCAACAATTTGGTCGACTTCTTCTTGTGTCAGAACATCGGCAGCAAGTGCTTGAGCCAGTTTGTCTGCCAACAAGCCTTTACGAGCCACTTTGCCCTCTTTCACTGCTTTGAAGATCTTACGCTCCAGAGGCTTGATGCTGTACATCGCATTGAACGCGTTCTCCATAAGGCCAACACTATCATCCTCTTCCTTGCCGATGTAGCAAAGGTGAGTCAGACGTTCACGGTGTGCGCCCGGAGTCATCAAGCTTTCTGCTAGTTGAACTGTTAGGTTATCACTTGGTTTTTCGAAGTGGTTACCTACAGGGAAAACTAGACCTTTAAGTACTTTGCCAACCATCTTGTTCGGGAAGTTACGGTACGCTTCTTGTAACGACTTAGCCGCATTGTGGAAACAGTGTTGAACCGCGTAGTGTACGTAGTCTAGGTCAGCTTGTTGACGACCTTCGTCTTCATACTTTTTAAGTGCAGCAGACGCCATGTATAGGTAACTTAGACCATCACCCAAACGTGCAGAGATAAGCTCTTTACGTTTCAGTTCACCACCTAGCGTCAGCATTGCGAAATCCGCACTCACTGCAAGTGCGCGGCTCAAACGAGTCAAATCTTGGTAGTAAGGCTTCGTTGGACCGCTCATGTCGGCTTTAATGAACTTAGAGCCAGTTAGTGCTGCGCCAAACGCACCAAACGTGTTTTTAGTTGCGTGTGAGATGTGCTTGAACAACAAGCTATCAAAGTCTTTTGCACCTTGCTTCTCATCTGGGTTCGCTGCCGCTTCCATTTCGCTCAATACGTATGGGTGACAACGTGTCGCACCTTGACCGAAGATCATCAGGTTACGAGTTAGAATGTTCGCACCTTCTACTGTGATAGCAACTGGAATACCTAGGTAAGGCGCAGCCAAGTAGTTCATTGGGCCATCTTGAATTGCACGACCTGAATGGATATCCATTGAGTCATTCAGAATAGTACGAGCCATCTCTGTCATGTGATACTTCGCGATAGCCGTTACGATACCCGGCTTCTCTTTCATATCAAGTGAAGTGGTTGTCAGTGTACGAGTCGCTTCTAATAGATACGTTAAACCACCAATACGGCCTAAGCTCTCTGCAACACCTTCAAATTTACCAATCGACATACCGAACTGCTTACGAACATAAGCGTATGCGCCGGTCGTTTTCGCTGTTAGGTGGCCCATCGCCGTACCAAGTGCGGGTAATGAGATACCACGACCTGCAGACAGACATTCCACCAGCATACGCCAGCCTTTACCTGCGTAATCTGCGCCACCGATTAGCCATTCCATAGGAATAAATACATCGTGACCGCGTGTTGGGCCATTCATAAACGCAAGACCAAGTGGATCATGACGCTCACCGATCACAACACCTTCGTGGTCTGCCGGGATAAGCGCACAAGTGATACCAATGTCTTCTTTGTCACCCAGTAGCTTTTCTGGATCGTGCAGTTTGAAAGCCAAACCAAGTACCGTTGCCACTGGTGCTAGCGTAATGTAACGCTTGTTCCAGTTAAGCTTGATGCCTAGTGTCTCTTTACCTTCGTGCATGCCCATACACACAGTGCCGACATCAGGGATACCACCCGCATCAGAACCTGCTTCAGGGCCTGTTAGTGCGAAACAAGGGATATCTGTACCGTCAGCTAGACGTGGAAGCCAGTAGTCTTTTTGATCTTGAGTTCCGTAGTGAGACAGTAGCTCACCAGGGCCAAGAGAGTTTGGAACCATTACCGAAACCGCGGTACTGATACTACGCGTTGCAATCTTAGTTACGATTGTAGAGTTGGCGTGCGCCGAAAATTCACGGCCGCCGTACCCTTTCGCGATAATTAGCGAGAAGAAACGCTCTTTGCGTAAAAAGTTCCATACTTCCTCAGGAAGGTCTCGGTCTTCTTTCACAATTTTGTGGTCATCGAGCATAGCGAGCAAAGTTTCAAGTTCATTGTCCATGAACGATTGCTCTTCTGGTGTCAGCTGAGGTTTTGGGTACTGGTGAAGCTTAGTGAAATCTGGTTTACCAGAAAACAGCTCTCCGTCCCACCACACGCTACCCGCTTCCATCGCTTCTTTCTCGGTGCTAGATAGGGGTGGTAGTACTTTTTTAAAGAGTTTAAAAGCTGGGTCACTTACCCATTTTTGTCTTAGAGAGCTCATAGTTCAGATCCTTTTGTTCACTATATTGTTTGTGAATATTTTGCTTTTTATTGTTTTATTCTTTTATTCTTTTGCTGACATGCCAGCGGCCAAATAAGGAATAAGAATATCGACCACTGCCTTCGCATCTATCTTTCTGTCATAGTCATTCTCTGCAATTTCTATTAGAGCTTGGCTAGATGCCATGGTGAATACACAAGTCCCTAGGGTGAAGTGCAATCGCCAAAATAACTGTTCTTGAGTGAGGTTTGGGTTAGCTTTCATTACTGAGTTGGTAAACAAAGTCAGTACTTCGCTATAACGAGTAGTAATGAACCAACGCAAATGACCTTGCACATCTGTATAGCCTCGACCGATGAGTAACATAAATCGACTCGTACCATTTGGCCTTACATCATTGAGTGCCCTTAGTGGCTGCCTTAAAGACTCAAACACGTCACTCATAGAATACGTTTCGTTCAAATTTAAGTTCACTAGTGCATCTTGCAATGCTGGCATAAATGCTTCTAAGTAACGATTGAGTACCGCACGAACCAGAGTCTTCTTATCGCCAAAGTGGTAGTTCACTGAAGCAAGATTGACATTGGCTTTACTCGTAATCGTGCGTAAAGAGGTGTCATTAAAACCGTGCTCAGCAAATAAGCCTTCAGCCACATCTAAGATTTTGTCTTTGGTTGTACTTCTTGGTGCCATTTCAATCACTCGTATTAAACAACTGTTTGAAATATACGCTTAGAACATTTATTTAACAAGCAAGCAACATCACATTTTCACAAATTGGTCGTACCAGTTATAAGCATTACGTTCTAAGCGATTGAATAGAGGCGCGTTTAATTAAAAAGAGAAAATTAATGAATTTTTTGGGGAACTGAAATGATAATCGAGGGTCATAAATTAAGTAGAAAACAGAGTATTTAGATGTTTAACAGGCCGTCAAACTTGTTTCTCACTGTTTTCTTAATTACTGCATTTTCCTTATTAACTCCTATACTTGTATCCGCCCAAACCGCGTTGGTTTGGGCTTTTTTTTATCTAAGATCACGGTGTTTTTTTTTGGTTAATAGTAGACACAAAAAAGCCCTCGAAACCGAAGGCTTTCATTACATTAAAGTTCAAAGCATTTCACGATCCGACTAGGCAGCATCATTTTTGATTAACTCGGCTAGCACCGAAAGATCATTGCCGAGATCAACCGAAGCTCCCATTTCCGTTGCAATACCTTCAACCACTATGGTTTGAGTACCACTGCCGCCATTGATTGGAATCGATAGTGCGATATCGTCTCCATCAACAGACACTTCAATCATGCCAAGCAGCTCAGCCATTTGAGTTTCATCTTGTGGGTCTTCAAGTAGATCATTTAGGTCAATCAGATCACCGGCGCCCTCCGTATAAAGCTCAAAGTCTTTAATGATATCGGTCCCATTGTCGAGCGTAGAGTCTAGCCAAGTGAAGATGTTGTCTCCGCTATCTCCAATCAGCAGATCGTTGCCTGACTCGGCATACAAAGGTTCATTACTCGCTGCACTAATAACGTTATATTGCTGCGGTTCTTCGATATCTATGGTGACCGTCTCTACCGTGCTTTCTGCGCCATTAGAGTCGACCGCGACATAATCAAACTGCGGGCCTTCAGTTACCGCCTCGTTACCTTGGACATAGCGTAACTCCCAACTGCCCCCTGTCGATGACAACTCCATTCCAACGATCGGATTATCTGGTGATGAATAACTAAAATCATAAAGAAGTTGGCTATTTCCGGTGTCTCCGGGGTCTTTCTGATACTGCTCTGTATGCGTTGTACCATCAGCAAAGGTATAGAGTACTTCAACATAAACATTACTATTGGTGTTAAATGAACCACCCAAACCATCTAAACCAAAATCAACGACCCCTAATGGGTTATTCGTAAAATCGAGGACTAAGGTCTCCTGTTTGTTCATACCTCTACCATCGGTATCACCAATACCAAAACCGACATGAGACTGTTCACCTTGATACTGTTTCAAAGGTTTATTATTGTTGTCTTCAATCGTAACCGTAATCGTATTGCCGTTATCTAGGGTAATAAGTCTCTCGGTTGGTGACACCGCGACGCCCCAATTATAGAAACCATCAACGAGCTCTGGCATATCGTCAGGGTCACCACTGAAGCCCATTTCAAACATTTCTCCTGGCCCGGCAACGAAGCTGATATTATTTGGGACAAACAACACACCGTTGTCGACGTCAGACTGCACAATTTCTCTCGTGACGCCATTTTCATCGGTATACAAAAGGCTGCCGTTGGTTGGCAAACTTTCTATCCGAATATTAAGTGGAATGTCGTCATGATCATCTTCTATATCTGAGATGTAATCTGGCATGCCGCCATCTTCAGAATCGAAGAGGATAGGTATAATCGCGTCCTCATCATTAACGACCGTGAAACTGGTCGCTTCAGGTGCGTCATTGACACCATTGATGGTTATCTCGATAACATGCTCTACACCATCGATGGCGGTGACGACATATCGCTCAATAACCGTGTCGTCATCGTTCAAGTATTGAACCGCATCGTTATCAACGACATAACTCCATGCCCCTTCAGGAGTAATCGTTAACATACCTAGTGCAAGTGCATAAGTAGATCCAACAGGGGTAAACACGCCATTAGGTTTAAATGCAGGCATGTCACTCGTGTCGACGTCAGTAATCGTTAAAGTACCGGACACCGAGAGTTCGTTGGTATCTTCATTGACATCGACGTCCTCTGTCACTTCTCCCACGTCAGAGTCACCTTCCCCAATCGTAATCTCAGATGGATCATCAGCACCATTAATAGTGATTGTCACTTCACTTGTGGTTCCGTCAATCGCAGTAACCGTGTAAACCTCGGTGATAAATTCATCGTCATCGAGATATTGCACATCATCGTTGTCGACGACGTAAGTCCATTCGCCATCGTCGGTAATGGTCAACATACCCAACGCAATATCATTGGTCGAACCTTCAGGATTAAACGTTCCGTTAGGTTGAAAAGCCGCGACATCGTTAGCATCAACATCGGTAATCGTCAGTGTTCCCGTCGCCATCAAGTCGTTACTCTCCGGGTCAACATCGACATCTTCCGTCACCTCACCCATGTCTGAGTCACCTTCTCCGACAGTAATTTCGGATGGATCATCAGCACCATTGATGGTGATAGTTACTTCACTTGTGGTTCCGTCAATCGCAGTCACCGTGTAAACCTCGGTGACAAATTCATCGTCATCGAGATATTGCACATCGTCGTTGTCTACGACGTAAGTCCATTCGCCATCGTCGGTAATGGTCAACATACCCAACGCAGTATCATTGGTCGAACCTTCAGGATTAAACGTTCCGTTAGGTTGAAAAGCCGCCACATCATTAGCATCAACATCGGTAATCGTCAGTGTTCCCGTCGCCATCAAGTCGTTACTCTCCGGGTCAACATCGACATCTTCCGTCACCTCACCCATGTCTGAGTCACCTTCTCCTACGGTAATCTCGGACGGATCATCGGCACCGTTAATAGTAATGGTCACTTCGCTCGTGGTTCCGTCTATTGCAGTAACCGTGTAAACCTCGGTGACAAACTCATCGTCGTCAAGGTATTGCACATAATCGTTGTTGACGACGTAAGTCCATTCACCACCATCGGTAATGGTCAAAAAACCCAGAGCGGTATCATTGGTCGAACCTTCTGGGTTAAACACACCGTTTGGTTCGAAAGCAGCGACGTCGTTATCGTCGACATCGGTGATGGTTAGCGTCCCTGACGTCGCTAAGTTGTTGCTCTCTTGATCAACATCCACATCCTCAGTCACTTCTCCTGTGTCTGAATCACCTTCACCAACGGCTATGTCAGATGGATCATCGGCACCGTTAATAGTGATAGTCACTTCGCTAGTGGTACCGTCACTGGCTGTCACGGTATAAACCTCAGTAACGAATTCATCGTCATCCAAGTACTGAACATCGTCGTTGTTAACTACGTAAGTCCAAGCACCATCAGGGTCGATGCTCAATACGCCTAGCTGTGATTCGTTTGTTGAACCTACGAGGTTAAACTCACCGTCAGCTGAATAGGTAGGAGTGTCGCTGTCTACATCTGTAATTACGATCTGACCAGACGTCACTAATTGATTGGTGATCTCATCTACATCAATGTCCTCAGTCACACTGCCCGAGTCATCGGTAGCGACTGCCGCATCATCAGTACCAATGATGGTGACGGTGATGACTTGTTCGCCACCGTCGGAGGTTTGCACTGTCGTCGTATCTTGAATTTGCTCGCCATCAGCAAGTTCATCAAATGGACTGTTGGCCACGAATGTCCACGAGCCATCCTCATTAACGACAAAAGACCCGACCCCATTTTCGCCTTCCGCATCTTTGGCGATAAAGGTAACGTCCGGATCGTCAATGGTTAAAACGCCCCCGGTTTCAATAGGCTCATCCTGTTCAAACTCAATAACGTTGGTTTCACCTGAAACAAGCGCAAGAGCAATGATATCGAAAAGAGCAATACTTTGAGTTTCGGACAGCCCTTGAGATTCAAGTCCGTCAGTTTCAAAGTTTGTTGAAGCCAGAGTTTCAGCCCCTGTACGTTCAATCCTACCGCTGTTGGTTAGACTTGAGCCTTGCTCACCTGCTGCGGCATCAAACTCTTCACCCAATTCTGTTGGATCAAACCCTTCTTCAATAGCACGTTGAACTTGAGCGATCGCATCATCAGTGTCTATCACGTTTTGCTGACCTTGGTCATCGACAAACCGCGCAGAAACGTTTGGCACGCTCTCTTCAGTTGTTTCGACAGTGACAATGACGTCGCTAGTAGCTGGTTGCTCGCCCGGAGGCAAACGTCTAACTTGGCCTTGAGCGTCGAGCACTATAACGCCGTTCGCAAGACCTAGTATACTTAGGTTGATATTTCCCATATCCATATTCCCACTTCTGCCCAGAACACACCAAACGCGGATCCAATCCCACTCTGCGCTGTGGCTATTTCCTACAATAAATTTAGTAGTGGCATTATTGATAATCAACTCACTAAAGGCATGGAAATGCGATGCTTTTTAAATTAGTCAATAGCAATAGCGACTTACATTCAAAAAAAACCAACAAACTTCGCATTTTTTTGCAAATGTCCTAAGCTTCGTTTAATACCATTCACTCAATTCAACGGTAAACGTAGGTTGGGAAACGGATGAGGCATTGAAAGTAGAAGGAGAGCTACTTTGAAATTGTTTAAATTATCCATAATGTGTTGCTTAGTTGCTGCAGCACCACTCGCCGCTCAAACTCTGGAACAGTCTGTGGCTATTACCCTGGCAACGAATCCAGAGATAAAAAGCATCTTTAACGAATATGTGAGCGTGAAAAAGCGTAATGACGCCTCTGGTGGGGCATACAGGCCGAGTATCGACCTTGATGCCGGTATTGGTTATGAAGGTATAAACCCTGCACCAAATAACGGTCCAGACACGGATCTAACAAGAAAGGAAGCAACGATTTCCCTCACTCAATTGCTGTGGGATGGTTCTTCGACTCTGAACGATATTGACCGTACCGCTGCAGAAGCCGAATCAGTTCGTTTGCAATTGATAGCAGATGCCGAAGACAAAGCACTGGAGGTAACACAAATATATCTCGACGCAGTAAAAGCGACTGAGGTACTGGCGCTGTCAGAAAGTAACCTTGCGATACACAAGAAAATCTATAAAGACATAAAAAAACGAGCGAGTTCAGGCATAGGTTCTACCGCAGACGTTTCGCAAGTAGAAGCTAGGATTGCAAAAGCTCATGGTAACTTATTAGCCGCCCAGAATAATTTGATCGACACACATACCCAATTTAGAAGAGTTGTAGGACAAGAACCGCTAGGTCTGATTTACCCAAGGGCCGACATATCTTGGATTCCACTGTCATTGTCAGATGCCATAGTTGACGCTTTAGATAAACACCCTGTAATTAAAATAGCGGCGGCAGATGTCGACGCAGCACATTTTCAATATAAACAGTCCAAAGGCGTAAACTATCCTACATTCTCTATCGAAGCGTCTCAGTCATGGCGTGATGATGCAGGAGGCGATGAAGGTTCAAGTCAAGAAACGCTCGCAATGCTGAGAATGCGGTATAACTTGTACAATGGTGGTACAGACAGCGCCAATTCAGAAGCTTCTGCTTACCAACTCAATAAGGCGAAAGATCTTAGAGATCGTGCTTATCGCCAAGTCGAAGAAGGACTTCGCCTCTCATGGAGCGCCTTAGATCTCACACTGCAACAGAAAAACTTTTTGTCCGACCATGTTGATTCAGCTTCAGAAACCGTTATCGCCTATGAAAAACAATACCGAATAGGTAAACGTACTCTGCTTGACCTGCTCAATACTGAGAACGAACTGTTTGAAGCACGCAAAGATTATCTGGATGCCCATTATTCGGAGCAGTACGCTAAATACCGAGTGATGAACGCTACAGGTTCTTTATTGAATGCTCTGCTGGTTGATATACCGGAAGAGTGGACAACGGCCGTGGAGTATTAATGATGAAAATAACTTACTTATTACTTCCCGTATTAACGATGACTTTATTTGCCTGCTCCAATCAGCAGCGAGAAGCCTACATCGAGACGCCCGAAGCTGAACAAATTGCCGATCTACAAGACGATGATAAAGATGGTGTAGTAAACGCGCGAGATACCTGCCCTGGTACACCAGAAACATCACAAGTCGACAATGATGGCTGTGGTGAAACAATTCGAGCAGAAGAAGTACGACAGCTGAAAATACTCTTTGCTCATGACTCATTTGAAGTAAACCCAATATTTTCTAGCCAAATTAGCACCATGGCAGAGTTTCTTGAAAACTACAAAAGCGCTTCAATTGAAATCCAAGGTTACGCCAGTAAAGTGGGCTCCAACGAATACAACTTAGACTTGTCAAAGAAACGAGCAAACAATGTACAAGATGAGTTACTTTCGAATGGTATAGAACCAGAGCGCGTGAGAATTGTTGGCTATGGTGAAGAACGCTTAGAAAACGATGGTGACGATCCTACTTCACACGCACTGAATCGTAAGGTAACCGCGACCGTAGTTGGGTTAAGTGAGCAGATCGTTGAAGAGTGGACCATTTTTACCACACTAGAAAAGTAACGTGACATCATCACTGAAAGCGCAAGATGTAAGGTAAATTCGCTTACAAATACAGCTTAGCTTCAAGATCAATAAAGCCGTGATAGGGTTACCCATCACGGCTTTTTGTTCTTTGTCGTCACATGAATCGTAAAGGTGATTCTGTGACTCTTCTTGCTACTCAGAAATTGACTTGTTACTCAGTGAGTAGGCTCCCTCTTAAGCGAACCTACTACCGATTATGCTTTTACCTACCAATTATAGCTTTACTTCTTGATGCTTAGTTTTCGGTAGAGAAATACTTAGCAGGAAGTAACCTAAGATAGCTGCGGTCGTTGAGCCCATCAGGATACCTAATCGAGCAAGCGTATCAAAATCTGCGTTCGTTGGACCAAATGCTAGCGATGAAATAAAGATAGACATCGTAAAGCCAATACCACACAACACAGATACCGCGAAGATGTTCATGAAGTTCACACCTTCAGGAAGCTTAGCGATGCCCGTTTTCACAGCACCCCAGCTGAATAGGAAGATACCCAGAGGCTTACCAACCAATAGACCCATAGCAATACCAAGCGGTAGCATGCCTGTAAGGTTTGAAATTGAGATGCCTTCTAGTGAGATACCTGCGTTTGCAAATGCGAAGATTGGCAAAATTGCAAAAGCGACGTATGGGTGCAGAGCATGTTCTAGATGTTTCAGCGGAGAACGCTCTCCTTTATTGCCTTTCAGTGGGATAGCAAAACCAATGACTACACCAGCCAATGTTGCGTGAACACCTGACTTCAATACTGCGAACCACAGAATTGCACCAACAATAAGGTAAACACTCAACTTAGTTACATGCTTGTTGTTTAGCATGAACAGCACACCAGTTGCAATGAAGCCAACCGTTAGTGCAAGCGTCGATAGATCGCCTGAGTAGAACAGTGCAATGATAACAACAACCCCTAGATCATCGATAATTGCCAACGCTAGTAGGAATACCTTCAAGCTTACCGGTACACGGTTACCAAGAAGAGCCATGATGCCCAATGCGAAAGCGATATCAGTTGCCGCTGGGATAGCCCAACCTTGAAGCGCTTCAGGGTTACTTGAATTGAATAGCACGTAAATAAGTGCAGGAGCTAGCATACCACCCACCGCTGCGATAGCTGGGAAGATTGCTGTCTCTTTAGACTTTAATGCGCCTTCTAACAGTTCGCGCTTAACTTCTAAGCCAATTAGAAGGAAGAAGACAGCCATTAAGCCATCGTTAATCCAGTGTGATACAGACATACCAAGAACATAGCTGTGCAGTACCCCTTGGTACATTTCGTTCAATGGTGAGTTTGCTACAAACATTGCGATCGCCGCAGCGATGACTAGTATGATGCCGCCAGCAGATTCCAATTTAAAGAAGTCACGGATGACGTCGGTCATGATTTCGCCCTTATATTTATTATTTAAATAAACGAATAACAAAGAATAACCACGAGTTTATATCCAAGCTCTATCGATAGATAATCACTTCTTCGGATGTTTAACTTCGGTTTTTCCTACAAATACTAAACAATACGTCGTATATTCCATAATGTTGTTATGCACCATGAATTAAGTATAGATGAGTTCACCAAGGCTGTATGCACAAATAATTCGAGGGTTGTCGGAATATCAAACATAAAAAAAGGCTATCAAATTATAGCCTTAAGTGTTTTTTAGTAGCCAGTTAACTGCATAAAGCCTGTTGCTTCATGGCTTCCGCTCGCCATAATTGGCCCTTCCCAATAGGGTATGACAAAAGGCAGCCACATATCCCTACGTTTGATACGCGTAGTGAGATTGATATCGTGTTGTGGCACGTTAATAATCCATTGGAGCGGCATTCTTCTACCATTCATTAGCGTCGTATTCTGTAATGGCTTGATAGAAATGTCGGAGTCCGTTAGCTGATACACTTTGCCAGAACGAGTTGCCAATGTTCCAAAAACATAAGGCAATTGTTGATTGTGGCGATAGCGGTTAATGCTCAGTGCAGTACCGTCATCGAGATTAAACACGAACCAATCCCAGCCTTGCTGACCGACTCCGAGTAAACCACTGCCCCACTCTTTATGCACCCACGCAGTACCTTCGACTTCTTTCGTTACACCGTCGAGATTCAAAACCCCACTCAAAGATAAAAACGGAGCGCTGAAGTTATAAGACGCGACAGGCAATAAGTCGTGCTTTTTCTGATAGCCGTTATCGCCGTTGAGCACGTATGGCCCTTTCGCAATAGTGTCGAGTTCAAGGCCAAACGTATCGGTTTGTACTTGAAGGCGACCTGGAAACGGTGTGTTACCCAGAGCACGCCAGTTCCAGTTATCAATCCAAATTCTAAATGGATGACTGGTCATACCCGCCTGTCCAATGCCGCCACGCGCCAAACGTTGCTCTTTCCAAACCTTAGATTCAGACGAAATTACCACATTTGAAATATAAACCTGCGGGCTTTGCCACCCCCAGGTTTCTCTCTCGTCAGTTGCTATACGAAAGAAGCTCCACTGTACCGAGTACTTTTTCCCATCATCCCCTTTTAGAGACGCAAAATAATGCCACCACTCATGCTGGAATTCTGGGTGGAACTGGAAATCACGAGGCAACGAAACGCCTCGGTCTGGCAATACAGGTTCAAACACATTGAAGTGCTCACTTACAAGTACTGAATTAACCTCATTCTCGCCCTTATCGCCAACATCGACAAAATAGGAATAGTAAGCCCAGACACCTAAAATAGTGCCAAAGAAACCAATCAGTAATAGAGCAGAAACAAATCGGTGTCTGAGTTTTTTTGAGCCATTTCGTTGAAGCATATTAAAGCGCATCCCTCAGTGATTTCATCGGTGTGTTCCGAATCATTCTCATCACTGGCAATGCACCAGCTAACATTAATGCTGCCATGGCCCACGCAAATGTCTGCAAATAGTCCCAAGGAATCACTTGTAATTCGAGTGACCACCCAAAAGACTGCTTAATGACAATATCGACGATCAAGCTGGCTAACGCCAATCCGAGCGGGATAGCAATCAAGGAAGAAATAAGTCCGAACACAAACAACTGCAAGCTGCCTGTAAAAATCAGCTCTTTTGCCGAGACCCCTAAGCAACGTTGCAATGAAATATGCCTTTGTCGAGACACTTCACCCGCAACCGTCGCGAAAAAGATGCCGAAGACCGCGATGACCAAAGTGATGTTACCCAATGTATCAGCTATCGCGAATGTTCTATCAAACACTCTCATCGCCTGACTGTGAATATTGTTATTATCAAAAATACGCTCAGATCCAAGCCTGAATACGCTTTCCAATCGACTTCGAAGTCCTACGGAATTGACATCATCTTTGAGTATGACGCCTAGACCGACATTTCCGCGTCCAGCAAACCCAGATAGCCAGTTTCGATGTGACATCATGACTTGATGGTAAGGGTTGCCATAATCGTAATAAACACCAACAACCTGCCAACCAGAGCCAAGACTGTCATAAAGGTCTATATAGTCGCCTGGGCGAATCCCTAACTTGAGAGACATCGATTCACTGATCAACACACCTTTCGAATGATGCAGGTGGTACCAGTAATTCGGAATACCTAACTTGATCGTCAGCGCTTCTAATTCTCCTTCAGAAGGACCAGTACTGACCACCTGGGTACTTCCGACAGGGGAAGCGACATCTTTCTCCCAACGCCACCAAACTGAATCGACTTCAGGCTGTTCTGACAGCCAATTACTCATACGTGCAGCGGCGTTGTTGGTTGGGTAGATGTAAAGGTCTGCAGCCAAGCGCTGTGTTAGCCATTTATCGGTGGTATCCCTAAAGCTACCCACCATGGTTTCTACACCAATATTCGCTGTTAACGCTAGCATGAACGCCATTGTCGCCACACCACGATAACTCATGCTTGAAGCGGCATCCGCAAAGAACCAGCGAGCACGAACCCAACGCAGTGAATAAGACAAACTGTTGAACAGCTTCCACATCAAGAAAGGCGTAAACAAAGCCACACTGACGAGCATCAGGGCAATAATCGCAAAACCAGATTCTTGCGTTTGTGGGGCTTGATACACAGCGACAGCTGCAACCAAGAAACCACAACCAATCAATGCTTGCCAAGTAAACTCAGTGCCAGCAAAGCGCATCAAAGATAAACGAGATGACAAACGAATCGGTTGCGACCTCAGCAAACGAACCAATGGCCATGCACACGCTAGGAATGCACCAAGCAACGCCATTAATAAGCTATAACCACTCCAACGCCAACTCCAGCTAAGGGTTAAGCCCACATTCGCATCGTAAAGATCACCTAAACTCGAAGAAACGGCAGGTAACAGTTGGTTTGCCAACATGACACCGAATACATTACCGCAGATCCAGCTCAGTAGAACCAATAACAATAACTCTAAGCAAAGCGCTTTAGTCAGTTGCCAACCAGACACACCCGTTTGTCTCAAGATTCCGACGAGTGGTTGGCGCTGAATGAAAGACAGCGACATCGCTTGATAGAAAATAAACAAGCCAACGACAAACGACAGCATGCCCATCGCTTTTAGATTTAAGTGGAAAGCGCTAGTCAATGACTCAAGCTCAGCTTTAGAGCTGCGAGAGATTGTCAAACCATTGGGCAAAATGTTTTTAAGACGTTCAAACTTCTCGGGAGACATGTCTGAACACGCAATCACGGAAAGCCCTGCACTGCGTTTAAGCATTCGGAGCAAAGATATATCCGCAATCAACCTTGTACCATTAATCAGGTTATTTTGGTCCACTACCACTGGACCTAGCTCTGAACCATCCATCAGTGGAATGTAGTCCCCATCCTTCCATTCCATATGTTCAGCAAGATCATCACTCACTAGGATCGGATATGGTGGTTTCATGAGATCTAACGTGGTGAGTTCTTTTAGGGCAGCACCAGGCTGAAGCTGAAGCATAGAAACAGGGTCTATGCCAATAAGCATAAAGTTTGCACCATTTTCATCAGTGATACTATGGTGGTCAAAAGGAGAACACTGCTGAAAGCCTTCACGACGAAGCTGAATGTAAAAACCTTGCGGGATTTTATTCGCGTTATGTTTTGGTCGAATACGGTAAGGAAGAGGATTCGAAAAGAGTTTTTCGCCATGCGTATAACTTTGCTTGGCGTGTTGGTTGATAGCGGTAACACCAACCAAAAGTGATACGCCTAGGGTTAAACCAAGCCATACCAAGATAATCTGAAGTGGGTAACGTCGATAGTGACCAAGTAGCGCTTTAACTACGGGCCATAACATGCAGTTGCCCTCCTTGTAGGCGAATTCTGCCATCCATATGCAATGCAACTTTCTCACTGTGTGTCACCAGCAATAAGGTACATTCTAATTGACGGGCCAAAGAGGTCAGCAAACGCATCACCGCTTCTGCATTACGCTCATCTAAACTTCCCGTCGGTTCATCGGCTAACAGAATTTTAGGTTCCATGTACAGAGCACGAGCAATCGCTGCGCGTTGTTGTTGACCACCAGACGCTTCTTCAGGGTAACGACCAAGCAAAGGCATCAGGTCTAAAGCAGAAAGAATCTGTCTCCAGAGCCCCTTATCTTCAGGTAAACCTTTTAACTGGCGGCAAAAACGGATGTTGTCGGCAATGTTAAGCGTTGGTAGCAAGTTGAATTGCTGGAAGATATGACCGATGTTGTTTCTACGATAAGCGGTGCGGTCACGCTCGGTCGAGTCGTGCATATCGAAGTGAGGGAAAGCGATTTCACCTGAATCGGCGAGGTCTAAACCCGCGATAAGATTCAGCAAAGTACTCTTACCAGAGCCACTTTCTCCCATTAATGCCAGCTGATCACCTTGGTTTAATGTTAATTCAGCACCTTGCAAAACAGGGTGAAACTCCCCCCCATCGACATAGCCTTTACACAGGTCTGACAGCTTTAACATTAAACAGCTCACATTAGTTAGAATTTGGAATGAGAATCTACACTAATTCCCTGTTAGGAGGAAGTATTTTGAAAGATAGATCACACACCAACGATAAAGTGATGGGGTTGATGCGCTCTACTTCAATTTCCTATCAAGTTTTTAATCCATTTTCTTGTTTTCATGCGGTAGAGCGACCCACCCCACTTAAGCACTTCTTCAGTGAGGAAAAGCAGATATATCCACTCAGGTGGAAACTTCAGATAGATAGCAGCAATCGCGGCGAGCGGAATACCGATCACCCATTGGGCAATCAGGTCTTGATAAAGGCAGAACTTCACATCACCGCCCGCTCTCAACACACCAACAATGACAGTCAGCGGTACCGATCGGATAACAATACCCACGCTTAAAATTAGAATGAACTTTTCTGAGAGGGCTCTGGTTTCTTCCGTCAGTGCACTAAAAGCATTCAGTATTGGCGTTTGTACGAAGTAAAGAAAAATCGCGACCACGATACTGGTCAAGAAACACAAAATCGTTAAGCCTAACGCTTGGTAATAAACCGCTTCATTATTCTTTGCGCCAAGTTGATTACCCACCAGAACCGCTGCCGCATTCGAAAGGCCAATCAGTAAACTCAATGAGATAGATTCAACCGGCGTCATCACTGACAGTGCTGCCAGTCCTTGAACGCCCGATTGCCCCATGATCGCGTGGTAAGCAAATAAGCCACCCGCCCACGCCAAAAAGTTAAACGTCGTCGGCAGCGATAACTTTAAGAAGCGAACCACTTTTTCAATCGAAGCTGCTGCTTTTATATCGCATAACTTGAAAGCCAAGAGATGCTTTGAACAATAAAGATAACCATATAAGGTCGCCACTTCAATGGCACCGCTCAATACCGTCGCAATCGCCGCACCTTTGATTCCAAGCGCAGGAAAGCCTAAGTTACCGAAGATCAGCACCCAGTTTAAGAACACGTTAGACAGGATACCGATACCGCTGAAGAAGGTGCTTAGCCCGGGTTTGTGCATCGCTCTCAAACCTACAGCCATACTGCTAACGCACGATACAGCTAGCATGCTAAACGAGGTGATAACAATGTATTCAACACCAAGGTTGATCACTTCTTGGGAGTCAGTCGTCACGCCCATGATTTGTGCGGGAAATGAAACGAAGAAAACAATAGTTAGTAATGCAAACAGTGTTGAAACCAGCCAAGTCAACGCCGTACTTTCTCTGACGCCTTGCTTGTTACCTGCTCCCCAATATTGCGCAGTCAATAACGCACCACCCGTGGTGACACCCACCAGCATAATGGTCGTGACAAACATGGCTCGACTCGCCACACCCACCGCCGCAATATCCGCTTCACCCAATTGGCCTAACATCAACACATCCACTAAGCCTCGGCTTGAAAACATAATGCTCTGCAAAGTAATAGGCAAAGCAATCGCAATAAGCCTACGAACAAAATCACCTCGAGTGTGATGAATAATTGAAGAGAGCAACATAGAAATACCTAAACGGAACGTATTGATGAATAAAGATAAATATCGCGCTATTATATCAATGTTCGGTTTTTAACCACAGAGATAAATGGAGTAACAATGAAGAAAGTACTGGTTTTAGGCGCTTCTGGATATGTTGGTTCGCAGCTCCTCCCTATCCTGCTTGAGCAAGGCTATCAAGTCACAGCTGCAGCAAGGCATATCGACTATTTAAAAGCACGAACAGAGCCTCACGACAACTTGTCACTTGAATACCTTGATCTCGCAGATCAAGCTGCGACACAAGCGCTCGTCCCTGACTTTGACCTTATTTTCTTTCTTGTACATGGAATGGCTGAAGGCCATGATTTCATTGATTACGAACTCAACTTGGCTCGTAACTTTGTTTCGGCTCTTGGGCCAAAAAACCAACACGTCATCTACCTCAGTTCGCTTCAGCCCCAAACTGGTGATTCAGAGCATCTTCAAGCGAGAAAACAAACCGGACAACTGCTTCGTAAAGGACCAGTACCGGTGACCGAACTTCAAGCAGGCGTCATCATTGGCCCTGGCTCTGCGGCGTTCGAGATCATGCGAGACTTCGTGTACAACTTACCTATCATGATTGCGCCCAAATGGGTCGACTCTAAAGCCAACCCTATTGCCTTGCAGAACCTGAACCACTATCTACTAAAACTCGCACAAGACACGCCTAGCGAAAGCCAAACCTTCGAGGTTGGCGGGCCGGATATTGTCTCTTATCGAAATCAATTTGCTCACATTGCCAAAACAGCCGATCGTCCACTCAGGCTGTGGGCGACATCACTTCTCACACCTTCAATGGCGTCTTATTGGTTGGGCGTGGTGACTTCTGTTCCGTCCAACATAGGCAGAGCGCTTCTCGCGGGCTTAAAGCATGACTTTATTGCCAGTTCGACCATCATTAGAGAAAAGTACCCTCAGAAACTTATCTCATTCGAAAACATGGTTGAGCAAGCAATTCACGCTGAAGGAAACTTCGTAAAAAGTAATGTTTGGGGCTTTGACAAAACCGCCTTCACGCGCTGGCAAGCTGGGTATGGCTATTACCCGAAGAAAACAGGGGCAAGTATCACCTCAAGCGCATCCTTAGATTCCCTCTGGCATGTTGCACAGCAGATAGGAAGCCCAAAACAGGGTTACTTCTTCGCTAACGCTTTATGGCGCACACGCGAATGGTTAGATCTTATCTTTGGCGGTGGTGTACCTGTTCGACAAATGCCAGAAGGCCCTAACCTAAAAGTCGGTGACAAAATTGACTCTTGGAAGGTTATTCGCTGTGAAGAGAATCAGTTTCTATCTCTGCTTTTCGGTATGAAAGGCCCCGGTTTGGGGAGACTCGAAATTACCGTATCTGACCACGGTGATTCTCGTGAACTGAACATTTCAGCTTGGTGGCATCCAAAAGGCTTTTTAGGCTTACTGTATTGGTTCGCGATGATGCCAGCTCACCTGTTTATCTTTAAAGGCATGGTGAAGGCGATTGAGAAGCAGGCTAAAGAGCAGATGCGAGATTCGAGTGTCGAGATGAGAAAAGATTAAAAGCGGATCCGGGATTCGAGTAACGAGATGCGAAACGATTAAAAGCGGATACGGGATGCGAAGAGATTAAAAGCAGATTCGTCTGTCGAGATGCGAAAAGACTTAACAGCAAATTTGCGACACGCGCTATGAGAGGCAAAAAAAGAGCGGATAGTTCCGCTCTTCGTATCTCTCATCTCGCATCCCGAATCCGCTACTAGCCAATAACGCTAATTGGGATCTCTGCAAGTTGGTTGCCTTGGTTAGCTGGATACACGATGTATTCACCGTGATACTTCACCGCTGACTTGTAGTCAGTGACTTTGTGAAGCATGAAACCTGCTTCCATCGCTGCTTGAATAAACTCAGCGTGGTTACCACGAACAAACCAGTTCATTGGTTTTACCATTAGCTCACCGTCGAACGAGTCGTCACACTGTTTGCCACAAAGTGCAAAAGAGTGCTCACCATCAGTGAAGAACTGAATTTTGCCGCCAGTCGTTAGCTCGTCTTCACTTGATACACTCCAACCCATCTCGTACATTTTGTCCATGAACGCTTCAACATCACTGTCTTTTAGCGCTTTAGGCTCTTCGCCTTCAGGGAAAAAACGTCCGTAAAACGCAGAAATACGTTTAAAGGTAAAAGTTAAATCAGAGTTATTGCCCTTTGAACGGCCCTGTTTCTGCCAGCGAACCAAGTCAGGCACAATCACACGATCATAAGACTGAGCCTTAATCGCCTTCGTTACCCAACGAACTAAATAAAGGTTGTTCGCAATAGGCGCATCAATCGCTTTGCCTGCTTTGTGCAGAGCGTAAAGCTCGCCTAATGCATCATTCACTAACTTCTGAATTTCAATATAGTATTTTGACATTATGCCTTCTTTCCTAATGTCCAATATAGTAACGCTGACATTACTGCACACGCAGCCATTACCATAGCCATAGACCCAGCACTGTCACTTGGCAGCATCGCAACGATAGCTCCAACGACAGAACCAGTACCAAATCTTAATGTTCCCGCAAGCGATGAAGCCGTACCGGCCATGTTTGGATAACCACTGAGCAATAGACCCATAGAGTTACTGCCGATAGTAGAAATGGTGCCAATAAATAGCATCACAAACGGCACAATACCCCAAAGCCCGAGATCCAATAACCAACCAACCAGTAAACCGACGCCAGCTAATAATTGAATGACCAGCGCGGCTCTCAGCATGGTATGAGAGCCAACCTTCTTAACAATTCGACCATTAATTGTCGTCATCAGAATCATCGCAACGATGTTCAGACCAAACAGGTAACCAAACAGGTCAGGACGTACTCCATAGACATCAATGTAGACAAAAGAGCCTGCGGTTAAGAATGCAAACATCCCAGAGAACGAGAACGCACCCGAGAAAATTAGGCCCATAGCGGTCGAGTTTTTACATAAACGAGCGTAATTGCGAATCGTCGTTTTAAAGCGCAATGGCTGACGATTTTCAACAGGCAGTGTTTCAGGGATCTTAATGATAACCGCAAGAATCACGATAACCGCAAAAATAGCCAACACCCAAAAGATTGAACGCCAGCCGAACCACAATGCCAAATAACCACCAATCATAGGGGCAATTAATGGCGCAACCGTCATCACTAAGGTAACGAACGACATGGTTCTTGCAAAATCTTCACGGTCGAACATATCACGCACAACCGCTTGGATAATGACCGCCGCCGCCGCACCTGCAAAACCTTGAGCGGTACGAACTAACGTTAACGCTTCAATGCCATGAGTGGTTGCACTCACGACAGACGCTATCGCAAAGAAGAGCACACCAATCAGTAGAACTGGCTTGCGACCATAACTGTCGGCTAACGGACCATGTAACAACTGACCTAAAGCGAAACCTGCGGTGTACGCGGTAAGTGTGATTTGCACTTCCCCTGCTGTCACACCAAGATCTTTGGCGATCGTTGGCATTGCAGGTAGGTACATATCGATGGCGAGTGGTGTTAAAGCACCAATAGCGCCCAAAACCAAAAATAGCATCCAACCTAACTGAGGCGTTTGTGGTTGTGAGCTTGGGGTCTGTGAGGTAGACGTTTGCATAACTCTCCGACTAAGTACTAAGTTCTATGTGAACACGAGCATGCACGCAGCAATATACGAATATACACGTAGCAATACACGAATACGCACAGTGATACACGAATATGCGCACACATACATGAACATATAGTAATAATGGCTGAAACTGTCCTAGTACCAGTCAAAATAATCAGCCGACGCTATCCTTGGTCGGCCACATCTACGGTAGAAAAGATTACTTCCAGATAGAGTCTACTTCTTCTTGTGTTAGGTAACGGTATTCACCCAACTCTAAAGACTCGTCCATCTCGATTTCACCAATACGTTCACGGTGCAGTGCTTCTACCTTGTTACCAAGTGCTGCAAACATGCGTTTTACTTGGTGGTATTTGCCTTCGTGAATCGTTAGCAACACTTCACGCTCTGCACGTACTTCAAGGTGTGCTGGAAGTGTTAGGCCGTCTTCGCTCTTAAGCTGGATGCCCTCTTTGAACTTTTCAACGTAATCGTCTTCAACAGGTTCAACCAACCACACTCGGTACATCTTCTCGCACTTGTGCTTTGGCGATGTGATACGGTGAGACCACTTACCGTCGTCTGTCATTAAGACAAGACCCGTTGTATCAACATCTAAACGACCTGCAAAGTGCAGCTTGTCCATTTTGATTTCATCGAGTAATTCAAACGCAGTGCGATTTGAACCATCTTCATGCGAACAAACAAAGCCTTCTGGCTTGTAAAGCATGATGTAACGCGGGCCGTGAACATTCAGTTCATTGCCTTGCCATTCCACAACGCACTCTTCAGTTACCTTAAGCGAGCCGCTTTTTTGAATGACATCATTTACTGTCACTGCTTTTGATTTTAATAAGTGTGTTGCTTCTCTTCGAGTGACGCCTAACGCATCGCACAGAAATTTATCTAAACGCATGAATACCTCAACTAATCTAAGTCGGGTATTATAGTCACCTTTGCTCAATTAGTTGAGCTATTTCACACTATTTGTTTTTCATTTTACAAGACACGATATGTATACACTCCGCCCGTACCAAGCTGACTCAGTAAAATCAGTGATTCATTACTTCAGAAAACACCAAACACCGGCTGTTCTTGTATTGCCTACAGGCGCAGGAAAAAGCCTTGTGATTGCAGAGTTAGCAAGGCTCGCTAAAGGTCGTGTTCTAGTGCTTGCGCACGTAAAAGAGCTCGTTGAGCAAAACCATGAAAAGTATGAAGGTTATGGGCTAAAAGGTTCAATTTTCTCTGCTGGTTTAGGGCGTAAAGAGACAGACCAACAAGTGGTGTTTGCTTCAGTTCAATCCGTAGTTCGAAACCTTGACTCATTCTCCAATCAGTTCTCATTATTGGTTATCGACGAATGCCACCGCGTACCAGATGAAAAGACCAGCAGCTATCAAAAAGTGATCACTCACTTACGTGAAAATAATTCAGGCATAAAGGTGCTTGGATTGACCGCGACGCCTTATCGTCTTGGTATGGGGTGGCTTTACCAATATCACACACGTGGCCAAGTGCGTTCTGAAGAGCCGAGATTTTTCAGAGACTGTATTTTCGAACTGCCGATTCGTTACTTGTTGGACGAAGGCTTTCTAACACCAGCACGCATGATCGATGCGCCCGTTTTGAGCTATGACTTTTCGCAACTAAGGCCGGCAAGTACGGGGCGCTATAAAGAATCAGAACTCGATATGGTGATTGAGCAATCGAAGCGTGCTACCCCACAAATTGTCGATCAAATCATTGAACTGGCCAAAGACAAGCTTGGCATCATGGTATTTGCTGCGACCGTTAGACACGCACAAGAGATCCTTGGTTTACTGCCAGAAGGTGAAGCTTCAATTGTAATCGGCGACACACCGACACTCGAACGTGACCAAATCATCAGTGATTTCAAGGAACGTAAAATCAAATTCTTGGTTAACGTGTCGGTATTAACCACTGGTTTTGATGCGCCCCATGTGGATTTAATCGCGATTTTGCGCCCAACAGAATCTATTAGCTTGTACCAACAAATCGTTGGCCGTGGCTTACGCCTATCTCCGGGTAAAAAAGAGTGTTTAGTGCTCGACTATGCGGGCAACAGTTACGACCTTTACCAACCAGAGGTCGGAGACCCAAAGCCTGACTCAGATAGTGAAATCATCACTATTCCCTGCCCTGCTTGCGGCTTCAATAATAACTTCTGGGGCAAGCTAGACAGCAACGGCTTCTTACTCGAACACTTTGGCCGTAAATGCCAAGGCTACTTTACCGATGAAGACACGGGCGAACGCGAGCACTGTAACTATCGTTTTCGTGCTAAGTATTGTGGTGAATGCGGCGCTGACAACGACATTGCCGCGCGCATTTGTCATGAGTGTGATGCCACCTTGGTCGACCCAGATAAAAAGCTTAAGGAAGCGTTAAACCTCAAAGATGCGTTGGTGTTTGAGTGTTTAGAAATGGACCTTAACGTTCTCAAGGACGAAAAAGGCAAGTCGCAGCTTAAGGTCACTTACCGTGGAGAAAACCAAGCACAAGTGCATGAGTTTTGGTCATTAACCACCAAGAAACAGAAACAGAACTTTAAGGATCAGTTTGTTCGCCCTCACCTTGCAGACAGACACAGACCGTTTGAGGAAGCTTCACCGACGAAGGTGGTCGCTCACCAACATCGATTCCGCCCACCTCAATTCGTCATTGCACGTAAAGTCGGGCGCTTTTGGAAAATGAGAGACAAAATATTCGAAGATGAACTCAAGCAATAGACTCTCAATAATCAACAGAATTAATAAAAGGAGTATCGATACTCCTTTTATTCACATTCTAATGACCACACATGAGTTAACTTGTTAAACCACAAATTAGATTGCGCTCAGCTTTTTCTGATTCCCGCGCCTCTTTAGCCATATTATCAAAAATCTCAATGGCTAAAGTTGGCTTATGAATATAAAAGCCTTGAATGAAGTCAATGCCTAACGCTTCTAACATTCTTAATTCTTCAATTGTTTCAACACGTTCCGCAACCACTTTAGTTTGGCTCATTTCTGCCAACTCAACTAATGAGTGCACCATTTTTTTCTTAAAATCAGAACCGTTAATATTTTCAACGAGCGAACCATCAAGCTTGATCGTATCAAAACAACCTTCAGATAAAATTGAATACGATGAATAACCTGAACCAAAATCATCTAAGGCAACTATGATCTGGTGGTGTTGTAGTCGTTCTACTATTTTTCGAAACTTCTCATCTGCACGATAAAAAACAAGCTCAGTCACTTCAACACATAAACGGGAACGGATATAAGGGGGTAGATGACATAAACGATCGATAACACTCATATCGAAAATGGTTTTAACTGAGAAATTTAATGACAATTGAATAGTTGAATAGTGCTCAAGTAAGCCAATTGCGTAAGTAAGCATACGAGAATCGAGCTCCTTCTCAAGCCCATGAGAGGCTACAACATCGAGCAATTCACCAGCAGAAACGATTTTTTCACGTCCCTCTTCGTCCTCCATTTTTAAACGACACAGTAGCTCATAGCTCGAAGCAACACCCTTTAAAGAATGAATTTTTTGAGCAAAGCAAAGCAACCTATCCGAGTTAAGTAATTCAACTGCTTCTACTCTAAGGTTCGGTAAGCTATAGAGCATGACCCCGTCTTGTTGCTGCCAATCTTGGTAAGGTTCATTGTTGGACTTTGCTTTACGGCAACAGTATTCAGCTTTGTAAATACAATCTTCGACAGATTCATTAGGACCACTTCGATAACGGCCAAAACTAAAGCTTAGAGCGTTTTCTGTTTCTTGGGTGAGGTTCTGTTCCAACAAATATTCAAGTAACTCCTTGGAAACCGACGTTTGGCAAATTAATACAAATTCATCGCCACCGACTCTATACGCCTTCCCTATGCCTTGTGCGGCTATTTTTTTGAAGCGCATAGCTAAATTTATTATCATTCGATCACCTACATGGTGACCTTGACTATCATTGAGAAACTTCAACTGATTTGCATCAATGTAATAATAACAACGAGAACACTCAATGACCTTTTTATATTCTATAGATTTTCGATTATACAATCCTGTCATGAAATCTTTATCAGAATTAGACAACAATTTCTTATAATCGCCCAAATTAATAACTCTTAATTCCCCAAGATCATAAACACACGCTAATACAAAAGAAGCATGAGACAAGTAGAATAGCGCCTGTATTAAATAATAATACTCAGGTATGAATGAAATAGTCATTGATGATTCAAGAACCACCACAGACATAATAAAACACGAAAGATAGCTAATTATTATTTGAACTTTATTATTAACTTCTTTTGATATCAAACAAAATGCTATAACAACGGCTGCAAGGATAGTGCTAATTAAAAACCCAACAATGACATCAAAGTTTATATAAACTGAAAAGAACTGTAGAAACACAAATGAAGAACAAATCAGTAAGTGCTTTGTATTTATTCTATCGCAACTTGAAAAAACAAGCATTAAATATACACAAACTAAAGATAAAGAATAAGAAACGAACCAATAGTCGCTTCTAAAAAAATTTATAACGTAGGTTCCTTTATCATCATACCCATCCCATAAAAACCCAAACTTGTAAATATAAAACATAGAAAACAGCACTATATAGCACGTCATAAATAGTGTTTTAGATCGCTTTATCGGCCAAGCAAAATAAACATAAACTAACGATATTGCGCTCGACAATAGAAATAGGGCTAGAATCACCCCATCTTTCATAACAAGTGATTGCTTTAATTGATGCTCTTTCGAAAATAACGCACTGGCATTTACAGTCTTACCTCTAGGAAATTTCACTAAAACATAACTGTATTCAAAATTTTTGTTCAGCCGTAGCGAGCGATAATACTCAAACAAAAAATTGCCAACAACTTTTCCGTCTTGATCAACAAAAAACAGCTCTCCTGTCCGGGATGAAAGAGATTTCCAAACTAGATGTTCATATGATTGGTTGTCTGAAGGTAGTGCAAGTTTAAGCCAACACGACTGATTAGGTTCAGGAATACAAGTAACAATTGAGCTCCACCCTTCTTCCTTATATAGGATGGCATCAACCGAAGAATCACTCACTACCATGCCATATTCGAAATCACTGATTTGCTTGAAATCTAATTCGTTAGCATGGCTAGTGAACGTTATCAGCACTGAAAAAAACAACATCACTAGCACTGTAAATGGCACTCTAAAATCCTTATTAAATCAAATATCGCGCGGCAAAAGAGCCCCATAAGTCCATATACTTGCGAGTTTACCATGTTAATTATTTGTAATTTGTAAGGGAATGTAATAACGTCAACGCATTACTATTGAGCAAATGAATCAACATGAATATCAGGTTGGTTAATTGCACGTTGATACAACACTTTACATTGCTAAAATGATAAAGCGTCTCTCGTATTCACATTCATACTCCATTCATTTTTATTGTATTAAACTGTCGTTACTTGCTTCTTTTACTAAGGCCACTGCATGCAAAAACCAAGCGCTATACTCATCTGTATCGCTGTAGCTATAGGCTCGACATCAAGCTTTGCACAAGATGATCACCATAACGGTCATGATCTTGTACAAGATGTTCATAAAGCGGGAACCCGTATCGAATTTGAAGAAGATCAAGACGAAGTCTATGAAGCGGTGCAAGAGGGCTACATTCGCCCTTTCTCAGAAATGTATGCTGCGGTTGAAAATGATCTTCATGGCCGAATCATTAAAGTAGAACTAGAAGAAGACGATGATATTTGGGTGTATGAGCTAAAAATAAATTTCCAAAACAATATCATTAAAGTGGAATACAACGCTGAAACGTTAGAAATGCTGATGATTAAAGGTCGCAACTTTAAAGAAGCGATCAAAAACTCCCACGAATAATAAATAACAATAAAAGAGTGATACATGAAAATTTTAGTCGTTGAAGACGAACCTCGCTTGGGCCAACAAATTCTAGAGACCCTTGAGGGAGCCGACTGGGTTCCAGAGCTTTCTCAAGACGGTATCGACGCACTCTACCGTGCAACATCGGAAGAGTGGGATGCCATCGTTCTCGATTTAGGTCTACCTAAGCTGGATGGCCTAACCGTATTAAAAGGCATTCGAGACGAAAACATTAACACGCCAGTGATTATCTTAAGTGCGCGTGACACGCTAACCCAACGTGTCGAGGGCTTGAATGCAGGCGCTGATGACTACCTAACTAAACCATTCGAAATGGTCGAACTGATAGCCCGCATTCGTGCTCAACTGCGCCGAGCGTCAGGCAGTGCTGCACCTATACTTCAAATTGGTGATCTAAGCCTAGACACACGTAGCTCTAAAGTATTGTGGCAAGGCCAAGCAGTTAGCCTCACGGCGCTTGAATATAAAGTGGTCGCTTATTTCATGCATAACCAAAACAAAGTTATCTCGCGCACTGAGTTGGTTGAACACATCTACAAGCAAGATTTTGACCGCGATTCAAACACGGTTGAAGTGTTCATTGGTCGTATTCGTAAGAAAATCGCACCTAAAATCATCAAAACCGTTCGCGGGCTTGGCTACCAACTGAATGCTGAATAATGCTGTATTTAATTAAGCTAAGAGCAATCTCCAATTAGTGGGCAGCCTGTGCTGATCGTTGTTGTTCTCATAGCAAGATGAGTAAAGACAGGCTGGTAACGTATGAATCTAAAAAAACGAACACTTAAAAACGTCAGTCTAAAAAGCCGCTTGCTTCTTGCCGCGGCTTTTTGGCTAGGTGCGATGATATTAGCGGCAGGTGTCGGAATTCCGAAACTGGTGAATGACTACCTCGTCGATGACATGAAGCAGCAGCTTGCTTTAACCATGGATGAGTTAACCGCCAATATCGAAACCAATGACAGTGGTAACCTAGTCATGGCAGAGCGTCTGTCTGATCCTAGGTTCAACCAACCCTACAGTGGTATTTATTGGCGCGCCGCTACCCAAGATCAGATTATTCGATCTCGCTCGCTATGGGATAAAGACCTCACCATCAAGCGTTCGCCGATTCACACATCAGTCAAAGGGCCTGAGAAAGAAAAGCTGATTTACATCGAGCAGGATATCTATCTGCCTGAACTGAATGACCCTGTCACGATCACCATAGGTATTGATGAAGACCCATTAGAATCCACACTGACCGAACTTACAGGTCAAGTCTGGTTGATTCTGATGTTGCTGTTTGTGGGCGTGCTGATGTTGATTGGTATTCAAGTCAGCTGGTCACTATTGCCACTCAGTAAGATGCAACGTGAACTGGTGATGTTAAGAAACGGCGAGCAACAAGGATTAAGCGACAACTACCCGAAAGAGGTTTCTCCATTGGTTTCTGACCTCAATGCCCTACTGTTCCACTATCAAGAGTTATTGGAGCGAGCGCGTAACCACGCGGGTAACTTATCTCATGCGTTGAAAACTCCGCTGTCGGTTCTGAAAAATGAGATAGAGCGACTTCCAGAGGATGACAAGGCACTGCTGCAACAACCCATTAATCAGATTCAAAGCCAAATCGATTATCACCTTGGCCGAGCACGCATGGCCGGTGCAATGAACATTCTTTCAGTGAAGTCTTCACCTTGTGAACGTGTTGAAGCTATCTCAATGGCATTTGATAAAGTCTATGCCGCCAACGAAGTCACCATGATTAATGAGCTAGACTCTGAAATTGAAGTGGCGGTCGAAAAAACCGACCTTGATGAAATGGTCGGCAACCTACTAGAGAACAGTTACAAATGGGCGAGCAGCATTATCCGAGTCCATTCGAATGAACTCGATGATGGCAACATTGAATTAGTGATTGAAGATGATGGCCAAGGCATTCCTGAAGAGAAGCTTGAGCAAGTGACCAAACGTGGTGTTCGACTTGATGAAACCACACCGGGAACAGGTTTAGGGCTTAACATCGTGAATGAAATGGCACACAGCTACCGAGGTAGCCTAACGCTCAGCAAGAGCTCTATGGGCGGATTGAAAGCCTCTCTGGTGCTAAAACTAAGCAAAGGTTAAGTAAGCTAAACGCGCTAAGTAAACCAAGTAAACACGATAAGCCCTAGCACAACGCTAGGGCTTAACTTTATTCTGGCTTAACAACGCTTTTCTCACTTCAATATGATTAGCTCATCGAGTGAAGCCCAATCATATTGCCTTCCGTGTCACTCACTACACTGATAAAACCATGCTCACCAATGTCCATTTTGGGTACTTGTAGCGCGCCACCGTTGGCCGCTGCCAAACTTGCTTCTGTGGCACAATCCTCACAAGAGAAGTAAACCATGGTGCTGTTGCCTCCCGCTTTTACACCAGACATCTTACATATAGCTCCAGTGGCTCCATAGTTCCCCATATCGCAAGGAAATACCCACATCTCAACTTCGATTCCGGTTTCATTGTCTAACTTGTCCAGCGTCACTTTAAATACTGATTCATAAAAAATTTTTGCTCTCGACATGTCATCAACATATATTTCAAACCAACCAATCGGATTCATTTGCATAACGTTATCCTCAGTTTTCGCTGCTTGTTCGCCCTTAATCAGCATAGTCAAAGTTGAACAATTTATAGTTGAGGAGTTACATGAGAGAAGGTTAAGTTTCTTTAGATAGAGTCCAGTAGAAATCACAAAGCCTTGTTTGAAGGGGGTTCAAACAAGGCACAAGCCAGTCGATCTATATCTCATTCACAGCGACATCTAAAGTTTGCAAATTGTCATTATGAGTTGCTACTCCGATCATCAAGATCTTACCGTCGGTATAATAGTCATGATCTTCATTCATTACTTCCACCGTAGCCAATGGGTACTTGTCTAGATCAATATCTGGTAATGACGTTCGTATCTGATTAGCAAGCCTATCTCGCTCTTCATCAACATTAGGGTCAATGTTATGCAGTATGGTCACAATGCCGGAGTAAGGGGTAACTTTAAGGCCATCATCATAGCTGATTGCACCTAACCACTGAGGCTGGTTAGTTTGAACATCAACACCAGCACGCCACCAGCGAATATGGCTACGCTTCATCAAGTTACCCGGCAATTGAAACGCCATATCTTGTGGCTTGTCTCTCCAATATAAATCGGACACTGGGGGCGTTTTGTCTCTAAGCAATGCGAGATAGCCAGCCCATTCAATCTCATTTCGAGAAAAAGTTTGATTCTCTATCCAGCCCAATTGTTTCATTAAGTCTCTTGGGGTTGCTCCAACATATAGTACGTTGATCGCTTGTGCCGAGTAGAATGAAGATTTGCCTGGGAACGCTTTATAGGTAACCGAATTCCAGTCGACTTTGTCAATTTGAGCCGTCTCTGGTTGATTCTTAAAATCATCCGCTTTCCAGAAAAAGTGTGCGTAGTTCGCAAACAATACCCACGCCAACAACAGCGCACTGGATTTGAGCACCAAGCGTCGCCACTTCATTCGATAACCAATAATGGTGAAGACCAATACCGTGAACACACCGGCGATCAAGCTATTATGCTCAGAGATAAATATCTTAAGGTTATTAAGCCACGGGAAGTTTTCAACACCGTGCGCCAGTAACATGCCCCAAGCAATGAACTGTCCACCACCAAGAGCCAAGCCGAACAACGCCAACACACTAAAATTACGCCACGGTACACGATGCGAGCCCGCTATAAATGGCACAACCCAAGCGATAGGCCCTAATAAACGAGCAAAAAGAATGATGTATGTGCCTTTGCGAGCAATTAGATAACGGCAGCGCGCAATTAATCGTTTGGTTTTAGGACGAAACTTAATGAGCCTTCGCTGCGCTTTCGCACCGTATTTATAGCCAATGAAATAACTGAGTTGGTCACCAAGCAAACCACCTAGCATGACCAAAACCAACGCCATCCATGCACCTGAATACAGTTGAAAGCCCGCTGCGATAAAGAAGGGCTCTCCCGGTACAAATAGGTTTGGGCCAATGAGAGCATCACCCAATGCCCCCAGAAACAGCCCTAGTCCATCAAACATAACAACCTCAATACTTACTGTTCTTTGTAGTGACCAAACTTGTAGTTCATCTCGTTGTTACGCATTTCGCCTTTGAAGAAGCGTCTTACATTGGCTTTAAGATAAGTTGAGCCTGTCTTCACAACGCCATCTTGATCTAAACGACGTGGGTCAAAACCAAAGGTCATATTCAGGAATCTAAATCGCCATGTTTTGCTCGCACGTTTTACGTAGTCACAGTCTTCACACAGGACGATCTCTTCATCGAAACCGCCGATCTCATCATGCGCGCGTTTAGTCGAGAAAATACATGCGCCAATCGCCGTCGGGAAAAAGAACTGGGTAGTGAACAAGCCTGCGTTAAATAAGCCGTAACCGAACTTGTGTACAAGCGGCAGACCTTTCGAGCTCATGTACACACCCGCCACTTCAAGCTTCTTCTCCTCTAGTTCATAAAGCGCTTTCGCAAGAAAGTTTCGGGGCAAGCTCACGTCAGCATCTAAGAAAAGGATTCTGTTGTATTGCGCCAATGAAGCACCTGTGTTTCGTCCAAGGCTCACACCACGACTTTCCATATGATGAACCGTTAATTTTGGCAACGCGTTTTCATAGGCTTGCGCCACTTCTCTGGTGTTGTCTTCACTATTCGAGTCGACAACAATCACTTCAAACTCTTGGTGGGTTTGCACACTCAACTCTTCCATTAAGCGGCTAATGCGTTTCTCTTCATTTAGCGTAATTACGACAATGCTTACCGGTTCCATATTTTCACCTATTCATTCTGCTGTTTGATTAACACTAAGATTAACCAACCAAGCCTTAACCAAGTCTTAGGCAAACATTCATTTTCCGTTCATTAACTTGATGATTTAGCAACGCTATAAATAGATAAGATAGGCAATGTAAAAGACGATAAAATGGGGTAAATAAGCGCTAGTGAACGTTTTATCTCCAAACGAATCATTTATCGAAGGAAATTCACTTTGAGATGGGCTTCTGACTTGCTCAGATTTGAATGTGATGTTAGTATCCGCGCTCGCTTAAGCATGAACTCGTTTATGCCTAAGCTTTACCACATACTCAAGGTCGCATTGAGGTGTGAAGTTAATTTTTACTAATTTGAGAGTAAAACTATGAAATTTGAAGCAGTAGTACGTACTGAACTAGGTAAAGGTGCGAGCCGCCGCCTACGTCACGCTGGTAAATTCCCAGCTGTAATCTACGGTGGCGAAGCAGCAGCTGTAGCTATCGAACTTGTTCACGCTGACGTGATCAACCAAATGGATAAGCCTGAATTCTACGAAACAATCACTCTAGTGATTGACGGCGCAGAAGTTAAGGTTAAGCCGCAAGACGTTCAACGTCACGCGTTCAAGCCTAAAGTTGAGCACATGGACTTCATCCGTATCTAATTCCCTACCAAGGAATAAGATTGGATTAATCCAGCCTTCTGCATAGAAAAGATAATCGATCTTACCAGTCGAGAAATCTAGAAATTCGAAACCCCGATGCTACCAACATCGGGGTTTCACCGTTTCTGAGCCCTCAAAAACGTCTAAAATCTCGCGCAATACACTGAAAATAATCAATTTTCCCTCTCCCCACTTTATCCCAGTCTTGCTTGGGTGGATTAAGGGTGGACGAAAGGTGGACTTATACAGTAGTTTTTCTAACACAAAGACTAGACCGCTTTTTCGCTAGGCTCCGCACACTCATTTTTCAAAACATAACACTGAGCCTCCCTGGCCAAAAATCATGGATTCGGATACCGAATTAGCGAATAAAGAAGAGTAATATTAGGATGGTTGTAGCAGTTTACCTTGGAAGGTTATCGTACATTTACTGGGTCAAGCGGCCTGAATACCCGACTTTTCTTAGGATCTTCTTTCTAGAGCGTTCGTAATGTCTTTTTTGAGTTCCTCTGAAAGGCGTTCGAATTGTTTTGGTACAACCAAACCTTCTTCACACATTTGCATGAGTTGGATAAATGCTCGGCTTCGAGAATGGCCATCAAAAATAAGCTTCATTTGCTTTTGAGATTCTTTGGAGTACTCGCACATAAAGTGAAACCTTTCCCCTACAGATTCTGATTCATCAGTAATCGCTTTGATGGCTTCATCTAGCTGACGAGTACAAAACAGTTGCGCAGCTTCACTCTTTATCTCACAAAAGATTTTCCAATCAGACTCTTTGATATTCATACAGACCTCCACAAAGTGTTACTTCTTAGGGTAGAACATTACGGCGTTTAAAAGACGTGAGCGACACGATTACCCAATAGTAAATCAGAGCGCTATTAACACGAAATCCAATCTTGAGCAGAAAGGAAGGGCCAGCATTAGGCTGCTTTAAACGCCTGTAGGAATATTTCCAAAGTCTAGTTTGATATTAATTCCACTAATTTCGATTTCACTTGATGCTAAGAAATACAGGTATAAAATTTGGCCAGAGGTCCATATAAGAATCCGCCTTAAAGGATTTATTATGTGCGTTGCTGAAGATTAGCGACATGATGCTTATACTTCTTCTCACGCCAAAACCATATTGCATAACTTAAGGGGACAGCACCAATCGAGCTCCAGAAACCACTCATTAATACATCGGTAGTTTGTATCCAGCCCCAAGCTGTTTCTGACATAAACAACGGCTCAATACTTTGACCTACCATCACGCCTAAGATTGCTGGAAATGATGTACGAGCAGTAAATCTGAGACTCCCTTTTTTCCTCTCTAGCTTCCACTTGGAAAATTCGACATCTGGATCTTTCACTATCTCCTCCATAAGATATTCTGCCTGAAGCACATAATGCCTAATTGAGTCGCTGACAACACTACCTATACACTCAAACCTACGACCGAAATCACTGAAACTAATCCAAGTAGAAAATTACAAGCGTAACAGTCTGCTTAAATGCTTGTCATGGCGCAATTTGCAACACCCGTGGCGATTTACTACAATATAGATACAAACTAAATTAGGAGACATATTATGGCTACTGCAAGTGTACGTATTGACCAAGATCTTTTTGATAAGGCAGCGATAATGGCTAAAGCACTAAACCGCACTACACCAAAACAAATTGAGCACTGGGCTAAAATCGGGAAAATGATGGAAGACAACCCCGATCTACCTTATGAGTTCGTAAAGCAAGCAGTCATAGCAAAAGCTGAGAAGGAAGCAGGTAAATTAGAGGCTTACTCTTTTGACTAAGATTACCAACATTCTTCAGACACCTACTTTTAAGAAGGCGGTCAAGAAATTACACAAGAACCAAAAAACGGATCTAGATAATGCTATTCGAGCCCTTATGGAAGATCCGCATCTTGGTGAGCAGAAGAAAGGTGACCTGTTTTTCTTGAGAGTGCATAAATTTAAGATGGTTAAGCAATTAACATTGCTCGGTTATAGCTATAAAGATGGTACTGTAACTCTCGAACTAATAGCTCTCGGCTCGCACGAAAATTTTTATCGAGATATGAAGAAAATATATTGATTCAATGTGATCGAAAATATCCTTGCCCGTCTGAGCCATACTCGTTTGTTGAACGAAGCCGCTACGCGGCAGAGTAAAACAGCTACCATCCATACTCTTGTAACGCTATAACTCTCCTTATGAACAACACCTTACTAACCTTAAACTGCAAGGTAAACCACCTGCAACTATTGATGCCTATTCTCGTGTGGTTCGTCGAAAGGCATTTGATAATAAGGAGAATGGCATCAACCAAAATAGAGGAGGTGTAACGACGAAAGAAACGAAAAATAGCTAACTGGTTAATAAGATTGCTATCGCAACCTTATCTTGGCCTCGCTTGCCTTGAGAAAAACCTCAAAGCGATGTGTCCTTCAAACTAAATTACGCAATTTACTTAATAAAGTGGCTTCGGGCTTATTCAACACTTGGGATTTAGTGTTGGCTACGCAACACCTCAATCCTTATTAGTTAGCTTAAATTTCAACGAATTGTGCATACGGGCAAGCACTCACAAGTTCACTTTTAACACCTTTAATTAAGTGCTCTGGAACCCAAAAGTCCAAAGCTCCATCGGATTCATTAAACAGAGTTACGCACGTCCCTCCAATCGGGTCTTTCACAAACTGAATACGGACAATGCTAGTAGTACATATCGTGCTGCCTTTTAAGCTAAGGAATCGTTCCACAGCCAGCTTGCGGATCGTTATTTGATTACCCTCAACCTCGATGATTGCTTTGAGCTTTGAAGTTTTCAATTCGAACAAACCAAACAAGGCAGGAAACACAAATGTTGCGCATAAAACGACAATGATTATTGAAATAACATCCATAGCTTCACGTCCCTTTAAGCTAACGCCTGCATAACACGTTTGCTACGATACAGACCTAGCTGAATTTTAACGCCTTAATCACTGAAACTAAAGGCAAACTGACAACGCCGAGTGTAGCAAATCGTGTTGATGCATTTGTTATGCGTACGGTTTATCCGATAGTTTCAACCATTCAGATTCTGAAGGCATTGTGGCAAATTCTTCGACGTTATCGCAGATAAATGCCTCATCCCAGTTTGCTCGCGAATTAACATAGACATGAGCCTTGATTGTTGTTTCTAAATCTTCGGACATCAATCCTGCCGGCACCCAATATTTATCTTTGCTTGAGCTAAGGTTCGGTACAGGGCTTCCACAACACTGACAAAATTCCGATTTAAAGCCTGAACTTGAAACATAACGACCAATAGAATTTGTACTCGAAAGCCATTTGAAATTATCCGCTTTAACAATTAAAGCTGAATTCGATGACGACCCAGATACTTTGCGACAAAGCGAACAATGACATTGATAAATCGGAGGTAAGGCACCAGATAGCTCAAACGACACCTCGCCACACAAACAAATACCTTTCAAACTCAAACTCCCTTAATCAAAAAAGTACGCTTAGACATAATGACCCCCACGAAAGGTGCTAGCCTCCAATATCGTGGGTTAGCTTAAAGCCAGAGCCATAATTAGTGCGTCAAACAACTAAATTTGGAGGCTAGCATGAATAAAGATAGCATAATTTTTATTGGCTTAGATACGCATAAGTCATTTATTCAAGTCACTGTATTACAAGAACATCGTGGGGCAAATCCACAACACCTTGGCCGTATTAAATCGAATAAGTCCGCGTTGATTAAATTGGCCAAACAACTGGAATCCAAGTATCCAAAAGCCACTCTGCACTTTGTCTATGAAGCAGGGCCATGTGGTTACTGGACTTATCGCTTAATGACGAGCCTTGGACACTGCTGCTATGTCGTCGCTCCATCACTTATACCTAAAAAGCCAGGCGATAGAGTTAAAACCGACAAACGAGACGCTGCAAAGCTCGCCAAGCTGTTAAAAGCCGAAGAGCTCACACCCATCTATGTACCGGAAGTAGAAGATGAAGCCATTCGAGACCTCTCACGTGCCAGAGAAACCGCAATGAAAGATCTCAAAGACGCAAAATTCCAACTCAAAGGCTTTCTTCTTCGCAATAATATCCAAGCGACGGTGAATGATAACTGGTCTAAAAAGCATCTACGGTGGCTAACCGACCTCATTCTTCCTCATCATAGTCAGCAAATCGTTTTACAAGAGATGATCATTACCATCAATGAGCGAATGCAACGGCTTCAACGACTCGATAATGAACTACTCCATCAAGTCAAAAACTGGCGATACTATCCTGTGGTGAAAGCCATTCAAGCTATGCGTGGAGTCCGGTTACTCGTAGCACTCGGCACAATAGCCGAACTGGGTGACTTACGACGATTTGATCATCCAAGAAAGCTTATGGCTTACCTCGGACTCGTTCCAACAGAAAACTCCAGTGGCGGTAAAACTCGTCGTGGCAGCTTAACAAAGTGTGGCAACAGTCGGGCCAGACGGTTGCTGGTCGAAGGCGCACACACCTATAAGCACAAAGCGAACATCTCTGTAGAGCTCCAACTAAGGCAAGAAGGCCTGCCTAAAGAGATCGTCGATATCGCTTGGCTGGCCCAGCAAAGGTTATGTCGTCGTTACCAACGATTGCTACAAAAAGGTAAACACCGAAATGTCGTTGTAGTCGCCATCGCTAGAGAGATGATCGCTTACATCTGGGCGATTGCTCGTGAAGTAGTCATCAGCGACGTCGATCCTAAAACTCGAATCGCTCGATTACCGGCATGAAGAAAGAATTAGTGTTATCGCATTGGATAAAGCATCGGGAGTGGCACAAACACCGACGGCGTTAGGACGGCAATATAGCTTCGGCTGTATTGAACCACGAGCATAGACTGAAGACAGGTGCCACGACGGAACAAGTAAGGTAGGCTCTACTCATCAAACGATGAGCAATCCACGTATATCAGCATGAGAACCGACGACATTACTTGCTTCATCTATGCGGTAACACTATCCCCTAAGCAACAAGAAAGGCTCTGATAATACAGGAGAGAAACTTCTACGTTTTTAATTGACAGTGGGGGTCATATCAACGAATGACATGGATTCCC
>NZ_JBFRTD010000013.1:0-3131 GCF_041473955.1 Vibrio sp. 10N.222.54.E6 | reverse complement strand
TTGAACCACGAGCATAGACTGAAGACAGGTGCCACGACGGAACAAGTAAGGTAGGCTCTACTCATCAAACGATGAGCAATCCACGTATATCAGCATGAGAACCGACGACATTACTTGCTTCATCTATGCGGTAACACTATCCCCTAAGCAACAAGAAAAGCTCTGATAATACAGGAGCCGAAACTTCTACGTTTTTAATTGACAGTGGGGGGTCATATCAACGCCTGCATAACACGTTTACTACTAAACAATTATACTTAATATTAACGCCTTAAAACGATAAACACTCGGCAAACTGAGATTGCCGAGTGTAGTAAATCGTGTTGATGCGATTGTTAGCTGCTTTTCTTTTTAGTGAGGTCTTCATTAATCATGCGAACACGTGGAGCCTCTGGTGGTTTAGGTGGCGGCGGCGGTGAATTTTTACTTTGATCATTTGACATACTATTCTCCTGCACTTGGTAAGTTATCATTTTCTACTAATGGACGAACATCTGGCTCTTGAGGAGCAGCTGGTGGTGGCGGTACGTAGTTATCTTCAACTTCAGGCATTTCTTGGTCTCCTTTATAAAAATCTGTAAAAATAACAATTTCATGTTTAATTTCGTTTAAAGCATTAACTACCGACTGATCAATGATAGATGTTTCTTTTCTTGGTGAAAACACATCTAAGTCAAATATTATAAATGTCACGCTTGCAATAAACATCGGTATAGAAGCAAATAACAACCACTTAAATGATTTATGTACTTGCTCAGACCTGCGGTCATTTACTGCCGTATTATGAGTAGAGCAATCGCGAAATTTACTGTAAAGGTGTTCAGAAATACGCTCATCGACAATAACTTCTGGTTGTTGGTTTTGTGGATAATCCATGTTGTACTGTGCAATTTGATGACGATGAAGAATTAATTCTTCTCTATAAACATCCGTTTCTTTTGGAGACGGCATGCCATTATAAGTATTCCCCCAAAATGCTCGAATTAAATAATACAGACAACCAAATGAAATTAGAAATGTGACAGCTGTACATATTACAAACGTGCTCACAGCAAATTTATTACTAGTAAAATCCAACATTCTCAGCATATAGCTAAGGATTGTATAGCCTGTAGCTACAAGAGCAAAAGTAACTTGTACTCTGCCAGTGATTTTTTCACGCACTTCCATTTCATGAAAATAGAGTTTCTCATATAATTCAAATAATCTTTGTTTATCCATTCAACCATACTCAAATAAAGAATTGCAGCTAACGCCTGCAGAACACGTTTGCTACGATACAGACCTAGCTGGATTTTAACGCCTTAATCACTGAAACTAAAGGCAAACTGACAATGCCGAGTGTAGCAAATCGTGTTGATGCATTTGTTAGAATTTTATTCGAGACTCCATTGATAGGTCGTAGTATAACAAATATGGTTTTCTCCATTATATGTAAAGGAATCTTGAACCCACATATTTTTTTGAACATCATTCCCTAGGAAGTCTTTTTCTGTAACATATTTGACATCATCTAGCAGATTATTATAAACATATGAAGATATACCTATTTTTCCATCAAGTTGATCACCAATTTTCACAGATTTGTTTACTGCATTTCCAATCCACACCAAGTCCCTATTATTCGCACCTGCTATACCAACTTTTGCACATAATATTTGTCCGTCATCAACCCCAATACCAAATTCGACTGTAGAGTATTTTTCCATTTTCTTTTTTACCTCAGACTTCGGAGAAGCAAGCATCCATTTCATTTTCATGGCAGCTTTTACTGCATTACTTAAGCTTCTCTTAGTAGTTCCTTGGAAAAAGACTAGCATTCCGTCGCCATTAAAACTCCGGACTTCCCCACTATAACTTTTAGCAATAGTTACAATTGTATGAAAATAAGCTTTATGAAGTTTTGCAACAGTCGTTCGATTATGATTATTTAAAACTTTTGTTGAACCTCTCATATCGATGAACAGTGTTGTAGCTTCAAATCGTAACCCCTTATTACCAAAAGTTAAGCTTGTATTATCAATATCCGGGACATACTTTATGTCTGTTACTTCAAATGCATCGTCAATTATAGATTTAACTTTATTATCAATATCTTTTTTCATTTACTAACTCTTAATACGAATAAAACTAGACAACCCAAAGGGGAAATAAGCGCAGTGACAGTAAACCAAATTGCAACTTTAAAATAGCTATATTTTCTACAAGCAATTACCGCATTGATAATAATTTGATTGGCTAAATCTTTTTGATAACCAGTAAATTGTTGTTCATTGAGTTCGAGTTTATTTGATAACTTGCCAAGGTAATTGATTGGCGTATATTTTGCAATATCCTGAAAATAAAGTAAATTATCAGATTGAACTGTTCCCTCTGGTTTACTTTCCCAAGGCATCGAAAGCGATGGAACAACAGATAGTAAACATAAAACCATTGATATAATACAAAGTATTATTGAAAAATAACCATAATATTCAAGCAAATTTGGCAGTTCATAACTTTTTAAAACTCCTGCCAACCCAAAAATCAAGGCTCCATTACCTGCAACCAAAGTCGCAGATTTCGCTTCCGCGTATTTTAGCCAATCATTAATGTTTAAAAATATATCTTTTAATTTCTCATCCACGTGGTGAAGCCTCCAAAAAATTCTAACGCTTAAGTATTTATCCGTTGTCGTAGCACAATGGATAAATACCTGTTGGACTTGGCCGCTTCTATCTATGGAGTTTGCTTTTTAGGACTGACTTACGTTCCACTCTTATCATTAAGACTGGTACCCCATCAGCCGTCCATTTTCCACTTCTAGCCACCAATTTATCTCTGCGACTATACCCGTTGCATAATCTTTTTAAAAGCGAACAATGCCCCTCTCTCGCCATAACACAACGATAATTTTATTCATTACAATCAGACAACTAGGTCAGTCGGTGCTCTGAAACGACTATCCTAGGTCTAATATTGATGCACACGAGTACCATGCTGTTGCTATGGCAGTTCGGACAACAAGGTTTCTCTTTCAGCACTTCCGATTTCTCTACGGGTCGCTTTCGTAAGCTTTGCCTAATTTCCGCTATCGCTTTTACCCGTACAGCATTAGCTAAAAAGCCATAGTAGCGTATTCGCATTAGCCC
>NZ_JBFRTD010000012.1:0-105071 GCF_041473955.1 Vibrio sp. 10N.222.54.E6 | reverse complement strand
AGGTTGGCAATGACTGTCCTTGCCCCGTGAACTAATAGTGTTCGTAAGTATTTGTCGCCGTGTTTGGTTATTCGACCTAAGCGAGGCTTTCCTCCCGTCGAATATTGCTTTGGTACGAGTCCTAGCCAAGCAGAAAAATCACGGCTTTTATCAAATTGAGTGCCATTGCCTATCGAAGCGAGTATCGCAGTCGCGGTTTGAGGTCCAATGCCCCGAACCTTCATCACTCGTTGAACATTAGTGCTGACCTTAGCAAAAGAATCGAAGACTTGTTCAGTATCGGCGATACGTTGATTCAATTCTCCAAGGTGGTGATAAGCATCGGCAATCACCGTTCTTGCGAGGTGTGGCAGTTCATTTTCTGCGTCTTCCAGCATTAAGGGAACCTGTTTCATTAACGAAGAGCGGCCAACAGGAATGACCAACCCGAATTCAGAGAGTAGGGCACGCATGCGATTCATAAGCGCGGTACGTTCACGAACCCAATGCTCTCTCATTCTATGTACCGATAAGATGGCTTGTTGCTCGGGGGATTTTACGGGTACAAAGCGAGTTGATGGTCGCTGAACAGCTTCGCATATGGCAACAGCATCATTAAGGTCGTTTTTTCCCTTAGTTCGATAAGGAATTACGTATTTAACGGCCATAATGCGGGCGTCGTGACCGAGTGTATTGAGTGTTCTTGCCCAATAATGTGCACCACCACACGCTTCAACGCCTATACGCATGAGTGGCATATTTGCTATTGTAGTCAGTAGTTTAGAGCGAGTTACTGACTTATGAAGTATGACCTTACCATTTTGGTCTACGGCATGAAGACTAAAGTGGTTTTTAGCTAGGTCGATACCGCAGAAATAAGAATAATCAGACATGGTGCCTCCGATGCATTTAAGTACCACATAAGTGTGGCAGATCTTCGGTAGGGGGAATCCATGTCATTCGTTAGCACGTTTTTTAAGTTAATTATAAAAAGGGTAGTATGGAAATTTCAGAAAAATTAATGACTGCGATTATTGCAGGAGGCGTATCACTTTTTGTTGCTTTGATTAGTTTTGTTACGAATGTGTATCAAAACAATATGGCTGAGAAAAAACTTAAAACGGAAATCAAAAATAAGTTTACTGAAAAGTTGTATGAAAAGCGAATTGAGTTATATCCAAAAGCTTTTTTAATCGTTTCAAAAATACAGAAAAGAAAAGCTCCTGAACTAATTATTTCAAAAGATCTGCAAGCTAATGTGTTAACTGAGTTAAATTTATGGGCAGAAAATGAAGCAGGATTGTTTTTATCTAAGGATGTAATTAAATCATATTATTCGCTACGAAAAGAATTGGGAAATAACCCTGGCGATGGTGAAAAATATACCAAAATACAAGCAGATAAAATTTGGAAAGCACGTACGAATTTTCGTTCAGCTTTGAGGTCTGATATTGCTCTTTTACATTATAAATAATTGGAGTTGTAATGGCTAATAAGAAAAAAAATAAAGGAAAATTAGACTCACATCAAAAAAAAGGAAGTAGTTTAATTGCTCCATTTAATCAAATTCCAAACCGAAACTCTATGTCTTGGGTTAATGACCGTCTTCCTTGTATGTTGTGGGCTGGTTTATTGATTAATGGGCTTAGTAGAGATAATGCCCTAGAGGTTTTCAGAGAAATTGGAACTAAGCTAGGGTTGGAGCATAAAGGTATTGACGAAGGTGAAAAGAAAATGCCAAGAATAGGTCTTTATGGCCTTTCTATTATTGATAAAACATTAAAAAATGAATTTTTTAATGTTTTAAGTTTACACCCTGAATCAAAATCAGCTTTGAGACCACTTTTATTGTTAGATTGTCTACCAATGCGCGAAAAGTGGCTTGAATTTTGTGGAGAGGTTGATGTTAAAAAAGAAGATTGGAAAGTTTTAGCACAAACTACTGCTCTATTATTAGATCATCAGTCACAAGAAGCGACTGATTGTCGATGGGCGTATTTATTACCGAGTGTAAATTCAGGTATGTTAGTGCTACAAAATGAAGAACAATATAAAGAGTTTCAAGAATATCCATATTATCAAGACCAAAGAAAAGTTAGGCCATTTATCCGAAGTACTGAAATGTCGATCAGTAATACGGTATTAGAAAATGATAGTTATAAAACAGATAAAGAAATATATTCAAGAGCGTTTTGGGCTGAATGTAAAAATAAAACAGATTGTTTTATTTCGTCACCAGCTAAATATGAAGCTTCATTTAATATTACAAAAACACTTGAAAGTATAGAAAGTTGTTGGGGTGAGCTTAGTCAGCACTTTGTGGAAACTGATACTTTTACACATGTACAGGCTAAAAGGGATGCTTCATTTGGATTTTGTTTTTATGCGTTAACTATCTCTAGGGAAGGATTATTGTCTTCGGGGATAATGGTAACATCTAAATTTTCATTAAGAGTATTAGCTGAACTATATATTACATTCTCATACTTGGTTGCTACTAATGATAAGAAAATGTGGGATGTATATCGTACATATGGGTCAAGCCAAGCAAAATTAACATTTATTAAGCTAGAGGAAGTTTTAGAGGATAAGCCTGAATATTTGAAAAAATCACAAATTGAAAGTTTAGCTAATGAAGATATCTATATGGATTTTCAAGATATTGAACTAGGCAATTGGGCTAAAATCGACCTGAGAAAAATGTCGATTATAGGCAAATGTAAAGATATATACGATGCATATTACTCATGGCCTTCAACGTATGCTCATGGGCAATGGTGTGCTGTTCGAGATACCGTTTTTACGACATGTTTGAATCCGTTGCACAGACTACATCGTGTACCATTGCCTCGACCTAAATATGAAGATCACGCAGAGAAAGATTTAGTCAAATTAACTAACATGACGCTCGATTTATTAAATAAAATATATCCGACGTTTGAACACAGATTATTATTAGTCCGCGATGAAACGTGCTAACAAATGCATCAATACGATTTGCTACATTCGGCATTCTGGGTTTCTTTGAGTTTACCGTGTTAAGTGGTAAATTTGAGCTTAATCTGCATGGTAGCAAACGTGTTATGCAGGCGTTAGGCAAATAGGAATAAATATGGATATTGCTGTACTAACTTTTAACGGATTTAATGAACTGGATTCATTTATAGCTGCGGGCATTTTGAACCGCATGAAAGACGCCGGTTGGAATGTGCAAATAACGAGTCCATCTCAATACGTCACTTCAATGAACGGAGTGACAATCAAATCTCAACAGCCTCTCGAGTTTGCTAACCAAGCCAACGTCGTATTATTTGGCAGTGGTGCACTAACGTGCGATATTGCGAAAGACAGAGATATACTTTCAAGGCTAAAGCTAAACCCTGAAACTCAGTTAATTGGTGGACAATGTTCAGGTACGTTGCTCATGTCAGTACTTGGTTTACTGCATCAAATACCAGCTTGTACCGATTTAACAACGAAACCTTGGGTTGTCGAATCAGGAGTTACCGTTTTAGACCAACCCTTTTATGCTAAAGGTAATCTTGCGACAGCAGGTGGTTGTTTGTCATCAAAGTACTTGGCTACCTGGGTAATTAGCAAGTTGTCGAGTAGGGCGGATGCTGAATCGGCAATTCATTATGTCGCGCCAGTCGGTGAAAAAGAAAGCACGGTTCAGCACTGTATGTCAGTAGTCGGTGCGTATCTGTAAATTTTGCCTAACAAACAACTATAGTGCCAATAGCTAAATTTTGGCGCTGTTTCCATCCCATATAGCCCTATCTATCATCAACCATTTCAGAGCGTTAAATGGTCGGTCACCACAATCTGTAGAGGGAAAGTGCATTGAAGTTAACGAATAAACTCGTACGTTACCCGCACATTGATGTTGATCGTGCGTTTGAAAAAGAAGCTGAGTTATTGCAGCAAATACAGGCCGGTGAAATTGCGCAAGCCTTAATGCTTTGGCAAGCAAAAACGCCGACACTTGTTTTGCCTGCGGGTAAAAAGTGGCCAGTGACGTTAGAGTCTAGAAAGCAACTTGCGGCACAAGGCTGGCAACTTACCTCGCGTAAAACAGGTGGCGCTCCCGTTCCTCAATTGCCGGGGATCATTAACCTGTCGCACATCTACCATTGGCCTCGTGATGAAGCTTACAACATCCAAAAAGCGTATCTACATCTGTGCAATGTCTTAACCCTGTTTTTTAAAGAACTAGGTGTCGATGTGGATGTACACGCGACTCCTGGCTCTTATTGTGATGGTGACTACAACCTCAATATCAATAAACAAAAAATAGTGGGTACTGCACAACGTGTATTGCTTAAACAAGGGGGCGGCCAAATCGTACTTTCGCAAGCTTGTATCTTGTTGGATGTCGACCTAGAGAACATCGTTGCGGCCGTGAATTTTTATAATCAAGTTTGTGGAAATCCAACCGTGGTGGATGCGCAAGTTCATACTCCCTTGTCCGCGCATTTGACGAGCCTTCCCAACGTAGATTCACTCTTTCAGCAGTTAAGCCAAGCTTTCATCAAGTATGCGTAATGCCTTCCTTTGGCTAACGCACAGCTCGCTTTGGGTTTAGGAAGGCCAACTTCTCGCTTATCCCTTCTCTTTATAGATCGCTGGCTTGATATCCAACAGTGGTGTGTTGTTCAAGCAGTCCAAGCCTCTCACGGTTACGGTGCCATTCTCGATTTTTTCAATCGGTAGCACGGCGGCACCGATTGGGTTTGGCCTGTGCGGTGAACGTAGTGCGAAGGTGCCTTTGGTCGGTGTTTCTTCATACCAGCTTTGTATCAGTTCATCTCGATTCGCGCCTTCTAACCAATACAAGATCAAGATGTGGTCGCCGGTGTTTAAGCCTTGTAAACCCGGCTGAAACGCGTTGTCTAACTTGATTTCACCGAGAGGGCCGTTGTCCGGTTGGATATTATTCGGGCAATCCGAAGCCGAGTGATAAGGCGTGGCAATTCGGCCAATAAATTGCAGTTCTGCAGACATCTTCAGCTCCTATTTAGTTCTTTATTTATCTCTTTATTAATCGATTTATTTGTCATCGTTTTTCATGGTCACTAAGGTGTAGATGAAGATCGTAATCAAGATCACCACACCGCCGATAATACTGGTCGTTGGCGGAATTTCGGTGAAGAAGATAAACGCCCAAACTGGTGCTAATACAGTTTCCAACATCAGAGTCATTGATACCTCTGGCGCGGTAATGTGGCGCGTTGCGACCATAGATAACACTCTGCCGACAGGTGCCGTAAACAAGCCCATCATGCCCATGATTAACCACGTTTCAACGCTGTAGCTTGATGGCGTTGCGAAGAAAAACATCACAACCGCTAGCAACAAACCACCTAGGCCCACACTCGCCAATCGGCTGACGTCTTGATATTTACGCAGCAAGGTAAACATCATAGATAAACAGATCACTGCGAATACCGCCAACGCATCGCCCATCCAATTGCCTGAAGAAAATGAACCTGAAACCACAATCGTAATACCAATCATCACCGCAACAATGGCAACCAAAGTCGATCGACTAGTGGCTTCTTTCAAGATCAACCAGCTGAAAACAGCGGCAACAGCAGGGGCGGCACTAAGGATCACAAAGGTATTGGCAATCGAGGTCATCTTAATGCTGAACACCAAGCCTGAGGCACTGCCGAGCATAAGAATACCCGCAGCCAACAATGGCCAACCGCTCTGAATCACAGCTTTACGTATTCCGCGTTTGTCGTTGAACTTAAGCAAAATCGGCATCGAGATCGCGCTGAATAAGCCGAACAAAAAGGCAGTATCGAATCCACTGACACCGGCATAACGAATGAAGATTGGATCAATACTCATTAACACGGCACCTGCGATCGCGAGGGTAAAGCCGAGGGTTCGTGTGCTTCTTGCTTCAGTTTTAGGGAGGTTCATTGTCGTCATTTCTCTATCCAATTATCTATTACCAATAAATCATACCAGCGAGTATGATTTTAAGAATTGGTTGAGTCAACACAAATCATACTTTAAAGTATGATCTCTGTTTTGGGGTGGATGAAGTAATGAGTAAGATTGAGCAGAACAAAGAGAAGAAACGACTCGCGATTTTAAAAGCTGCTAAAGCTGTTTTTTTAGCTGAAGGTTTTACGCTCGCGAGCATGGATGTGATCGCAAGCGAAGCCCAGATGACTAAACAAACGCTCTATCGATATTTCTCATCAAAAGATGTGTTGTTCAAAGCGACATTGCAGCAAATGGGGGCTCAGTTTGATGAGCTTTCTGTCGAGCAGTTAAAAATCTCTGATAATTATCAGGCATTGTATGGGTTCGCTACGGCCTTTTTGGCGTTTCATTTGTCGGACGAACATATCGCTACGTTGAAGCTATTGATTGCAGAAAGCGGTAAGTCTCCCGCTATCTTGGAAAGCTTTATGTCGGTAGGTGAAAACGAAACCGATATTGCACTCGCTCAGTTTTTCAAGGATAGGTTTGATACCGAAGATGTCGCCACTAAGGTTACTCTTTGGACGGGAATGCTATTAAGCTTGAGAAGCGGCGTGTTGATGGGGATGCCAAAACCAAACCTACAAGATATTGAGCAACATGCTCGCGTAAGTACGGAGTTTTTGTTGGCTGCGCTGAATACAGATTGATGTTGTGGAGTGCTCCTAAATACGGAGCTCTCATTGTATCTGACTAGTGAGCGTGGCATTGGCTAGAGCAGTTCTGTAAGTAACTGGTCGAGAGTCGTCATCAGTTTCTGATTTTTCCCCGTATTTAATGCATCAGCATGAGGGGCTTTAAATAGCCCCGAATCATTATCAAAATACTTCCCTGAAGCGTTAGAAAACTCTTCCGATAGTGCGGCTCGGCATAAGATATCAGCGCCAATCCCTAAGTCATTACCTTCCAAACCATACGCATCTTTAACCAATTTACTGCCAAGAAATGAGGCCGGATTAACGGGAATGATTAGAGGCCCTTGATCTCTTAATTGGTGCGCTAGATGGATTGACCACATCGTTAACGCCAACTTACTTTGTGCGTAGATGGGGCCATCTAAAGCGTCAGGATTTGGGCTGACAAGTGCCTCGAGATCGACCGATGACTGAGCGGCTGAAGATAGATTGACGATGCGACCGTTGGCATCAAAAAGTGGTAGCAGCTTTTGAGTCAGTAAATAAGGGGCAATGGTGTTCACAACAAAACGTACATCAAGGTTGTCTGAGGTGGTGACTTCCGAAACCTTGTATACGCCAGCATTGTTAATGAGTACATCGAGCTGTTCATGCTTCGACTTTATTTGGTTGGCGAGGGCTTTAACTTCAGAAAGAGAAGAGAGATCAGCAACATAATTTTCGATAATCGCATCCTTGGATAATCGAGAAAGGCCGGCTTCTACTTTGCTGAGTTTTGTTGGGTTACGTCCATGGATAAGGATGTGATGCCCTTGTTGGGCTAACATTTTCGCGGTCTCTAAACCGATACCATCTGTCGCACCTGTAATCATGATCTTTTTTCGCATCTTCCTTCCTTGAATAAAGAGTCCGGACAACTTTTATAACAAAGTTTGATTGCACAAAGTTTCTACTACTTCACATGCTGAGATATAGAAAGTACGGATGTGTATTACGATTGAGAAACCGTGAAACAAGGGTGTGGCTTTTCATTTTATTTTCTTGATATCGAGTAAAGCTCAAATCAAAAAAGCCTCAACCAGTTTAATGGTTGAGGCTTGGTCGTATTAGCCTTGTTTCAGCCTATTTAGGCCAGTTTGACGTTGTAATTATTTTACCTAAGAGCTGCTTAGTGAGCGTGCTCGTGTGAATCTTGGTACAACTCAGCGTCGACTTCTTCGCCTTTGTTTGGACGAGGAACAATCTCAAAAGAGGTGTCAGCTTCTGTCAATGAAGACAGCAGTTTGTTCAACGATGTTTTGTCTCCTTTCACGCCCGCTTGGCCATCTTCCAATAATTGGTTGAGTGTCGTTTTCTTCAGTACGATGTCTGATACATCTGATTTGTTGATGACCAGTGTGGTATCGGCATCTTGCAGTTCGCTCACTTGAATGTTGTTCAGGTTGCCATTCGACATCTCTACGTAGTAGAACTCTTTCACATCAGGTAATTGGATATTCATGGTAAACGGCGTGTCTTGCGCCTTCAATGAGTCCACTTTTACCGCTAAGTAATCCAGCAAGTTTTCGATGGTCATGTTCGCCAATACATCCGGAGAAGCCGTTTTTGGTGCACCCGGTTGTGTGCCGATACGCAGTTCTTGAGCACCTGTTAGATAGATGTTTCTCCACCCTGCGCCTTCTGATTGGTAGCCTAGCTGTTCATAAGTATCGGCCAGTAAACCACGCGCTTTTTTGTTCTCAGGTTCCGCTTGGACAACCTTGTTCAGTGCCGTTGCAACGAAGCGATATTCACCTTCTTGGAAATCTTGCTGCGCTTTCTCAATCACCGCGTCACTGCCACCCATGTATTCAACAAACTTAACTGACTCTGGGTGAATTTGTAGTGGGTTCAGATTGGCTGGGTTCATGTCGAAGTAACCAAGGTACATGTTGTACACCGCACGAGCATTGTGAGAGTAAGTACCGTGGTAACCATTGGTGTGCCAAGACTGTTGAATGCTGTCTGGCAGGACTTTGTAGATCTCGTCGCCAATGTCTTGCAGAACAACACCATTGTTCGCAAGGCGAAGTGTTTGGTTATGAGTGAAACCGTAAGCGTCACGCTGCATTTTTAGGTAGTCAGAGATTTCTTGTTCGCCCCAAATTGGCGATGAGTGAGAGGCAAATAGCACCTCGGTATCTTCACCCCAAGTGACCAACATCTCGTTGATTTTCTTAGACCACTTCAAGCCATCACGTACTTTTGCACCACGCAATGTGTAGAGGTTGTGCATGCCTTGATACGTTAGCTCACCAGTCCAAAGTGCCTTCATGCTCGGAATGTAGGTCACCATTTCTGATGCCGCTTCAGTGCCTGATGCATCCATGAATTGCATCTCTAGACCATCGATAACCAGCGTTTCAATTTCTTCGTTATGGTTAAGTTCGTAATCCGGCAATACGTAAGTAATGGTGCCAGTCGACAAGCCTTTCGCGAGTGCCGCATCCACAATACCGTGCTCATGACGATTCAGTGTTGCGCCATATTGATAAGCGGTACGTCGAGACATCGCATTACCTGCCAGTACGTTTTCGTCGACGATTTCTTTAGTGATGTTTTTAGAACCGTACACTTTTACGTCTGGGTAAGCTTCTTTGATTGCTCGTGCACCGCCAAAGTGATCGGCATGTGAGTGTGAGTAAATCATCGCTACGACAGGTAAGTCGCCACCATCAGGCACGTTGTTCTTGAAGAACTTTAATGACTTAGCCGCGGATTCTTTTGTGAGAAGAACGTCGTAAGCAATCCAACCATTGTCACTGCGGATGAAAGAAATAGACGCTAAATCGGCACCACGTACTTGGTAAACCTTACCCGGGACAACTTCGTACAAACCTTCAGCAGCTTGGTTCAGCACGGCTTGACGCCAAAGCGAAGGGTTTACTGAATCGGGTGCTTGATCGGCATTGTTCACGCTAGGGTCTATGAAGTTGAAGCTGTTGCGAATAATATCGCCAGTTTCTTGATCGAAGCTCGCGATCAACCCTTTGTTGTTATTGTCGAACGCGCGAGTGTCTTCGAAGTTCAGCGTTTTCGCGAATTCTTGGTTTGCTTTCGTCGTCATCTCAGTCGCGTCTTTGCCACCTTGATCGCCTATATCGCTAAAGTGTGCGTGGTCATGGTTAGCTGCAATAGCAGGAAACGCAAGAGAGATTGCTAGGAACAGTGATGCATTTTTGAAAGTGCGTGATGGAGTCATAGGTGCCTCTTCAATTCGGGATTTCGTTTCGTTGAGGAAATTATATGCCTAAGACATATAGCAAAAAATAAAGTAAGCTTTAGTTAACACATCACGATTAGCTATGTATTGAGTCGTACTATGGTTAGGGAACGAAGATAAAACCTGACCTATGATTGATAAGACGACATTGATAGAGAGAATACGGTGAGCGACATGGAAAAGTTGGATTTAAATCTACTGAGCGTGTTCTTAGAAGTGTACCGATTAAAGTCGATCACGCTTGCATCAGAATCGCTTGGTATGACTCAACCTGGAGTCAGCGGCGCTTTGAAACGGCTTCAAGCACAATTGGGTACAGACCTTTTTATTCGAGAGGGTAGAGGTATAACGCCGACCAATGCAGCGATGCAGTTGGCGTTACGTGTAGAGCCCGCATTGGACGGGATAACCAGCGCGGTCAGCACGCTAAAGCAGTTCGATAATCAGCAGCATCATGTGTTTCGAATTTTGGTCAACGAGATCGGTTTAACCAAGCTTCAGCCCCTTGTGGAAAAGGACGAGACGCTTGGTAACATCTCAATTGAATTCAATATGGTGCCAAGCAATGAAGAAGATCTGCTGCAGAGTTTGAGCATGCAGCAAGCCGACTTAGCGATCGATATTCACTACCCACAAGTGAATGGCTATATGAACCAGCAAGTGATTGAAGATGAGCTCGTGCTGATCGCCAAGAAAGGGCATCCAAGGATTGATGGATCGGTAACGGAAGCGCAGTATTATCATGAGAAACACATCACCTTCAGAATGCGTCGCTCTCACCTTTACACCGCGGATTACTTTACAAAAAATCCGATACAGCAGCGAAAAGTCAGTTCCGAATGTGATTCATTGATGACGATGTGTGTGTTGGTCTCTGGCTCCGACTGTGTTGGTAGTACATCTAGAGGTTTTGCTAATCAGTTTGCGGAGCGATTCCAACTGCAAGTACTCGAGCAGCCTTTTGAGGTATTGCCCATGAAACAGTATATGATTTGGCATAAACGAACAGACTTAAACCCGGCACATCAATGGTTAAGAACCAAGATTCAACAATACATGACGAGCTCTCAAAGCTGTTAACGATTCAATGAAAAACGGCTTCCATTTGGAGGCCGTTTTTGTCTCTGTTACTTGAGGGTTTTAATTAGGTTTTTTGGATTCAATCAACTTATTGTGCGCGTTTCTGACGAGCGGCTTTGAGCATTTTCATTGGCGACATTCCTGTCACCAACATGGTGCCGGTGATAACCAGAATTGAACCAACAATCGTATTGATGCCAATTGCTTCATCTAAGAATAAGTTACCCCAGAGAATACCAAATACCGGAATGATGAAGGTCACGGACAGGGCTGAAGGTGCGCCGAGTTCAGAGACGAGATTGAAGTAAAGTAGATACGCTAACCCAGTACATACCGCGCCTAATAAGATAACCGATGTAGTGATCGTAACGTCGGGTGTTTCTCTCATCGGAATAAAGAATACAAATGGCAAAACCAGCAACACCGCTGCCCACATGCTGCCATGGGCATTGTTGAATGCCTCAACTTTAGGGGCTTGTTTCGTATAGTTTGACGCTATTCCGTAGCTAAAGGCCGCCATCACTGCTGCAAAGATAGGAAGCATAGCCTCGCGGCCAATGTTCATCGCATCCCAACCGACTAACACGCCAACTCCCGTTACCCCAATCCCAAGTCCCAATAAAACTTTCGCCTCGAGTGCTGTTTTGGTCCATATCGCACCAATGATTGCCGCCCATATTGGCGCGGTAGAGTTCAAGATGGCGAGTGTCGAGGCGTTAAGTGTCTGCGCGGAATAAGCGAAAAGCAAAAAAGGAAGTGTGGTGTTAAACAGCCCGAGAATGAAGAAGTGTTTAGCGTGATCATGAAAAGAGAGCTTCTTTTTTAAATAGAAAGAAACTAAAAGCAGAGTAAGTGCTGCAAACAGAACTCGCGCTTCAATCAAGACTGCGGGCCCTAATGGATTGGCCGCCATTCTCATGAAAAGAAACGAGCCTCCCCATATAGCCGCAAGTAGTATCAGTTTTAAAAAGCTCACAGTTTGAATCTCTGATTGTGTAAAACCTGACTATGGAGGAAAGATAACTATTACACAAACATAGATACCAATACTGTGCAGCTAATTGTTGGCATTTTGATAACGGAACTGACTATTAAATAGGAACACTTTTGATGAATTATGTTCTGTTTATCCTTCCTTGTCTGACGAGTAATCTAGTGTCATATGTAAACATTAGGTGATAAAAATGAAGATCGAACACATCGCAATTTGGACCAAACAACTCGAAGTGCTTAAACGTTTTTATGAGGATTACTTTGGTGCAACGTCCAACCAGAAATATCACAATCCAAGCAAAGGCTTCTATTCATATTTCTTGTCTTTTGAAAGCGGTAGTCGCTTAGAGATCATGGAAATGTTCTCTGTCCCTGAATCGAAAGACGATATCTATGACCAGTTCACAGGCTTCATTCATATGGCGATATCACTAGGTTCGGAACAAGCGGTCGACCAACTGACTCAACGCTTGGTCGAAGACGGCTATGAGCGCTTAGATGGCCCAAGAAGAACAGGTGATGGCTATTATGAGAGCTGTGTGCTCGATCCTGATGGTAATCGCTTGGAACTTACCGTTTAATGTAGAGACTTAATTGAGTTACTCATCTACTAACGGAACTGAGGTATGACAATGATGAAGCTTGCTGTGACTTTCCTTTTTAGTCTTGGGCTTATGGGATGTGCTACCTCAGAACCGGTGTATGAGCAGGAGACGGACTCGAAACCTGAACCATCACAACCCATAGGTTACCTCGGTTTTAAAGCTCACCAAGAGTGGGCCATTCAATTTAACGACTGTACGGTCTATGATTTAACAGGCGCACAACCCTACCAGTGGTTTGATCGTACTTCAGCCTCTGTAAGCTGTTATGAGTTTAAGCCAAACGATGCTATCGAGCCTCTGTTGGTTTACTCCGAGGCTGACTTCAGAAGCAATAAACTCACTCCGATTAATCGCTTTCAAGAGTTGCAGGTATCAGAATCAGGCTGGGGCATTTTTCCTGCCGTCTACGAGACCAACGGCACCAATTGGCTGAAAGTCAAAGAGGGTTGGATTCACCTCACACTAGCCGATCAGACTTTGGTTCAGTTCTATCCCGGAACTCAAGACCAATCTAGCAAACACACACATGATCAATATTTTGAAGAGCACTGATCGTAACGCTGACTTTTGATTAGTCTGTAGTTCGATCAGAAAAAGATCGTTTAGTCATTGCTGAAACCGGTTTCAATCTGTATCTTTGCTTTTATTGAAATCGGTTTCAGGGCTGTAATGAGCTCTCTAATCCTGATCTTTTTCACGAATAACTTGTAGCGAGTAATGGTATGAACAACGAATTTCCGAACGATTTTTTATGGGGTGGTGCGGTTGCAGCACATCAACTAGAAGGCGGCTGGGATGCGAATGGTAAAGGTGTCAGTGTTGTTGATGTTTTAACAGCGGGCGCTCATGGTGTACAACGTCGAATCACTGACGGCGTGATCGACGGCGAAAACTACCCAAACCAAGTCGCTGTTGATTTCTACCATCGATACAAAGAAGACATTAAGTTATTTTCTGAGATGGGCTTTAAGTGCTTCCGAACCAGTATTGCTTGGACGCGTATTTTCCCAAATGGCGATGAAGCCGAGCCGTGTGAAGCGGGTTTAGCGTTTTACGATGATTTGTTTGATGAGCTGTTGAAATACGATATTCAGCCAGTGGTAACACTGAGTCACTTTGAAATGCCTTACCACCTAGCTAACGAATATGGCGGCTGGATGAACCGAAAAGTGATCGACTTCTTCGTTAAGTACTCGACTACGGTAATGGAACGCTACCAGCACAAGGTGAAGTACTGGATGACGTTTAACGAGATAAATAACCAGATGAACACTTCGGCAGACATCTTCGGTTGGTTGTGCTCTGGTGTTAAGTTCCCGCAATGTGAAAAGCCGCAAGAAGCCATGTATCAAGCGGTTCACCATCAGTTTGTTGCAAGTGCTTTGGTGGTTAAGAAAGGTCACGAGATCAACCCAGAACTTCAGATTGGTGCAATGTGTGCGATGGTGCCTTTCTATCCTCGTTCTTCAAAGCCAGAAGATATCATGGTGGCACAGCAAGCGATGCGTGATCGTTACTTCTTCTCAGATGTGATGGTTCGTGGTCATTACCCAAATTACGCTAAGCGTGACTGGGCAATCAAAGGCTTCAATATTGAAATGCAGCCAGAAGATGAGCAAATCTTGAAAGAAGGTAAAGCGGATTACTTAGGCTTTAGCTACTACATGTCGAATACCTTGGATTCTTCTTCGCATCAGTCAACCGAAGAAGCGATGGACGGCGGTCATGAGAACTCGGTCGATAACCCATTTATCCAGTCTAGCGATTGGGGCTGGCCAATTGATCCAACAGGTTTACGTTTCTGTTTAGCGTCTCTGTATGAACGTTATGAAGTGCCATTGTTTATTGTTGAGAACGGTTTTGGCGCTGTTGATACCATTGAAGAAGATGGCAGCATTAATGATGACTACCGCATTGCTTACCTTGGTGACCACATCAAAGAGATGAAAAAAGCCGTAGCGATTGATGGCGTTGACTTGATGGGCTACACCCCTTGGGGCTGTATCGACTTAGTTTCATTCACCACGGGCGAGATGAAAAAACGCTACGGATTCATTTACGTAGATAAGCACAACGATCAATCTGGCTCACTAGAACGCAAACGCAAGAAGTCGTTCGAGTGGTATAAAGGCGTGATTGCATCTAACGGTACCACTATTTAGAATGCATTTCCCAGCGCAGTTATGTGAACTGTGAGCTGTCATTTTGCAATGAATTAGTCGGCCTATGTCGGCTAATTTTTTATAAAGGAAAAGAAGCGAATGGTAACCATGCTTGATGTCGCGAACCGCGCAGGCGTATCTAAATCGACCGTTTCTCGTGTCTTAAATGGCAAGAACATCGTGCGCCCAGATGTGGTGAAAAAGGTATTCGATGCGATTCAAGAAACAGGTTATCGACCGAACTTGTTGGCTCAGCAATTGGCGACCAAGAAGACCAATTTCATCGGCTTTGTAATCACCAATGAGTTGTTCAATGGCCCTTACTTTTCTTCCTTGATGTATCACGCGGCTTCTTATAGCGAAAAGTCGAACCACCAATTGGTGATCACCGATGGCAAACACAGCGCTGAAGACGAAAGAAAGGCGATCAACTTCCTGCTGGATATGAAGTGCGCGGGCATCATCATCTATCCGCAATGCTTAACCGAAAGCGAGATTGCAAAGATCATCGAAAGTACTGACACACCGATTCTGGTACTCAACCGAGAAATGCCGTCGAAGCCTAATCATGCCATTACCACCGACCATTATCAGAGCGCTTGTTTGATGGTTGAGCACATCATCGAGCAAGGCCATACCGATATTGCAGTGATTCGTGGTAAAGCCGGTTCTTCGACCGATGAGTTGCGTTACCAAGCCTATCAAGATGTGCTAACTAAACAGGGTATTGCATTGGATGAGTCCAAGGTTGTTCAAGGTGATTGGACGATGGAGAGCGGTTATCACGCGGCTCAGGCTCTGGCAAAAAGCAAAACAACATTCACTGCTATCTTGTCGGAAAACGATGACATGGCGATTGGTGCGATTAAGGCGTTAACGGATCTGGAATATTCATTGCCTCAAGATGTTTCTATCGTCGGTTTTGATAACAGCAAAGTGGGGGCGTTTTTAACGCCAAGCTTAACGTCTGTCAGTGTGCCATTAGAGCAAATGACGCAAAAGGCGATCCTGCAAATTGTCGGTGAAACAGAGCAAGCGACCACCATCAATACCACCGGCAGTTTGGTGTTACGTGATTCGATAGCGAAGCTAAATTAGCACTGTTAGAATTTCATATTTCACCTACAAAAAGTGACGAGCTGCGCATCTCTTAAACCAAGCTAAAACACTCCTTATTCACTGTTATTTAGATGTGCGATATTGCGTTTTTGGTCGATGAATTGACCACCATTAGTTAAGTAATGTGAAAACAGTTAAGTCATGTGAAACTAGCTAAGTCATGTGAAACTAGCTAAGTCATATGAAAATAGCTAAGTAATGCGAGAACAGGTAAGTAACGTGAAAACAGAAAAACAAAAAATGCTAGCAGGCGAACCTTATCAGGCTTGGGATAAAGAACTTTATGCCGCTCGTATCGAGTGTCGTAAGGTACTTCAAAAACTCAATAACAGTATTCCTGACACACCCGAATGGGAAGCAGCAACGCAAGAGCTGATTCCAGGCTGTGAAAATGCGCATTTAGAACCTCCATTTCGTTGTGATTACGGCTCGAATATCAAGCTGGGCAAGAACTTCTACGCTAACTTTAACTGCGTGATTTTGGATGTGGCTGAAGTGACTATTGGCGATAATGTACTGCTTGGTCCGAACGTTCAAATCCTGACCGCAGGCCACCCACTCGATGTGAAAGGCCGAGTTGAAGAGGGTGTTGAGTTTGGCACACCGATTAATGTTGGCGACAATGTTTGGCTTGGCGGTGGTGTAATTGTCTGCCCCGGTGTCACCATTGGCGAAAACAGCGTGATTGGCGCGGGCAGTGTGGTAACCAAAGATATCCCAGCCAATATGGTTGCAGTCGGTAACCCGTGTAAAGTGCTGAAAGCGATCGATAACGGACAATAATCAGATGTAAATGACAAAGCCCGAACCTAGGTTCGGGCTTTGTTTTTCTATCCTTGCTAGATGCTAGATGCTAGATGCTAGATGGAACAGCTTGTTGTGCTTGCTTCTTATCTAACGCACCACTGAATCGAGTCAGAACAAGAGCGATCAAAACAATCACAGCACCTACCCAAGGGGTGTTCATTAATCCAGATTTCGCAACAATCAAACCACCGCCCCATGAGCCCAATGCAATACCGACGTTGAAGGCTGCAATGTTCAACCCAGAAGCGACATCGACTGCGTCTGGTGTGTATTTCTCAGCCAGTTTCACAACATACACTTGTAGCCCCGGAACGTTACCGAATGCGAATGCACCCCAAACCAAAATGGTAGCAACAGCTGCGTAAGGGTTTACTGCGGTAAAGTTGAATACCACCAGTACTGCGGCTAAACCAGAGAAGATAACGGTCAACGCTTTAATCGGGCCCATCTTGTCGGCCATTTTTCCGCCCCAGATGTTACCCACCGCCACTGACACACCGTAAACCAACATGATGAGGCTGATTGAGCTCGAATCAAACCCTGATACGTTTTCCAGTATTGGAGCAAGGAAGGTAAAGGCTGTGAATGTGCCGCCATAACCTAGTGCTGTGATAGCGTAAACCAACAGTAATCGTGGTTGAGTTAGAACCTTTAGTTGTGCCGAAACCTTCGCCGCAGGTGGTTGCTTAAGGTTGCTTGGAACCAAGATAGCGCTACCGATAAGAGCAATAAGACCAAGCAGAGCAACGATCAAGAAGGTCGCTTGCCAGCCAAAGGTTTGGCCGATGTAAGTGCCCAGTGGTACGCCGGTTACCAATGCAACTGTTAAACCCGTAAACATGATCGCAATGGCACTGGCTGCTTTATCTTTTGAAACCAAACCTGTCGCGATGGTCGATCCAATCGAGAAGAACACACCATGGGCGAGGCCGGTCAAAATTCGTGCGGCGATCAGCGTGTTATAGCCCGGAGCTTGCCACGCCAATAAGTTACCAATGACAAACAATGCCATCACGGTCAGCAACACCGCCTTACGATTCCATTTGCCGGTTAATGCCGTTAATACTGGTGCGCCAATAGCAACGCCAAGCGCGTATAAACTGACTAATAGGCCTGCCGATGGCAGAGATACATTCAAGTCGCTCGCCATGGTAGGAATCAAGCCTACGATGACAAATTCTGTGGTTCCGATGGCAAAGGCGCTGAGCGTCAATGCAAGTAATGCTAGTGGCATAATCATCTCTCTTACTGTTCTTTGTTAAATACCGAGCGCGATAAAATGGGGCAGCTTTTGGCTGCAATAGGAGCGCTTCGTTTGATGGCGAGGATTATCTAGCAAAATATATTTGTGAAAAATGCCATCATTAACAAATAACCTTTGTGCTATTTGCAATAATTGGAGAGTTAGCCGATCATTGGATTAAGCTGATGAGATCGAAAAGACTCAGATGATTTGAGCTGTGATGAGCACAAGCGTGATGACATTAAACAAAATTAAGATAGCGAAGGAGCCTCATGTTAACCCGTTCAGATGATTTAGAAATGGTACTCACCGTCGTCGATGCTGGTGGTTTTTCTGCGGCAGCAGAGACGTTGGATGTGCAAGTCGCCAAGGTATCTCGTTCGGTGAGTAAGGTTGAGTCGCAACTCGGCGTCTCAATATTCAACCGAACAACGAGACGCGTGGAATTGACGGAGGAAGGGCGGCAGTTTGTCGATTCAGTCAGGGTGGGATTACAAATGATCCAGAGCGCGGAAGAAGAAATCGTGTCGCGCGGTGAGTTGCCTAAAGGTCGTTTAAGAGTCGATGCCGCCAGCCCATTCGTATTCCATCAGCTAGTGCCGTTGGTGCAGTCATTCAAAGAGGCTTACCCAGACATTGAGTTGGAACTCACTTCCAACGAAGGCTTCGTTGATCTTCTCGAAAAGAGAACCGATGTTGCGATTCGAATCGGTAAGTTGTCCGACTCAACACTGCACGCGCGCCCGTTAGGAAAAAGTTTACTCCATATTGTGGCGTCACCTGATTATCTCGCTAAGCGTGGGCTGCCCACCAAACCTGAAGATTTGAGTTCACATCAAATTGTGGGTTTTGCAGGGAACAAAGTGCTTAACCATTGGCCTTTACCAAACCAAAGTGACGTCGCGCCTACTGTGACAGCCAGTAATGGTGAAACCGTGCGTCAACTAGTCTTAGCTGGAAATGGGATCGCTTGTCTGTCGGGGTTTATGGTGCAGGAAGATATGGCTGCGGGTCGCTTAATCCCTATTCTGGAACAAGACAAACTTGCCAACACAGACCGAGAGCGAGTGAATGCGGTTTATTACAAGTCGTCCTCTGTCTCTAAACGTATCTCGGCGTTTATTGACTTTATTCAGCCCCGTTTGAGCTTGTAGGAAAGAATGAAACACTCTTTAGCAGCACACAGCCAAACCGTTATTTGCATCGTTTGAGAACGGGTATTCGTATCAATGTTTAGAGAGCACATATTGTTGTATTGAGATTCGATAGGTGGATGTGATCTCAATAGCGTTTACTGACTTTCAGTGTTTAAAAACCGCCCGCCCACGCATCAAAATCGTCAATGTTGTCGAGCTCTTCTTTAGTTCTTGGGGCTGGGTAATAAGGCAGAGCCAATCTTTGAGCGGAAGGTTGCAGTTCCCAATCGGGCGTAATCTTGAGTCGGGTTAATTCATCGTTGAGGCGCACAAACATATAGTAGCCATCGGTATGGGTATTGGCGTAACTCGCGATTGTGGCGATATCGCCAGAGGGTAATTTTACATCTCGGCCGAGCGGGTAGAGTTGGTGCAATGCGAAACTCACTTTGGGATCTTCAAGTTTGCCTTGCTTAAAGCGTTCTAATCCGATGGCGGTTGAAGTAGTGCGCAGCTTCCACCCTGTGAGGAACAATCCACTCAAGTTATCTTGGAACGGCTTACCCTTTCGATTACCTTCATTGATAATGAATTGAGCCGTCAGCGTGTCTCCCGATTCTTGCAGAATTTTTAAAAACTGTTCACCAGTGCGATCGACCAAAAGCTTCATAATATCCAGCTACCATCAAGAATGAGAGACGATAAAGGGGACTACTTTAGGGGAGGCTTGTGTAGAGACGGTAAAGCTTACGTCGCGTGAACAATGTTTTCGGTGTTGATCCTTTCATGGCCTTAGAGCAACAACAGCTTTAACGCTTACGTAAGTAATGAGTTTGCACGATTTCATCAAGGTACGTCGTGACGCCTTTCAACGTAAAGTCGACCGGAGACACTAAGTCACCAAATAACGGGGATCCACCACCAAGCACGATAGGAATGGTCGAGATGATCAGCTCGTCAATCAGGTCTTCTTTCAGGAAGTTTTGAATGGTGATGCCGCCATCAATGTACAAGTTATTTAGGCCTTTGTTATTCAAATCCGCGACAATCTGTTTAAGCTCACCCTTCATCAAAAATACTTTACCTTCAAGTTCTTGAGGTACTTCATTTAAAGTGTTGCTCAGTACATAGACTAGCTTGCTGTAAGGCCAATCAATGCCAAAGCTCAACACCATGTCCATTGTATTTCGTCCCATGACCAGTGCATCGATACGATCGGTATGAGCGTTGTAACCCATGTCGTCACCGTCTGGATTTGGAATCGCTTGCAGCCAATCTAAGTCGCCTTGTTTGTCTGCAATGTAACCGTCAAGGCTGGTTGCGATGAATACAATATTTGACATTTTTAACCCCGATATCGATGAGAAACTTGGCATCTACACGGTAATAAATTAAAATATTCTACAGTGTAGAAATAAAGTTTAAGAGGTGACGGTATGACTGTCAAGGATCAGAAACGAGGTCGACCAAAGAGTGGATCAAGCCAACTCAGCGCCGAGAGAATTCTCACTATTGCTAAAAGCATGATGCGAGAGAGTGGCAAAGTACCAAGTATTCGAGGGTTGGCGACAGAACTCGGGGTCGATGCGATGGCCATATACCATTACTTCAAAAACAAAAACGATCTGCTTGAGGCAATCACGGTTTCCATGATTGAAGAAGTGGCACAGCCAGAGCTGAATCAAGACTGGCGAGATAACCTATATCGGCTCAGCGTGAGTTACTTGTCGATGCTCAACGAATATAGAGGCTTGTTAGAGACCTTATTGACCATGAAATCCCTCGGGCCGATGGAAGTTTTTAGTGAACGTTTTGAAGCGGTGTTGAGCCCGCTAGCGTTAACCGAAGAGCAAACCCAAAACGCGTTGGATTTGCTGGTGGATTATTTACACGGCTATGCTTTGGCGTTGAACTGCAACCCAGACCGAACTGAACTCACCATTGAAATGGTCGAAAAGCCGCTGAGTTTATACTGTTTGGCACTCACCCAACTTAAGTGATTTGTGGGTGATCTTGACCGGGCTTCTAATTTATAGTCGACAATTACCTATAAATTTCAGGATTTAGCAGTAATAATCAATGAATAGATCGGAATAGCTTGTTCATTGAAAAGCTGTACGGAAAGTTTCTAAAGACGTCATCGTGAAAAGGAAGTCAGATACATGCCTGTGCTCCAACGCATCAGTTTAACGTTAATCTTAATCGCCGTTTTAGGTGGGTGTTCTTCACTTCCTGAAGGCATCGATCACCCGACAGAACCGCCAACCTCTCCTGCACCTAGTTCTTTATCGGTTCTAACCAATGAATTTCAGCCTGAAGCTTTAGAGCAAGGGACCACTGCGGTTCGTCTGCAAGAGTCTGGTTGGGATGCCTTGGCACAGCGATTAGCGCTGGTCGAAAGTGCCGAGCACACCATCGACATTCAATACTACATCTGGAACTCTGACGAATCGGGCAGTTACTTAGCCAGCCGTTTGTTAGCCGCGGCCGAGCGTGGTGTGAAGGTTCGCGTAATGCTGGATGATATCAACCTCAACGAACGTGAAGGTTTGTTGTCGGCACTGGATGCGCACCCTAATGTCGAGATTCGTATCTTCAATCCAACGCCAACACGCCGTGGTTTCAGTAAATGGTTGAGCTTTGTCGGTGACTTTTCTCGTTTAAATCGCCGTATGCACAATAAGTCGTTTACCGTAGATGACACTTTGTCTGTGGTGGGTGGACGTAATATTGGTGATGAATATTTCGACCTTTCTGATGAAATCAATTTCCGAGACCGCGATGTATTAGTCATGGGCTCGGTAGTTAACACCATCCAAACCAGTTTTGTTGAATACTGGAACAGCCGTTGGTCTTACCCTGTCGATATGCTGGGTGATGACGAACAACCTGATCTCTCGAAGATAGATAATATTGTCGTGCCGCATTATCAAAATTATCCTGAATTACCATTAGACCGTGAGGCTGCTGATGGCTTACTGAAAGAGGTGATTGGTGAGATGACATGGGTGAATGCGCGTTTTGTTTACGATCAACCCGTTCCTGATGACTCCGATAATACTGATGAACCGAAAGCGACTGCGATTCTTCTAGGGAAGTTAGCGAGCGAGTCGAAACAAGAGATCTTATTGGAATCCGCTTACCTTGTATTCGATGATGGTCAGCTTGAAGAATGGCAGGTATTGAACAACAAGGGCGTTGAGATAAAAGCGCTAACTAACTCTATGGCGTCTAATGATCTGGTGACTAATCATTCTGCTTATGCAGGCAGACGTTACGACATGTTGGAGCATGGCATCGATCTGTTTGAGCTAAAACCAGAATCTAAGCTGTGTGAAGCATCGACTCAAGACGTGTCTAAATGTGCGCCTGAGACGGCCTATGGCTTGCACGCTAAATCAGTCGTATTCGACCGCAGCATCGCGAGCATCGGCTCATTTAACTTCAACTTGCGCTCTACCTACTTGAACACGGAATCGGTTTTGATCATCGAGAATAAAGAGATTGCTGAAACGTTAGCAGACACCATTGAGCAAGCGATGAGTGAAGATAATAGCTGGCGCTTGGAACTGGAAGACGGTGATGTGTATTGGTATTCAGGCGATCAAAGCTGGGACAGCGAACCAGAAACGGGTAAGTGGGAACGAATGCAGTCAGGCTTTTTGCAATTGCTACCGATTGAGAAATATCTGTAAGCTAGCCGCCTCCGGATAAATAAAAATGTCAGCGTATATTACGCTGACATTTTTTGTTTGTGCTGCTGTTTGCTGTGGTTTGTTGCAAGCTCTTAACGGCTTAACGGCTTAACGGCTTAACGCTTGGTCAGCTGTTTACTGTTCAAGTAAGGCAGAATGTGCGGGCGAGATTCACCAGACAGCTTCTGTGTGATCTGTTGTGACCAACTGCTTTGCTTCTGATTGCTTGAGCGGTTCGCGTAGTAGCTTTGCATTGAATCGTCGTAGCTGGCAATTTCATCTAGGCTCAGTGGTTGATATTGGTTTTCGTGCATCACCACATGAGCAGGAAGGCGAGGCTTCACCTCTGGTTGTTGTGCCGGGTGACCTAAGCACATTCCGAACAATACGGCGGTGTGTTGTGGTAGTTCTAACAGTTCATCGACTTGTTGTGCGCTGTTACGCAGCCCACCAATGTATACGCCACCCAAACCTAGAGACTCGGCAGCCAGCATGCAGTTTTGCGCCATGATGCCAGAATCTACCGCGCCAATCAGGGTCAGTTCAGTAAAGTCGGTTTTCACTTCAGGGTTGATTTGAGCGTGGCGTTGATAGTCGATACAGAACACTAAAAACTCAGCCGCATTCTCAACGTAAGCTTGGTTACCTGCGTATTCAGCTAACAGTTTGCGCTTCTCTGTGTCTGTCACTCTCACGATAGAAACAGCCTGCAGTAAGCTCGATGATGAAGCCGCGAGGCCAGCCTGAATAATCACATCAAGTTGTGCTTTTTCAATCGGTTGATTTGTATATTGACGAATGGAGCGGTGCCCCAGAATAGTTTCAATCGTGCTGTTCATAACTCTCAGACAGTCCTTGTAATGATGGCGTAGAGAATCACAATAACGACAATTACCATGAGCGTAAAGGGCGTTAGAGCCTTTCTGGTTAGCGGTATGATATTCATGAAATCAAAAGGATTGCTGTCACAGCCAATCCTTTTTTCGTACTGTTTCCTGCTAGAAGCTAGAAGCTAGAAGCTAGAAGCTAGAAGCTAGAAGCTAGAAGCTAGAAGCTAGAAGCTAGAAGCTAGAATGGAACGCTTAAGATCTCGCTTTAATGGCGAAGAGACAAAGTGACGAAGTGAACTCTGTTGGTCGAATAGCTGCCAGAAGGCTGAAATAGTCCTGAGTCAGCATTAATTTCACCATGGCCTAAATCTTGGTATTGGTAGCTCAATCCTAGGTTTAAGTCATTGGATATCTTCTTCTCAGCGCCGAATCCGATACGCCACTGTTTGTCGAGCGGGAGTAACACATCTCTGTTTTGACTGCTTACAGGGCTCGTGTCACCGCTCACTCCGCTGTACAGCAACCAATCCTCATATGCGTATTCCACACCAACCCCAAGAGAGTAGGTGGTTGAGTATTTGTCATCATAATCTTGCCATGTCTCCATGTTGGAGCTGAGTAGAAGGTTTAAGTCTTCATTTAATGAATGCTTCAACCCTAAGTTTAAGCTTCGAACCCAGGTCAGTTCAGAGCTAATTCCAAAAGCGTTGGCGTTATCAAGGGAAAGGTCGTGATCAAATTGGCCCTGATAGCTGACTCCCAATTGTGTGTTGTCACTGATGTGGTGATTGAGACTCAGACCGAACCCTAGATCAAGGCTATCCCCTTGGAGTTCGAGACCGTTCAAGGCTTGAGTTTCAAGCGCAGCGTGCTGCAATATCAAAGAACCACCAAGAGACAGCTGTTCATTGACCTGATATGACAATGACGACGTTAAGTTGAGTGCCGAAATGCTGTTTTCTTTGATCAATAAAGCAGGGTGCGCGCCAACGCCGTGTGAGTATTCAACGCCAGTGCCGCCAGCTGCATGCAATGCTGCGCCGACGACCCATTGGTCATTGAGCCTTGATGCGTAAGACAAATGAGGGAGAACATCCGCGCTGCTTCCTGTGGTCGAAGCCGAGTTATCGTCACGGACAAAAGTGGTTTCAACATCGAGGTATTGAACGCCGAGAATCCAAGCACTTTCTTCAATAGCCGATAACCCTGCAGCGTTGGTGAGCACGGCGGATGCATCGTTCGCGGTTACGTTCCCTGTGCCTGCCGTGCCGACGCTTTTAGTGGTCGCAATCTGAGATAGATTTAACCCTCCCGCGTGAGCAAGAGAGCTGACTATCCCTGTTACTAACAGAGACAGTGTGATGAAAGGTGTTTTCAAGAATAGAGCCTCATTTTCATTGTATGAGTTATGTTGCTAGCAGTTTGAGTCATGTATTTAGGGATAGAACGAATTGCCACGAGCGAACACTAAGAACGCCGTGGCAATCGACTTGATCTACTTAATTGACCTAAATGGGGCTAGAGTATTTCAACTTGTGGCAATGGGTATTCATTGTCGAGAACGGCTTGAGTTGGCTCATACAGGCGCATGTGAAGATAGAAGTCATCTTGAGGGGCTGGCAGCCAGTTACACGTTGGATCGGACGGTTTTACGTATTGAATGCATATTGGCAAGGTGCCGTCTTCTGCGTATTTCAGCTCATCTTTACGATTGGTCGAGATGGAGTAGCGTTGAATGAAGTTCTCAACCATGAACAGGTTTTTAGCGTCGTACATGGTCAACGACCAAAAGGCGTCAGCGGGTGCATCGGCAGGCATGGTCATTCGATATTGATTGTCTCCCGACAGCTGCTCGCCATTCGAGTCCGTGTATCGATTTGGGTAGAGTGCTCGCTCTGGCACATTCAAACCAGCCGCACGCATATTGATGCTCGCTCGGCTCAGGTAATCATTTCCGTAGCGGCCACCCTCGTACATCATCGACCAGCCATTATTGACATCACCGATGCTTCGACCAGCGTATTGAATGATCTGTTGTGAAGACTCAATCGCGCGCATTAACCCTTTTTTCTGTGCAGAAGTTAGTGCTTCCGGGTTAAAGGGGGTCGTTCCTCCAATACCAATTTGTTGGAATTGATCAACGATGGCAGCATCTTCTGGAATCGGGTTTTTACGTAGTTCACGGTCAATTAGCGAATACCACTCTAACCCTTCAGGCCTCGCCATGGGTGGGATGCGACCTGTCGAAGCTTTGAGCTCTACGATGTCGTGTTCTGCGCCGAGTTGATCAAGTGGGTAGCTGAGGAATTTATCGTGAGTAACCAATGCGTCATTGAGATCTTGCTCGCCAAATACGCCCGTTCGTTGAATTAACCAAACCATAGGAGTGCGAGACTCTACGATACGATCAATCCCCTCTGGCACTTCGCCAGCCCATCCTTTGTTAACCAACAGCACTTTTGAACCTTGGTCGCCGACATTCTTCACATGCAGATCTTCAATCGAATCTGAGTAAGCATCCAATAGCTGAACAATGTAATAACGGTTATCGGTGCGAGGAATATCAATCACCATTGGACCTGATAAATCCAGATCGTAGTGAGCTTGTGAGTAGAGCGTATCGTTGTTGACGGTAGGTACAATTCTATCCTGAGGTCCGGATAGAACGCGCGTTTTACCCATCTCATTCAATGGTGCCATGGCGTTGTCCATTGGCGCATCAACAGATGTGGTCGTTTGCCTAACCGCTGCCACGGTTAATGGGCCTGTACCATAGATAAATGCTTGAACACCTAGGTTGTAAGCGAGCTCTTCTTCAGGATTAATAGATTGTTGGGCAAGGGATGGCATCGCGATAATACTGGATAAAGAACACACTAAACTGGTCAGTACACTTTTCTTATAGAGGAGCTTTCTCATGGAACACCTTAGATCGTAGGAACAGGATTAGGCATTTATCATATGAGCAAGTGAGATTAAGGAGTGTAATAGCCGATATTAAGGATGTTAATAGTCTCTTTTTGCCATTCAAGTGTTTGTTTTAATTAACATTAATTTGGAGTGGTGAAGCGACTCGACGACATGTGCAGGTAGGGGGCCTGAGGCGCTATTGTTTGATTGATTTTCGGTTGATATGTTGGCAAAAAAGTACGGGAATCGATATGAACACATCTACTTATCCTTTTAGCTTATTCATTAAAGCAGAAGGGGCTCAGTGCAATCTGGATTGTAGCTACTGCTATTATCTCAATAGACAAGATGGCGATAAAAGATCGTCAATGTCTCTGGACATGATGGAGCAAATTGTCGGTGCTCATATCGACGCGCAGCCAATGAAAGATCAACAAGTGGATTTTATCTGGCACGGTGGCGAGCCTATGTTAAGAGGGCTCGATTTCTATGAAACGGCGATGAAAGCACAGGCAAGCAAAGCAACGAAAAAGCGCGTCGTGAATACGATGCAGACCAATGGAACCATGATTAATGATCGCTGGGCGAGCTTCTTTGCTAAACACAATTTTATGATGGGCATCAGTATCGATGGGCCCAATATTCTGAATGACATCGCTCGGATCGATAAAAATGGCGAGTCGTCTTTTGAACGCACAATGCGTGGGGTGTCTTACCTTAAAAAGCACAATGTTGATTTTAATACGTTAACGGTCGTGAACAATAAAACCTACAAATACGGTAAAACGATCTATCAGTTTTTGGTTGAAAATGGCAGTGGTTACATGCAGTTTCAACCTTGTATCGATCATGAGTTAGACAGACGAACAGGGCATGATTGGTCGTTAACGGGCGAGCAGTGGGGGCAATTTCTTTGCGACTTGTTTGATGCATGGAGCGCCAATGATGTCGGCAAAGTGTATATCCAGTTTTTTGAAAACTGTTTAATGGTGTTGATGGGCTACCAAAGCCAAATGTGTCATCACAGCGCGACTTGTGGGCAGCAATTAATGGTTGAGCATGACGGCAATGTTTATAGTTGTGACCATTATGGGTATCAAGATCATCAATTGGGCACCATGAACAGTGATAAGCTTGCAACTATGGCGAGCTCACCAGAACAAATCGCGTTTGGCACCAACAAATATGATGAGTTAAACAGCACTTGTCGACGTTGTGATTTTGTTGAACTCTGCCAAGGTGGTTGTCCTAAAAACAGGATCGCAACAACCGAAGACGGCAGTCCGATGAATCATTTGTGCCAAGGGTATGAGATGTTTTTTCGTCACGCATTACCCAAATTATTGCCAATGGTAGAAGCGATGAAAAAAGGGTATTCGCCAGCGTACTTTCCACTTTTCTAAATCACTTGGAGTAGGGCATGACCAAAGACCTAAACTTACTGCGACTCATTTTGGTGCTTAATGAAACTCGTCAAACGGTGAGTGCAGCAAAAGCCTTGAACGTAAGTCAGCCGACGATCAGTGTCATGCTTCGTAAACTCAGAGAACAATTTGATGATGAGTTGTTTGTTCGAGATAAAGCAAGGCTTGAACCCACCCCAAAATGCTTAAAGCTTATCGAAACCTTGCCTCTGCTATTAGAGCAGTTAGATAACCTTTACATACCCAATGATGAGTGGGGGTTGGAAGATTTAAGAGGGGAGGTTCAAATCATGTTGCCTTCCCCGCTGTTGATCCCTGTGGGTGTGCCATTAATCAAGAAGCTGACCAAAGAAGCGCCGCAAGTGACGTTTCAATGTTCACCTTGGTTAGAAAACGGCGTCCAGTCCCTAGAGACCAACCGAATGTGTTGGGGAGTGAGCTATCTTCCCATGGAGGTCAATAAAACCCTTACTGAGCGCCCAGTTGGCTTTGATAAGTTCATGTTGGTGTTAAGAGCTGACCACCCAATTCAAGGTAATTCCCTTGAGGACATTCTGAAATACCCACTCTGTATCAATATGATCCCTGGTTACATTCAGCCGTCCAAGGCGGAAATGTTGATCAAAAAATATGACTTAGATAAACACATCGGGCTCAGAAGTAACAATATGAATTTGATGCTAGAAGTCGTTAAGGACAGCGACTTCATCTATATAACATCGTCGAAATGCCGCTATTTGCTTGATCACTGTTATCGTTGTATCGACTTACCGCCGGAACTGTTGAAAGACACCTATCGTCGAGAATTGGCACTGTTTACCCATCAAGCAAACCGCAATAACCCGTTCACGGATTGGCTTCAAAAAGAAATTACGTCGATTATTCAATCCTAGTGTCACGCTACTATTCCTTTTAAATAACTCCCCTTTCTAACGGCCACTATTAATAATCGTAATAGTGGCTATCAAGCCATTTTTGGCGTCTTTCTTATACCATTTACCTCAACAACGGTTCGCTGAGACATGCACAATTTTCGTTGTGACTTCAGCGATTTACTCATAGTGAATGAGGGTTATAAATGTATAAGTCTTTTGTTAAATCCGCTCTGGCGCTCTCGGTACTGGCGAGCGTCAACGTACATGCAGCGAGCCAACCCAATGTGGTTGCCATCATGCTCGATGATGTGAGCCCAACAGATCTGTCAGCCTACCACCGCGGTTTAGGCGCGGTGGATACGCCGAACATTGATCGAATTGCCGAACGCGGCATGATGGTCAGCGATTACTACGCACAAGGCAGCTCTACTGCGGGGCGATCTGCCTTTATCACGGGTCAATATCCTTTCCGAACAGGCTTAACGTCTGTCGGTCAGCCGGGCTCTTCACTTGGCCTTCAAAAAGAAGATCCAACCCTAGCCGAAATGTTGAAAGACAAAGGCTATGCGACCGTGCATGTTGGTAAAAGTCACTTAGGCGATAACAATAGTCACCTGCCAACGGTGCACGGCTTTGATGAATTCTTCGGTTTCCTTTACCACCTTAATGTTATGGAGATGCCTGAACAGCCGGAATTCCCAACAGATCCTAACTTCAGAGGTCGCCCTCGTAATGTTCTTCACACTGTCGCTACCGAGAGTGTGGACATGCAAGAAGACCCAAGGTTTGGTGTGGTTGGAAAGCAAACGATTGAAGATAAAGGTCCTTTAGGCTCTAAACGCATGCAAACCGTTGATGGCGAATTTTTGGAGTTTGCTACTAATTGGCTCGATAGACATGAAGCAGAGAAAGACGAACAACCTTACTTCATGTGGTACAACCCGACTCGTATGCACCAAAAAACGCACGTGCGCCCGGAATACCAAGGCGCGAGCCAAATCAACACGTATTACGATGGCTTGATTGAACTTGATGACCAGATCGGTGTATTACTCGATAAGTTAGAAGATCTTGGTGAAATTGATAACACGATAATCTTGTTTACCTCAGACAACGGCGTAAACCTAGATCATTGGCCTGATGGTGGTTCTGCCTCTTTCCGTGGTCAAAAAGGCACGACGTGGGATGGCGGTTTCCGTGTACCAATGCTGGTCAGCTGGCCAGATAAAATCCCTCAAGGTGAATACACCGATGGCTTCATGACTTCTGAAGACTGGGTGCCAACCATTATGGCTGCAGTGGGTGAAGGCGACATTAAGCAAGAGCTGCTAGATGGAAAAGAGTTAAATGGCGAGCGTTACCAAGTTCACTTGGATGGTTATAACCAGTTGGATATGTTGACCAAAGGCGAACCGAGTCAACGTCATGAGTTCTTCTTCTACAACGAGCAAGATTTGAATGCGTTCCGAGTGGATGATTGGAAAGTGCACCTAAAAACCAAAACGGAGTGGATTGCGCCTCCTGAAGAGTGGCCACTAGGGATGCTCATCAACATCAAGGCTGATCCTTACGAGCGTAGCCCTGATACTCGTGGTTGGTTCTTATGGATGAAAGAGAAGTCTTGGGTATTACCAAAGCTACAAAAATCAGCGGCGGAATATCAGAAGTCACTCAAAGCGTTTCCACCAAGACAGAAAGCCGGTGGTATTGGTATGGCAGACAAATCAGTGGTTGCTGACTAACGCCAAATACGACTAATACAAGGTGTGCTGTAACAAGCGCACCTTACTATCGGACAATAATATGAAGAAACCGTTACGTCTGCTCACGGGCACCTTTTCCACTTTTACACTCTCTATCTTTGCGCTTATCCCCTTTGTATTTTCCGTTTCCGCTCAAGAAGAACCTGCCAGTGACATGGCTGATCCAATGGCTGTTTATACGGGAGGTGAAATTATTGCGGGCAATAAAGGGCTTGGCGCTACCTTCCAGTTTGGCGTGAATCGTGGCGATTGGGGTGTGTTGGGTAAGCTGGAAGGCAAAAACAACTTTGAAAACTATCGAGCACGATTCTTCACACCCAATAAGAAAACGGGCACCGGCTTATTTGTTGATGCTGGACACGACTTCTCCAACGACGATCTAACATCGAACTACGCCTCTATTGGTGTGATGCAAGCATTCAAGTTAAGCGACAAATTTAAACTCTATAGCGCCATAACGTACGGACAAATGTGGGAGGAGGAGAATAAGTTTGAGGACACGCAAATCATCAGCAGTATCAACTATCTAAAGTACGATTTTGCTGACCAATTTTATCTTCTACTCGCCCCCCAATACACCTACGGGTTAGATGGTGAGAACACTCGAGATTTCTCTGCTGAAATGCAGCTGGGCTACAAGGTCGATAGTGACAACATCATCATTTTTAGTGGTGATACTGACAACAACACTTGGATCACCTTCCGTACTCGTTTTTAGTTAGGACATTAAATGATGAAAAAAAACATACTTGCGGCAGCACTGACTTGTGCTTTCATGGTTGCACTTCCGTCTCCGGTACTCGCGAGCCAATCCGTGGACGCGACGAGCGCATCTGTGGCAACAAAAACAGCAATGGAGATCAAGACGGAAACTCTACCCATTGAGATGGCGAGTTTAGCGTCGCTCAAAAAGGATAATCAGCTATTGGCACAACTTGCCTATGAGTACGCGTACTCGATAGATGAAGCCTACAAATACTTTTACAAAACCGTCGTTGAGCAAGATTACCCTTTGAATCGATTCCAAAATATTCGAATACTTGCTGACGACACTTACACTGCGCACCCGACGATTAACAATGACACGTTACATTTGATGGGTTGGATGGATCTAGCAGCAGAGCCTGTCATCGTTACGATTCCAGACCATGATGACAATCGATACTGGTTGTTCCATACCATGAATATGCAGCACTTTACTGACTCGGCTTTTGGCTCTCCACAGCGAGGCACAAAAGGCGGCAGTTTCATGTATGCAGTTGAAGGGTGGAAAGGTGAAGTGCCTGCGAGTGTCGATCAAGTCATCTATGTCGAGCACCCGCTGGTCAAAATGATGGGTCGAATCATGGACCTTGGCGGTGACGATTCTGCAACTGCTCAAAAGTTAATGGATCAATGGAATGTTAGGACGTTGTCGGAATACTTAGGTCAGAAAGGGCCAGTTCCTATTGAGCGCGAGTATCCAGACCCTGAAGATTCTAATTGGGTCGAACGAACCAATTTCATCCTGTCTGAAGGAACAATGAAGACGCATGACCAAAAGCTGCTTGAACTGTTCGAGTACATTGGCTTAGGAGATGTTGAATTAGGCAAAGCCAATCATCCATTTACGGCAGAGCAGCTTAGTATGATCGAGTCTGGTCAAAAAGACGGACTGGAACGAATCATTAATGCGGGCTTTGATGATTCACGTGACGTATTAGGCACTCGCGATGAAATGACCAAGGTTCCAAGTTTTCAGCACGCCTACGGCACCTTAATGGGCCAATGGGGGCTGCCTGCAAAACACACTATGTACAGCGGTGACTTCTTCGATAGTGAAGGTGGTGCGCTCGATGGTAGTAAGTATGATTACACGGTGACCTTCGATGCGCCGCCGCTAGAAGAGGGTGGTTTTTGGTCATACACGGCCTACAGTGGTGAAACCCGATTGATGGAGAAAAATGACTTAAACCGTCATTCCCGTGGAGACAGAACGCTAACGCCTAATGCTGATGGCAGCTACACCATTTACATGAGTAGCGATGTAAAAGGGCATGAAGATGATCCTAACTTCTTACCTATCCCCGATCATCAATGGTATTCAGTGTTACGTATGTACACGCCCGGTGAAGAGGTAAGAACAGATAAATGGAAATCGACACCATTTACTAAGGTCAAAAAATCCACGATAAAGTGATGACTTAAATCGCCTGTTTAAGGTTTTGTTTATAATCGATTAATGCCAGCTGCTATGCCGCTGGCATTTTTTATTGAGCGAAACTTGCTTCGAAATAGGCGTTAAATGCTCAGAACTGTAGAATAAAATAGGGCATACTGGACTGAATATATAAACCAAAGAAAGTAACCACGCGCATGAATCCGATCTGCCTCAACGACCCTTTTTCTCTTCCTAATGGCCAAGTGATCAAAAATCGCCTGTTCAAATCGGCAATGAGTGAACAGCTAGGTGATAAACATCATAACCCTAAGCAAGGTTTAGTCACGCTTTACCAGCGTTGGGCTCAAGGAGGAATTGGCCTATCCATGACGGGCAACGTGATGGTCGATAGAGGTGCGCTTGGTGAACCTAAAAACGTTGTGTTAGATGAGCACAGTGACTTAACCGTATTTCGTGAGTGGGCGAGTGCCGGAACACAGAATGGTTCGCAGATATGGATGCAACTGAATCACCCAGGTAAGCAAATCCCTAAATTCTTATGTGATAGCCCAGTTGCCCCTTCAGCTATCTCTTTAGAGCGCGGATTAGAAAAAGGCTTTAATACGCCACGAGCTCTGACTGAGAAGGAAATAATTGCAATCATTGATAAATTCGCGCTGAGTGCAAAGCTTTCAAAACAAGCGGGTTTTACCGGTGTGCAGATCCACGGTGCTCATGGTTATCTCGTGAGTCAGTTTTTGTCTTCGAGACACAATCAACGCCAAGACAAATGGGGTGGTTCACTCGAAAACAGACTTCGTTTTGTGCTTGAGGCTTATCGTGCGATTCGAAAAGAGGTCGGTGACGATTTCCCCGTCGGGATTAAGCTCAACAGCGCCGACTTCATGAAAGGTGGCTTCACTGAAGAAGAGTCGATGCAGGTTGTACAAACATTGAGTGATAACGGTATCGACTTGATTGAGATCTCCGGCGGCACCTATGAAAGCCCATCAATGATGGGTTCAAAGAATAAGGCTGAATCAATCAAGGCCAGCACAGTAAAGCGTGAAGCGTATTTTATGGATTACATGGTGAAGGCGAGAAAACTCGTCAGCACACCGCTGGTGGTCACGGGTGGTTTTCGAACCGCGCAAGCAATGAATGAAGCATTAAACACCTCGGCGACCGATTTTATTGGTATTGCGCGCACAATGGCGGTTGATCCAGATTTCCCTAACAAGTTAATTGAAAACCCTAGCCACGGTATGCCGCTAACGGTGCCAACCACAGGAAAGCCCGCTTTAGACAGGATGGCGATGGTCGGGCTGGTTTGGTATGAACATCAAATGTGGCGCATCGCCTCTGGCAAGAATGCCGACCCTAAACTAAGCGCATTAGGTGTGGTGTTAAAAACAATTTTCAGCGCTGGCTGGCACGCCTTCAAAAAGCGCAGAGCGTAAGCAGTCATGGATTGTTAAAGCAGAACTTTAAGGAATTGAAGTTCCGCTTTTTCTATGATGATTTATTGTTTAGTTTGTCTAGATAGTAAGAAAGAGTTAAAGATCGTTAAGCGAATCAATCGTCAAATGAGCCATAATGAGAGAGATATTCGCTAAGTTAGCTTTTATCGCCAGACGGCTAAATATCTCCCTGACCAAACTTTAATGACAGGTAACTATGAAACAATTGGATCTCAATTTAATCCGCGTTTTTCTGGTTTTGCTAGAAACCCAAAATACTCGCATTGCTGGCAATAAATTAGCGCTGAGTCAGCCCGCAGTGAGTAAAGCACTAGGGCGATTGAGAGAATACTTTGATGACGAATTGTTTACTCGTGTCCATTCCGGTTTGAAGCCAACTCCACGTGCGTTAGAGCTTGGTGAACGACTGCCAATGATCATGGAAAGCTTAGACGACGTGATTCTTGAAACCCCAAGCTTTGACCCTGCCGAGTATCAAGGCAACATCACGATTGCGATTAACGGTTTTATCTCGAACTGGCTTGGTGCGCGTTTATGCCTTGGTCTCATTCAAGAAGCGCCCAATGCTCAAGTCAATATTGTTAATTGGGGCTCTCAAACGCTGAAAAAGTTGTTGGATGGCGAGATACAAGCTGCTATCAACTTTTCTCCAATCGAAACGAATAAGCAGTTTACCCATCAGATTATCGGTGAGGATGACTTTGTCGGGTTGGTTAAAACCGGCCATCCATTAGCTGGCAAAGTGATTTCACAGCAAGAGATAGATGAAGCGGAATACGCGAGTTTGGTGATACCGGGGTGGAATGATATTCAGCCTTATATCGCCAAGCATTTGTCGTCAGAGCAGCTTAAAGTGAAAGCAAGAAGCTCGTATTTGCACACGCTATTAGAGGTCATTAAACAAAGTGACATGATTCTACCGTGTTCCAAGCAGCTTGCTCTTTATCTTAATGAAGAGTTCGATTATCTCTCTTTTCCTGATTATGCACCGGAAGAGCTCAAAAAAATCGTGCTGGTGGAATCTCATAACAAGAGAATGCACCCGATGAATCAATGGCTTAAGCGAAAAATTATCACTACCTCCCAAACCATCATAAAAGAAAAGCAATAAGCCTCTCAAATGAGAGGCTAGGTTATTGTTAGTAGCTGTTATTGTTAGCAGCTGTTATTGCCAGTTAATTAACACTAATCACTCGCAATTCAGTCGTTATTCCCCGCTATTGAGCAGTGACCTGTGGGAAGTTGTGCATCTCACCTGATGCTACCGCTTCATCACTAGGACGGTATGCACGAACCGCAAAGTTCCAGCCATCATCGTTTACTTCAATTACGTTATTTGCAGCGTCACAGGTTTGCCCTTTTGGCGCAAAGTGGATCGTGTAAGAACCGTCTTTATTGGGTGTTGATGTCGTTGAATCAGCGCTGTTGTTGTCCGTCATTAACCAACCTTGGCTTGAATAGGCTGTAATTGACCAATAACCGCCTTCGTCATAACGTAATGAGGGTGCTTCAAACGTGATGTTTGCACATTCCGTTTTACCTGTACCCGCTCGTGACGTATACACAGCATGCTCTGCCGGCATACCAGCCCAACCTACTGCAGTACCAATCATAAACTGCTTGTTATCTGATGTGGCTGTGATGTTTGGTGTGAAGGCTTCTTCTGTCTTGATGTCATTAACTAGCTTCTCCCATTTTGCTCGGACGTTATCTCGAGAAGCATCATCCCAATCTGAAGCAGGTTCAAAAGGCTTAGCTGATTTCGCATTAATGACCGCCGCATCTTGCAGTCGATGCGCTTCATCTGCGCCAGCACTTGTTGCAGTTCGCATCAGTATGTAGATGTAGTCTGAACCTGCGATTTCTGAGTCGATGTAAATTTCTTCGCCACCATAAATGGCCATGTGGTTATCATGATTGTTATTGAAGATATGCATGATCTGGTACGCATCGCCTTCCGCCAGTTTGAATGTTGCGCCTTCTGAGACATCGACAACCGCGGTTGAATAGAGCAGGTCGGTGTTAGAGCGGATAATCATTTGGTTCTCTACCGTTACGTTTTCGCGATTATGCTCAAAAACATTAACCGGTTGATGCTCTAACTGTTGAGTGAAGTAAAGGTCGCTTTCTGCACGAGCGAAGTTTTCGTCGGTTACTTCAACTGCTGCCATTGTTTGCATTGATGTGATGGTAATCAGTGTTGCTAAAATGGTCTTTTTCATATCGTTTACCTTGAGGTCGTCATTAGGAGATGACACTAATGTATCGGTTTGGTGGTGATTCTAGAAATGAATTGATGTTATTTATGTAATAACCAAAAGGAATCGGAAGGCTGGTTTTTGTGAAGCTTAGAGAGAGTTGTGACTGTTTTTTGTTCGTTTGGTGAAAGTTTTTTGCACGAAGACAGGTCGTTAATTAATGAAGCGATGCTTTGTTCATTAACTAAGGCTTTATCGGCAGGTAAGGCTTTAGTTAATGACTGAGGTATCCGCGCTTTCAAGCACTATGCTTTAGTCATGACTAAAAGAGGATTAATTATGAAATGGCTTATCTTATCTGTAACGCTATTGTTTGTGGCAGGATGTCAATCGACAGGCTCTGACACACCTTCACATGATCAAATGAATCGAGTTCATTCTGGTGGTTGTAGCAGCTAATCCTTTTTTGAAAATACTTTTTAGCTGCTGTTATTATCATTTCTGTCACTGTTCTTATAAAGAACTCACTTCTACAAAGCCTTGCGATTACGTGAGGCTTTCTTCTATGTAAAACAACGCATCCCTGCCGATTTATGTTGTAAATTTGTGAATCTAAACTGTCTATATTCTAGGCTGTGTACTGGATCTCATTTGTGATTTGAGTCCCTTGCTAAGGTAAATAATGAATGTGTACTACCAATCACTTTACTCAACTTAAGAGGTTTCTATGCTAGGTGAAAATCACTCTCTTGTTCACGAATTTCCTGAAATGAAAGACAAAATTGCTGAGCTTGCTAAAACTGACGATGGCTTTGCAGAAGATATGAAGACATACGACAACCTTGATAAAGAGATTCGTAAACTAGAGCTGAAAGATTCACCCATTGATGACGGCTCGATGCACCAACTAAAACATGATCGTTCTGAGCTTAAAGATTCACTGCATGCTCGTTTAATTGCCTAGCTAGCGGGTTGTTTTGCTGAATAGCTAAGTTAAATCGTTAGATCGCTAAACGGTTACTGCAGGTTTAGACAATAAAAACTCCTTCGGGAGTTTTTTTTTGTTTCTGCATTCCAGTCTCTATCTGAACGCATAAGAATATTTGGATATAAGAAACCGTAGATATAGACAAACTCAGTTAGCACTAAGGTTTTGCAAATAGGGTGGATATAAAAAAGCTTAGCGCGGGGGACGCTAAGCTTCGTTGTTAAATATGTTCTTGAACCATGTTTAGGCTGGTGGAATTAGCCGACTTGAGAAAAGCTCACTACTTTGCTTTGTAGCTTCTCTTTCAGGTAATCCGTTACTGCTTGCTGCTCGGATTCACTCATGTACAGGCCAAGCTTGGTTCTACGCCACAAGATGTCTTCGTCAGTCATCGCCATCTCTTCATTGATCAAGTAATCGATTTCAACTTGATAAACGCCATGAGCTTCGCCTGAGAATTGGTTGCCAAGGTCAGCTTCGCAATTTGCTCCTTCCAGTAGCTTCCACGTGTAAGTACCGAATTGAGTCACGTAACGAAGTAATAGCGCTTCAGATGCCCAAGGGTATTTAGTGTGGATCATCTTCGCAAGCTGCTCTCTGCTACAACTGAAGTTACCACCTGGAAGTGTGTTGTTGGCTGTCCAAGGCGCACCCATGTTGGTTAGGTGTGGTTCTAACTTCTTAAGTGCTGCTTCGCCTAGCTTACGATAAGTGGTCAACTTGCCACCGAAGATCGAAAGCAGTGGTGCTTGATCAAGCTCTGCGTCTAATTCGAGCGTGTAGTCACGAGTGATCGCTTGCGGTGAATCAGATTCGTCATCACAAAGCGGTCTTACGCCACTGTATGTCCAAACCACATCTTCACGGCCAAGTTGTTTAACAAAGTGTTGGTTAACAATATCAATCAAGTAATCCACTTCGACATCATCAATTGCGACGTTACGTGGGTCGCCTTTGTATTCAAGGTCGGTGGTGCCGATGATCGAGAACTTATCTAGGTAAGGGATCATGAACACAATGCGATTGTCTTTGTTTTGCAGAATGTATGCTTGTGGTTCGTCGTGAATGCGTGGCACAACAATGTGTGAGCCTTTGATCAGACGAATATTACGAGGCGAAGCCTGCTCTAATCCATCATCAAAGAACTGTTTAACCCAAGGACCAGCTGCGTTGACCAGTGCTTTCGCTTTACGTTCAAAGCGTTGGTTGGTCATGACATCAAGGATCGTCACATGCCAGATGCCGCCTTCACGGTGCGCTTTTTCAACTCGGCAGTAGTTACGAACTTCTGCGTTGTTTTCTTTTGCTGCTAATACGTTGAGCAACACCATACGCGCATCATCAACCCAGCAATCTGAGTATTCGAAGCCTGTCTTCATTTCTGGTTTCAGTAGGCCTGATTTCGCTAAGTTGACGGTCTTACTTCCAGGAAGAGTGGTGCGCTTACCCAAGTTATCGTAAAGGAATAGGCCACAGCGAATCATCCAAGCCGGGCGTAAAAATGGTCGATGTGGTAAACGGAAACGCATTGGTTGAGCAACATGAGGTGCTTTTCTTAACAAGACTTCACGTTCCGCGAGTGCTTCCGAAACCAAACGAAACTCGTAATGTTCAAGGTAGCGTAGGCCACCGTGGATAAGCTTTGAGCTGGCAGAAGACGTTGCAGATGCGAAATCATTTGCTTCGTATAAGCCAACGTTTAGACCACGACCTGATGCGTCTGCCGCGATGCCTGCACCGTTGATGCCGCCGCCAATCACGATCAAGTCTAAAGTGGAAGGTGTACTGTTGTTTGAATTATTTTGTTGAGCACTCATGGTTTTGACCTCTTTCTGAGCGAACGAGCATTTTAGAACATAATTGAATCCTATATGAACTTTCGTTTGCGGTCATTTATTATTTTCGTTTATGCGCGTTTTATGTGATTTGGGCATAAAAAAACCTCTGCTTATGAAGGCAGAGGTTCAAATAAGTCTAATTCGAGCATAGAAGCGACAGTGACAGCGAGCAAGTTTTACTTTATTAACTTTTCTATAAAGAATCGTGAATCATTTAAGAAAGTGGCGTCACTGAGCTCTTATGTTTAGTTATTCGCTCATAGGACGAGCGGTATCGATCACTTCTAATGGTATTGCGGAATCTTTAAGGATGTTGAGAATCTCTTCTGGTGGCTGCTTATTAGTAAACACCATGTGGGCTTGAGAGATATTACCGAGCTTAACCATCGCGTTACGGCCAAACTTAGTGTGGTCGACGGCTAAGAAGATGCTGCGACTGTTTTCGATGATGGCTTGTTTCACTCGAACTTCGTGGTAGTCAAAATCGAGTAACGAGCCGTCAAAGTCGATGCCACTGATGCCCAAGATACCGAAATCGAGGCGGAACTGCTTTACGAAATCGAGTGTCGCTTCACCGACGATGCCACCATCGCGGTTACGTACTTCACCGCCCGCCAAGATAACCTTGATCTCTGGGTTCGGTAGAAGGATGCTTGCAACGTTAATGTTGTTGGTCACAACTCGTAGCTGCTTATGATTCTTGTTGAGTGCGCGAGCAACCGATTCAGGTGTGGTGCCGATATCAACGAACAAGGTTGCGCCATCTGGGATATGTTTAACCAGCTCGTCGGCGATCACGTCTTTTTCGTTGAAGTTAAGCGCTTTACGCGTGTTATAAGAGGTGTTTTCTGAGCTTAAAGGAATGGTTGCACCACCGTGATAGCGACGAATTTTATTGCCATCGGCTAGTTCATTGAGGTCTCGTCTGATGGTTTGTGGGCTGACATCGAACTTTTCAACGAGCTCTTCGGTACTCACATATCCTTGTGTTTTTACCAGATCTACAATCTGCTGGTGTCTTGGTATCTGCTTCACTTAACTTACCACTCCCTGCGCGCAAAGGGCTCTAGCGCGTCAAAATCGAAAATATAAACTCACGCTATTGTGCTCGAATTGATGAAAAGAGAGAAGTAATGATGGTAAGGAATCATGTCTAAACCGCAAAAACGCTGGTCAAAACATGGAATTTGAGCCTGAAACGCAAAAAAGAGCACAAAATAGTGCTCTTTTTAGTTTCGTTTGCTGAGGTTCGAACAATCTAATCGATTAATAAGGGATTATTCGTACTCCTCTGTTAACTCACGCTTAGATTACTCTTCGTCGTCATCGTGCAGTTCAGACCAAACCTGTGCACACTTGATAGCACGCTTCCAACCTTTGTAACGGCGGTTACGCTTCTCTTCGTCGTGGTGTGGCATGAAGGTGCGGTCAAGAACGGCTTTGTCTTGAAGCTCATCAATGCTGTCCCAGAAACCAACCGCTAGGCCAGCAAGGTAAGCGGCACCCAGAGCGGTTACTTCCGTTACTTCAGGGCGGTGAACTTCAGTATCCAGCACGTCTGATTGGAACTGCATTAGGAAGTTATTCGCTACTGCACCGCCATCAACACGTAGTTTCGCTAGCTTGATGCCTGAGTCAGCTTGCATCGCATCTAGCACGTCACGAGTTTGGTAAGCAATACCTTCCAGCGTTGCACGGATGATGTGGTTAGAGTTAACACCACGAGTTAGGCCAACAATCGTACCGCGAGCATAAGCATCCCAGTAGGGTGCGCCTAGGCCAGTAAATGCAGGAACCACGTAAACGCCGTTTGAAGAGTCTACTTTGGTTGCGAAGTACTCAGAGTCTTCTGCACCAGCCAGTAGCTTCATTTCATCACGTAGCCATTGGATTGATGCGCCGCCCATGAATACTGCACCTTCAAGTGCGTATGCAGGCTCACCTTTAGGACCACATGCTAGCGTTGTTAGTAGGCCGTTCTTTGATGTTACTTTCTCTTGGCCTGTGTTCATTAGAAGGAAACAACCTGTGCCGTAAGTGTTCTTAGCTTGGCCTGCTTCTACACACATTTGACCGTAAAGTGCAGCTTGTTGGTCACCTGCAATACCCGCGATTGGGATACGAGTACCGCCTTTACCACCAAGGTTCGTTTGACCGTAAACCTCAGAAGAGCGTTTTACTTCAGGCATCATGATTGACGGAATACCCATCTCATCAAGTAGCTTCTGGTCCCAACATAGGTCATTGATGTTGAACAACATAGTACGTGACGCGTTAGTGTAATCCGTAACGTGTACACGTCCTTGAGTCATTTTCCAAACTAACCAAGTATCAACCGTACCGAACAACAGTTTGCCTGCTTCAGCGTCTTCACGAGCGCCTTCAACGTTGTCTAGAATCCATTTTACTTTGGTACCTGAGAAATACGGGTCAAGGACTAAGCCGGTATTGTCACGTACGTAGTCTTCTAGGCCACGTGCTTTAAGGTCTTCACAGATGTCTGCAGTACGACGACACTGCCATACGATTGCGTTGTAAACCGGTTTGCCAGTTTCTTTGTTCCAAACAATGGTGGTTTCACGTTGGTTCGTGATACCAATGCCCGCTAGCTCATCGCTGCGGATGCCTGCTTTAGCAAGAGCTTCAACCAATGTAGAGCTTTGAGTCGCCCAGATTTCCATTGGATCATGCTCAACCCAACCCGCTTTCGGGTAAATCTGAGTGAATTCTCGTTGAGAAGAACTAACGATGTTTGCATCGTGATCGAGGATTACAGCGCGAGAACTTGTGGTGCCTTGGTCTAGGGCAACAATGTATTTTTGCTCGGTCATGGTAAGAATCCTTTTTCTTTCGTTATTTATATTTTAGTAAATGTAAGGTCGCTTAGGGATTAAGCTTGAGCTTGTTCAGCTTCTTCTTCTGTTTCACATTGGTTTGGAATTGTGCAGCCTTGGCCTTCTACTGGTAGGTAAGCACCGATAACACGTGGGTACAACCAACCACCAAAACACGCACCAGCAATTGGAGCAAGAATTGGAACGATGAAGTAAGGAATATCACGAGCACCGCTTAGTGCGAAATCCCAACCTGCAAAGTAAGCGAACAGTTTTGGTCCGAAGTCACGAGCAGGGTTCATTGCAAAGCCCGTCAGTGGACCTAAAGAACCACCGATAACCGCGATAAGAATACCGATCAGTAGAGGGTTCATTGCACCGCGAGATGCGCCGTTGTTCTCATCACCTAACGCTAAAATGGCAAACATCAACACTGCAGTAATCACGAATTCCACAGCAAAAGCGCCGAAGAAAGAAAGTGAAGCATGTGGGTAAGTCGAGAAGATACCAGCAGTTGATAGTGCGTCTTGGCTGCTACGAACGAAGTTATGTGCGATTTCGTAGTCAGTAAATAGGTTGCTGTACAGGCTGTAAACCAATGCTGCAGAGCAGAAAGCGCCAAGCAGTTGCGAAATGATGTAAGGCACCACTTTCGCTTTATCAAAGCCATGGAACATGGCCAGTGCAATCGTTACGGCTGGGTTGATGTGTGCGCCTGAAACGCCGGCAGTACAGTAAATTGCAATCGCAACACCGAAGCCCCAGATGATGCTGATTTCCCATTGTCCGAATGTCGCACCAGTTAATACCAGAGCGGCCACACAGCCAACGCCAAAGAATATGAGTAATCCTGTACCGATAAATTCAGCCAAGCATTGCCCAAATAAAGAAGGGTGTTTGTTTGTTGTCATGTTCGAGTCCTTTTTAGTTTTGCTTATCTAGCACGTGTATTGTGCATATATTTGCGAACTCGAAAATAAACGAACATCAAAAGTGAGCGTTTGAGCATAAAATTGTTAATTAAAGTCACTTGAAATGTTAATCCGAACACTTTTGCTCGAAAAAGATGCTCGCATGAACGTCATTGCTCGAATTGATAGGTTGCGAAGCCGCTCAAACTACCTATATGTAAATGAATGCGCAACTGGTACGAGGAGTTTATGTTTGGATTTGTGACGCTACTTCGTGAGTGGCGGATTATTAGACTTAATTAGGGAGGGCTGTGTGATGTTTTTGCTATGTAACAAGGGCGTTAACAAATGAGCTTATATGCATAAATGAATAAACTGCCAACTATGTTGTAGTTTGGCAGTTTTCATTTGGGTGTATGTTCTTGTTATACGAGACGAACTTACCGCTCTAAACCAGAGCTGCAACTTTTCCTTTCGAAACCAATTGAGCTCGGATTGAGTCATACGCCCAATTGAACGCAATCGCGTAAAGTACGAAGAAAATAACTAGGCCGATGTCCATGATCAGTACGGTTAGGAAGTCGAGTTGTAGAACCCACATCAAGACAGGTAGAGTCACTGTCATTAAGCCAAGCTCAAAACCTAATCCGTGCAGGATACGTGTTTTCGTGGTTCTTTTGCTTCGGTCTGCTCCGTAAATTTTGTCGTAGCCATAGTTATAAACGTAGTTCCAAGCCATCGCTATCAATGATATTGCGAGCGCTAAGCCTGCCATTTCGCCTGCGCCGTTTCCTGTAATATAGGTTGCAAGCCCTGCCATCAAAATCAAAGCTGCTAATTCAAATAGCACCATGTGCAACATGCGTTCTTTATGTGACATTTTTCTAACTCTCTTTACGATTAAATAGCCGCCGATGGGCTAATGACTTGCTAGATAATATCTAGTTAAGTGATAATATAAAGATAGTTAGCATCATATATAGTGATAGTAAGTTTTGGGAGAAACCAAATGTACAACATTGAACAGCTGAAAATGTTTGTGTATGCCGTTGAATTAGGGTCATTTTCTGCCAGTGCTCGTCATTTGGGTAAGGTGCAGTCGGCGGTGAGCCAAGGCATCAGTAATCTTGAAATAGATTTTAATGTTGAGCTTTTTGATCGTTCGACTCGAAAGCCTTCACTAACCAAAGCGGGCGAGCAGTTATTTAAACAGGTGAAAGCGATCGTGCTTCAGGTTGAAGATCTGAATGTGACGGTTAACGCGATGGGTAGCGGCGAAGAGGGGCTCATCAAAATTGCATTAGATGATTCATTACTGGTTCCGAACTTATCTAAGATCCTTAGTCAGTTCAGTCAACAATTCCCTGCTACTGAAGTTGAACTGGTTGCGTGTACCACAACAGAGGTCAATCCGTTAATTATCGAAGAGAGAGCCGACATTGGATTGATGTTTACCAACTTGGCTTTTGATGTCGGTTCTGAGCCATGCTTTATCGGTCACTTACCGTTTATTGCTGTGTGTCATCCAAGTCATGCGCTCGCAAAAAAAGGTGTGGCGAAACTCTCTGATTTACTCCCGTATCGTCAGTTAATGTTGAGGGGAGACAAGGGGAAGGTGATGGATCAGTTTCCGCTGATTGCCGGAAAGGTATGGTGGTCAAACAGCTTTATTGTGATCAAAGAGATGGTACTTGGCAGTGATATTGGCTGGGCATACTTACCTAGGCACCTCGTCGAAGAGGAGCTGAATAAGCAGCGTTTAGTGGAGATTAATGTCTCATTCGATCACAAAACATGGTCACCGCCCGTTGATCTTGTTCTGTCTAAAACACGCTCAAAAGGTCCTGCATTACTTTGGCTTGAACAAGCATTGAAAGGCCTATTAGACGAAACTGAATAAAGAAAAGGCTCACCGTTTAACGTGTGAGCCTTTCTGTTCAAAGTGATACTGCTTTTTGTTAGTTCTAGTTCTAGTTCTAGTTCTAGGTGTAGACGTAGATGCTATACGCTAGGTTTCACCGTCTGACCGTTGTAGTACTTGTCTTTCATCTTAAGCGCCACGTTCACTAGGTAAATCAACACAGGTACTTCAATCAGTGGACCGATAACACCGGCAAACGCTTGGTCTGAGTTGATACCGAATACTGAGATAGCAACGGCAATCGCTAGCTCGAAGTTGTTGCCTGTTGCTGTGAATGCAATTGATGCGTTCTTGTCGTATTCAATGCCCATCTTCTTACCAATGAAGAAGCTGATGAAGAACATTGCTGTGAAGTAGATAGTCAGTGGAACCGCAATCAACAATACGTCCATTGGCAGTTCTACAATCATCTCGCCTTTTAGGCTGAACATCAGAACGATAGTAGCCAGTAGTGCAATCAGTGTGATTGGAGAGATACGTGGAATAAACACTTCGTTGTACCACTGCTCGCCTTTCATCGACACAAGGATCTTGCGGCTTAGGAAGCCCGCTAAGAATGGGATACCTAGGTAAATAAGTACACTGTGTGCAATGTCGATCATCGAGATATCAACCATCATGCCTTCGTAACCAAATACTGGTGGAAGAACGCTGATGAACAACCACGCCATAAAGCTGTAGCTCACCACTTGGAATGCACTGTTTAGAGCAACCAATGCCGCGCCGTATTCTTTGTTACCGCCGCCGATGTCGTTCCAAACTAGCACCATCGCCACACAACGAGCTAGACCAATCAGAATCACGCCGACCATGTAACCTGGGTGGTCACCCAAGAAAGTCAGTGCCAACACAAACATCAGAATTGGGCCAACAAGCCAGTTCATGATCAAAGATAGTTTGATCGCTTTCTTATCTTTGACCACAGTGCCTAATAGGTTGTAGTTAACCTTAGCCAGAGGCGGGTACATCATTAAGATAAGGCCAATCGCAAGTGGAATGTTGGTGGTACCAACCGACATAGATTCGTTCCACTGCTCGATCTGTGGGAATAGGATGCCAAGCAGTACACCAAGACCCATGGCAATAAAGATCCACAGCGTTAAGTAGCGATCTAGAAAACCTAATTTTGGCTTCATGATATTTTCTCTTTGGTTGATATCGTCAATCGTCGAAAAGCGATATTGGGAAGCAAAAAAATACGCTTAATTTATTCCGTATTCGACAAACTAAGCGCGATAAATCTATTTCAAAATAGTGTCGATTAGCGTCTCAAATTGCTGAATATTATCTCGATTAATGCGGTAGCACATCTTCGGTGGTATCGATTCAGCAGTGATGAAACCAGAGGTTTTCAAGATTCTTAGGTGCTCTGATACTGTCGATTGCGCCAAACCTAATTCACTAACCAAGTCACTGTTCAAACAGCCGCCCGATTTTTCTAGCGTTGAAAGGATACTCAATATACGAACTCTTGCCGGGTGAGCGAGCGCTTTGGCCAGAGCTGCCATTTGCGTTTCAGCTTCGGTATCACCATGTCCGATTGGTAGAGCACAGCCACCAGTTGTAGGGCAAATTTCGTTCATATTGATGTTTCGCTTTCCATAATCGTTAAAAGACGATTAATGGTAGGCCTATTTCTTTTATTGGTCAATGCGAAATTTATAAGTCGGCTTAAATTGGCATCTCAGAACAATGGTTTTAGTTAAGCTTGATATTCGATTTTTATCTGTTTTTACCTTCTTATTGCGCATAAACAAGATCTTAGATTTAAACAGAGAAATCGACCGAAAAGCATTGCATTCACTGGCTACTCTAGCGATATAATTGAACGCAGAACCGTTACACAAGATAACGAAAAATCATAATTTGCACTTTAATCTTTACTCATAGGTAAGCCCTGAAATGCCACAACAGAACATCAAATTTATCGCTGCTGATATGGACGGCACTCTTCTTAATGAACACGGAAAGTTAGACCCAGAATTCTTCAATCTTTATGAGCGACTAGAAGCTCAAGACATCATTTTTGCTGCGGCATCGGGTCGTCAGTATTACAGCTTGATGGAAACCTTTGCTCCGCTAAAAGATCGCATGATGTTCGTTGCTGAAAACGGCACATTAGTGATGCACAAAGGGCAAGAGCTCTACAGCTGCTTACTTGATACTGATGCCATCAAAGACATCATCAAAGAAGCGCGTGCGATTGAAGGTGCACACGTTGTACTTTGTGGTAAAAAGTCTGCATACATTGAAACCAAAGATGAGCGTGCTTTAGCGGAGATCTCTAAGTACTACCATCGCCGAGAGCAAGTAGAAGACTTACTGGCGGTAGAAGACGATTTCATCAAGGTGGCTATCTGTCACTTCGACGGTTCACAAGAGAAAGTGAACCCAACTATTGATGCCAAATTCGGTGAGAACTACCAAGTGGTTGTCAGTGCAAAAATTTGGTTGGATGTGATGAACGCTGAAGCGTCAAAAGGTGCGGCGATTAAACATCTACAGAACACATTAGGTTTCACTTACGAGCAGACCATGAGCTTTGGTGACTACCTCAATGATTTGGAAATGCTAAAAGAGAGCTACCACTCTTACGCGATGGAAAACGCACATCCAAAGTTAAAAGAGATCGCACGTTTTGCTGCGCCAAGTAACGTTGACGCGGGTGTGTTCCAAGTACTTGAGAAGTTGCTAGCGTAACGCTCTTAAGCTCGACCCGATTTTTGTCAAAGCCAACTCGTGAACATAAGTTGGCTTTTTTGTTCGTTAATGTTGAATTTAGTTAAATTTGAACGATTGTTCAGGTTGTTGTAGTCTGAAGATAAATTGGATGCCTGCTTTTACTGCAGACATGCCTTATCAATGAGCATTTGGAATGACGATGAGCAAGAAACTTCAACTTGATATTATTTCTGACGTAATGTGCCCATGGTGCGTGGTCGGCTACAAAAACTTAGAGCAAGCAGTTTCAGAACTTGGCTTAGCAGAGCAAATTGAACTTGAATGGCAGCCGTTTGAGCTTAACCCTGATATGCCGCAAGAAGGCGAAAACCTGCGTGACCACATCATGAGAAAATACGGCTCTAGCGCAGAAGAGAGTCAAAGTTCACGCGAACAGCTTGCGGCGCGTGGCAAAGCGGTAGGGTTCGATTTCAATTTCTATGACAGCATGAGAATGGTGAATTCACGTCACCTGCATGTGCTGCTCGATTTCGCGTTGGCGCATGGCAAACAGACTGAGTTAAAGCTACGCTTCTTTACTGCTCATTTTTCAGAGCAGAAAAATCTTGCTGATCTTGAGGTTATCGCGCAAGAACTTGAAGCAGTTGGCTTAGACTCAACGAAGGCACTGAAGCGCCTAAAGAACATCGATAACTTGAAGCAAATTGAAGCGCAAGAGTTTGAATGGCAACACATGGGAATCTCAGCGGTTCCTACCGTGGTATTCAACCGCAAGAGTGCGGTCACTGGTGCGCAGACGGTCGAAACGTACAAGCAAATTCTTCAAGAACTTATTGCTGAATCATAAGCCGATTATTGGTATCAATTAGAGTCTGAATTACATGGAATCACTGTCACTCGCTCAAGCGCAAAAACTGGTATTGCTTTCGCAAAAGCTGCCGCCTAAGAAGTTACCACCTAAAAAGCAACGCAATGGGGGCACTTTGGCGAACACGCTGTCTGCGATTGAAAACCTTGGGTATGTTCAAATTGATACCATCTCTGTGATTCAGCGAGCTCACCACCATACGCTGTGGAATCGTAATCAAGACTACAAGCTTGATCATCTCGACAAGCTGCTAGAGCGTCGAGAAGTGTTTGAGTATTGGTCGCACGCTGCTGCTTATCTGCCTATGCGCGACTACCGCTTCAGCCTGCATCGAAAGAACGGGTTTGCGACCGGTAAGCTTAAGCATTGGTATAAAAAGGATGATGCACTGATGGCGCATGTTCTCAAACGCATTGAGAGCGAAGGGCCATTAATGGCGAAAGACTTTGAAGGGGATAGACCAAACCCCGGCGGATGGGGCGGTAAACCTGCCAAACAGGCACTAGAGACTTTGTTTATGCAAGGTGACTTAATGGTGCCGAGCCGAGTGAACTTCCATAAGGTGTATGACCTAACCGAACGAGTTTTGCCGAGTGCTATTGATACCTCAGAACCAACGGAACAAGAGTACATCGAGCATCTAATTACGCGTTATTTAGAAGCTAATGGTGTGGGAATAGCGTCGGAAATGAGCTATCTACTCAAGAACACAAAACCTCTGATTCAGACAACACTCCAGCAGATGCTTGAAGATAAACAAGTCGTGAAGGTGGATGTTCAAGGTGCTGATTATTATGTGTTGCCTAATGCGTTTGAACTGCTGAATCAGCCTCTATCTCGAACTAAGTTAAAGATACTGTCTCCGTTCGATAATCTGTTGATTCAACGTAAGCGAATGCAATCACTGTTCAATTTTGATTACCTTCTTGAGTGCTATGTTCCAGAAGCCAAGCGTCAGTTTGGTTATTTTAGCTTACCGATTCTCTGGCAAGGTGAGCTGGTGGCACGAATGGATTGCAAGGTCGACAGGAAGAGTGGTTTGCTCAATATCCGTAACTTGGTTGTGGAAGAGCGAATTAAAAACCATGAGTCTTTGGTTCATGCTTTATGCGATGAACTAAAACACTTCATGGTGTTCAACCAATGTGATGAGATGATCGTCCATAACACCACACCCTCTGATCTTGGTAAGCGCTTGATGAGCCATTGGCAAACAGTCTAGCGGTTTTGTTGTTAAAAAAACTCTTCGTTACTTAGAAGCCTCTTTGCTAATTCGTCAGCGCTTAGTTACTCAGAAAGAGTGGCTAACAAGAATTCGACAAAGGTTCGGTTCTTCAACGACAGTTGCTTGGTTTTGTAGAGCAAGTGAATCGGTTTAGGTAACGGTGCCATGCCGGGCAAGATCTCCAATAGCATTCCACGCTCAATTTCTTCTGCGACTAAGATAGTCGGCTGTAACAACACGCCTACGCCTTGAAGGGCAGCATATCGCAATACATCCCCATTGTTCGACATCAAACGTACTTGTCCTTTGTTCCCCGCAGTGTGAGTTGCTTGGTGACTCTGAGGATCTCGGGATTGAGGTTCACTATTTTGGATATGACGGATGTGAGTATCACGTCCAATAATATCACGACGACTGCTATAGCTGAATCCAAGCGATGGGTGTTGTGCAAGGTCTTCCAACACACGAATCTCAGCATGTTGGTTAAGGTACTCAGGAGCCGCGCAGTAACACATCTCATAATCCCCTAAGTATCTGGCGACTAAACTGGAGTCAGACAGGTCACCGATTCGCACAATCAAATCAATATCGGATGAATAAGGATCGACAAGGTCGTTGTTCAGCACCAGTTCGACATTAATCGTTGGGTGATGCGCGAGGAACTTAGCCACAATCGGGGCAAGCACCTTGTTTCCGTAGGTGACCGGGCAGTTTATCTTTACCGTGCCTTGAGGCTGGTTTTCCAAGGTTTGAATCAGGTTCTCTGCATTGCTGATGTCTTCGAGAATTCGCTTACATTCTCGATAATAAAGCTGACCTGAATCGGTTAACGATTGCTTACGCGTGGTGCGGTGGATCAGTTGAGAGTTGAGGCTCGATTCAAGGTGGTGGACATGTTTACTGATCATGGTCGCCGACAAGTTGAAGTGGTTGGCGGCGCTACGAAAGCTGCCTTGCTCGACCACGTAAACGAAGACCTTCATGCTAGTTAACTTATCCATTAAACACTCTCGGTTGATAAACAATAAACAAAACGTGAGTTTATCAATTATTAGGGGTTAATTATATTAATGGCAAACCGATAATTAACTAAAATAAGAGCGTGAAATGCCTCAGACGAATGAAACCATCTTTGTTACTGCAGAAATTAAGATTAAAACCAACATTGATCGTGAGGCTGCGATTGAAGCTATCGAGCAATTTTGCCGAGACATGCAAAGTGAGCCGGGCTGCCTACAAGCAATTGCAAGCTATGATCAAAACCAAAGCGATCGCGTTGTCTTGCTTGAGCAATACGCAAACCGCGAGGCGATCAATCAGCACTTTGTGATGCCTCATACGCAAGCGTTTATTGAGCGTGATATAACGGAATTAGTACAAGCATTTGAAACGCAACGTGGACCTATCAAAACACAAGAGCAGGAGATCTAAGCCATGAAATGGGGAATCCTAGGAACCAGCTTTATCTCAGGTGTAATGGCGGATGCGATTAAAGGCGATGCTCAAAGCGAGCTGTATGCCGTCGCTGGTCGTACTGAAAAAACACTTAACGAGTTTGCAGCCCAATATCAACCAACACTAACCTTCAACAGCTATGGAGCCCTGATTGAAGATGAGTCAGTCGACATTATCTACATCGCTCTACCAAATCACGTTCACCACGAATACGTGATTAAAGCGGCTCAAAAAGGCAAAGCGATCCTGTGTGAAAAATCGCTGTCGGTTGATATGGAAAAAACCGAGCAAGCTCTGCAAGCGGTGAAAGCATCTAGCGTGTTCTTCGCAGAAGGTTTGATGTACTTGAATCATCCATTGTTCGCCAAGCTTCATCAAGAATTAGCGACAGGTGAGATTGGCGAAGTGCGCTCAATTCAAGGTTCCTACGTTTCGGCGATTGATCAGTTCGTTAACCCTGCGAGCAAAGGCGCGCTATACAACCTTGGCTGCTACCCAATGTCGCTGATTCACTCTGTTGCGCAGCAGCAATTTGGCGAGAGTGTGTTCGATGATGTGCAGATCTCGGCAATCGGCCGACGTGGCCAAGATGGCAATATCTGTGAATCGTCGGCGATGATGCGTTTCAACGGCAGTTTTACCGCGCAAATCCATACTGCTGAAGATCACGGCTTAAAGCATGGTTTTACGATTCTAGGCAGCAAAGGCTGTATCACACTCGACACCAACCCATGGCTACCGACCGAAGAAAATACGTTTACGGTAGAGATCTATGAAACGTCGAAACGTGAAGTGAAAGTCGAAGCGCAAGGCGATGGCTTCCATTATCAAGTGCGTAATATCCGCCAAGCAGTTGAGCAAGGTGACACACAACTTGCTGCGCCGATGGCGACGCATCAAGACTCTCGCGTGATCATGAAGTTACTGACTGATTGGGAACAAGCGGCGAGCTAACATCTTCGTAAATCCTATATTCGCCTCATGCTTGATTGCTTCGTCAGTGATCAAGCATGAGGCGTTTCCTCTATATCTTCCAGTAGACTCTTCCCAATAAATACTTTGCATTTGAAACAGCCACAGTGTCCAATGTCGGTTAAGACAACATTGACCGAAAAACCTTATTTTTTAAGGTGTTAAATAGGATGCTTATTTCATGCGTAAATCAGATAAGAAGATCGAAAATCAAATCAGAGACGTGTTAACGGACGTGTGTGAAGACACGTTAAAAGGCTTCGATGGTTTTCTGTGGGTGACTCATACGGTCAATTTCTCTTCATTCCCGCAAAGTTTGAAAATCGTCTGCGTATTCGATACCAATCAGGATAGAACGAACTTCTTAGAGGTGGGAGGTCAGCAGGAGGTCTTTGTTGCTATCCAAAAGGCGTTTAGTCAGGTTGGGATTACATTGAAGAGCATCGATAAGCACGTCAGTTACGATACACAAGAAAATTGCGATCGCGACCATCAAGGGAAGTGGGACAAGAGGTTGTAAATAGGTTTGGGGGATCAGTGACCTGAGTGCTTAGGTAATGTAATGGCTGGGGGGCTATTTAGTTTATTTTAATCAATGGGGAAAGAACCGGGAATTATTAAATTTCGGTCAACCTAATATTAACAATACTTGTCTTTTTAAGCGCATGAGTTAACTCTATTTTTGAGTAAATATAATTGAGGTGAATGGGTGTCACGTATATAAGTATCGCTAATTGAAGTTGACGTATTTTTATGATTAATAGGTAATAAATACAGCTAGTTACTGATATATGAGTCTAGGTGCGCTTAAATTTCAATGGTGTTTAAATGAACAAAAATAAAATTACCCTAACAACACTCGCAATTTTACCTTTGCTTTCAGCATGTGGTAGCGATAGTAAGAGTACCGCCGCCACCACTCCTAAGCCTACCCCTCCTCCCGGATATACCTTGCCAAGCGAATCGAGTTTGATCACCAATTACAATGTCGACAGTGCTTTTAATACGGTATTCCCAAGTAACTACCAGATAGCGAAAGATGCAGGTTTTGATTACTTTATTAAAATACCGTTACGCTCAGATTCAAGTATTAGTATTACCATTCTTGCGACAAAAGGTAGTGATGAGGATCTGCGTCAAGCCATTGGTGTGTGGACTTCTCTTCTGTCCGAAAATGGAGCGAATACAGAACTGAGTAAGCTTGATGTCTTTAAATCGATAAGTCAGCGTCAGGGTACGCTTCTTATGGCATCGTCAGAAGGTGATATTGGTAATCTTCAGCAAGAGCTACTGAGGTTGTTGAAAGCGCGTGAGCCTAAACTTGCCTCAGCTACAGCTGATAACTACCTGCAGCTGATAGCTTCAGATAATGATCTATTCAAAAAATATGGTTGGTTTGTTCATAGCCAAGCGCTTGGTTATAACGAAACGACATACGTTGGTGAGACAGAGTATTTCACTGGTTATAATTCCGTTACCAATGTAGGTAAAAGAGATGCTTCAATAGAAGAAATTCTTCATATAACTCAAGCTCAAGGAATTGCCCCTTTGACCGGTGATGGTAGCAAAGGCGGATTGCAAAAAAGAATTACTGCCCATAGCTTGAGTATTTTCAAAGATTATCGGTATGACAGCACAACAGGCTTATATGTTTACGAGGATAAAGACACTAGCAAAGATTATGTGGCTAAAAGTTCCATTTGGAGTCCACAAGCAGCAGGCGCAACTCTTGATGAAAAACGTGAAGAACAATGGGATGGCGATTGGGGCGGTGACGATATAGGTAAAGACCTAGGAATGCCTGAGCAGTATAAGATGGGGCAAACCTTTTCTCACGAGTATTTTGCCGCACTAGCAGACACGTATTACGGAATGTATGGTGGGTTTAATTCAGAGTTTGGAGGAATGGATAACTACCGTTACGTTACCCGAGAAACTTTGCCTAGTGATAGTACTGGTTTTGCTATCGTCAAAGAATTCTTGCCTGAATATCATCAATATACGGCAAGGATTGATAGTGCAAAGGTCGATACGTATTTGAAAGCGAATCCGTCTTTAAATAATACATTTAAGATCCAAATTTCTTCTGATGATAAAGAAAAGTACACCTTTAAATCTCAATATATTAAAAATTTGAAAATCGTAGGTTCTGAGGCTTTAGATATACTTGGAAATCCTCAGGATAATTATTTTGAGGGGAATTCTGCTAACAACACTTTCGATGGATCTGATGGTACCGATGTATTGAAGATTAATGGTAACAAAAACGATTATTCGATTGAAAAGCTGGCTGGTGGTGTGACAAAAATTTCTGGTAAATCGATTGGAACGGACAAGATTTCCAATGTGGAATACATTAAATTTAACGATGAGGTTGTTAAGGTAGACAAAATCTAGTTAAAGCGACTCAAGCACCTAAATATATCCCTTCTATTTATTCCGGCAAAAACCACTTACATCCGTAGGTGGTTTTCATCGATTGATACTGACACAGCAAGCCTAATCCCCCTCTCATTTGGTTTTTATAACGACCAACATAATCATTTCATCCCGAACTCAAATGACCTTAGAGGTGAAGCTGTCATTTCCCTTTTAAGCTGGCGGTAGTTTCAGATTGTCTTCATTCGGGCATTCGATGGCACACTTAAATGCTCGTCGAACCGGGGGGCTTAACGCTTGAACTATGAACTTTTCTAGACGATACTTTTTTCTTACATTGCTCCCTAATTTGACGCGTAATATGTTGATTTTGAATGAGGTATTTTGATTGGCAATAGTATCGATTAGGAAGTTTGAATCATGAAAACTTACATTTCTGGGCTGCTCACACTCATTCTTTCATATTTAATTACCGGCTATTCTTTTGCTGTTGGTACAGCGATTGTACTGCCAGGGCAACATGAATCCGGCGCTGATCTTTCGGGCTCCCCAATGTCTGCGAATGCTGTCATTGATTGGGAAATTGCGAACAGTGACCTCGTATTTGGCTCTTATGCAGATAAAACCGACAATAAGCGAGCTACGACAATTGGGTATATGTATAACCAAAAAATGGAGCTCAATTCTGGTTGGTTGGAGAATGACCTTCGTAATAACGCAGAATTACATGGCGTTGATTTTGAAGACTTCTTTCTCCATTTTTCTGAAGATACAGTGCTTGCAGAAGTTGATAACACCCACGGTGAAAATACTCTCTTAAGTGGAAAGCCTATGACCTTGGGCTATACAGCCAGTGAAGATCATGCGGGCTTTTGGCTGTATCAAGAGCCTCCTTGGGATGCTGATGTGTTTGAGAATTTCGAACAGGGCGGGGCTTTGTATGTCTATCATGCTGAACAGTTCGAACGTCTGACCTTTAAGTTCTCACAGTTTGCTGTCAGCGGCGAATTCTGGATTGAATACCCAACAGCTATTGACTCTCACGGAAGGGTTTCACAGTGGGAAAGGCTCGATGTAAAGAAAGACAAAACGCTCAATATGACCAGAAACCAATCGGTGATTTGGAACCTTCCGGGTAACTGGGTAAGAGCCACAACTCATGATGGCAGTGGGGTGAGTTATGGTGGCGGCCAGTATTTTGGTTCAACCTTTTTGAGAGAGGGTGGCCGTTTATACGTTGTGAGAGTTCGTTGGCAAAGTGAGAACGCAGACGACAGGCCGCGGTTAAAAGAAGTAAAACTCAAAAATAGCTTTCCAACCGTTAAGTTAACCGACGCTCCGACCACAACTCCGGATGGCAATGCTATCAGCCAATGGCGAAAAATTCGTGGCTTTGACGTGTCTGCAGACCTGAATGGCGATAACTACTTGTCGCCAAGCGAGTATCGAAATCGAACCAATAAGAATGCGACAGCGCGTTTTCGTTGGGAATCAAGAGTGGTGCCATTTGGTCGAATGTGGAGCACGAATTCATCTTGGTCGTTAACGAACGTCGCAAACGCGGATTATTTATTGGCCATTCATCGCTACTACAAGCAAAGCTGGGCAAGCCAAGGTTTGAATGGTGCATACAACGACGACACAAATAAACTCATTGGCTCGAACCAGTTCTATGTCCATTCTGGCGGACATGTTCAAGAGTTAGGATCTGTTGCGGGTTCAAATCAAGCGGATGATCTCTACAAGCAACAATTTTCAGCGTTTCTCCAAAATCTATCTGTTTTAGAAAGTGATGCGTCTATTGGGTTGAACATTGGTATGGCGAACTTGCTGGGTCGAAATGGGCAGTCTCATCTTAGCGAAGCCGGGTCTTTGTATCTGAGAGAGCATTACATTTTTCCGTCTACTGGATTTAGTGGTTACTCGGGGATCTCTAAGTTCTGGGATAATTCTGCGCTCGCCTACAATGGACAAAGAGTTATTTTTCAGGCGACAACGCGTTACGGGCGAGTCCAATATCTAGGAAATAGTGAAGAGAATTGGAAGAAAGACCAATACTCGACCCTAGCGATTTACCACCTCAATCGACATGCTCAACACAGCTATTTTAATCAGTGGAACAATAGTTACGTCTATGGGAGTGATAACACGACTGCAGACACTTTCTGGCAAAGTGGTGTCCCTAAAAATATCGCTTATCAACCAAGTTCGTTATTAGCCGTTGATTTGGGAGAGGCGAGTCATCAGGCCCTACAGGGATTTGAGCCAATTCCTTTGATGTTGTCGACAACGACACCTCAACCCGCAGACTACACCATCGTTGGTGATTCATCGATGAGTGAAGTGGTGCATGCTGATCTGCCTAATGGTATGACTCACGTTCTACCTACGTTCACGTACTTTATGTATCAATCTAAAAATCAGGTGGCCGCGGGTGGCCCTGAAGATATGGTGTTAGCGAGAGAGTTCAGCAATGGTCGTGTGTTGTACCGCACGGATTTCCACGGTAAGAATTCGAGCTTTTATGAGGCAGAGAAGCTGATGATTGTATTGGACGTGCCGATGAAGCCTGTCGATGAAAACGGCAACATCGGAGAGTATGTGACTGAAATTCATATTGGCGGTTATGAAGGGCTGTTCTTGCTTTATTAGAATTATTTAGATAGACGAAGGGGAGCATTTGATAGAGCAGGAGGCAGAAGGCTCTAGAAATTTTGCATATCGACTGATTGATGACTGAAGCCAATTGATTTTGCCGCATTTAGTAGAGCTTGTTGGGTCTTGAATACCCTTGGTTTCAGCTTTCGGTCGGACTCTAAGAAACTATTTATTCCCCACTTGCTGCTTAGAACCATCAAGTAATAGCCATCATTGTTTGGAGAGTTTACGGCAATTGCTGATTCTAAATCGCCACGTTTGAAATGCTCCTTAAATTCGCGTAATACCATATCAATATCCTTATTCGATGATTAAAAAAGGGAGCGAATCGCTCCCTAGTTAATGTTGGTACTAATGATTACAAGAATGCGCGGTATGGCAGTTCTGGGTCATTTTTAAAGATATCTGCAAAACCACGGAAGTGTTGGTAGTGCATGCGACTTTTATCTGTAGGGTAAGTGTATCGGCCACCGACTTGCCAGAAGAAAGGTGCGAAGCCGTATTGCAGACGTTCTTTCTTCATGTTCCACAGCATTTCAATTTCACGTGGGTCATTTTGGAAGTTAGCCCAGATATCGTGGTGGAAAGGAACAACGACTTCACAATCCAAAGATTCAGCGGCACGTAAAATGTCTGAAGACGTCATTTTGTCAGTTACGCCACGTGGGTTTTCACCGTAAGAAAGCAGTGCAACGTCGATCTTGTGGTCATTACCGTGCTTAGCGTAGTAGTTTGAGTAGTGAGAATCACCAGAGTGGTAAACTGAACCGCCTGTCGTTTCTACTAGGTAGTTCACTGCACGATCGTCCATGCCACCTAAGATATCAGTGTCTAAAGAAGAAGTGCCTTCAGGAAGTGTCACTAGAGCAGTACGGTCGAATGCATCAAGAACCTTAATATTGACGTCTTTGATCTTAATCTCGTCGCCAACTTTCGCGATAACACAACGATCTTCTGGCACACCCCATTTCATCCATAAATCAACACACGCTTTAGGACCAATGAATTTAACGTGCTCGCCACAGTTTTGTAGAACGGCTGCAGCAACGTTGATGTCAATGTGGTCGCCGTGATCATGAGATGCCATAACCGCATCGATCTCTTTAATAGCGAAAGGGTCCAATGGGAAGATTGCAGTACGTAGGTTTGGCTGAAGTGCTTCAACACCGCCCATACGCATCATTTGGTGCTGGTTTTTCATTTTTTGAACAGCTTGTGTTTTTTTACCAGTACCACACCAGAAGTCCATTGATAGGTTTGCACCACCTTCTGATTTTAGCCAAATACCTGTACAGCCAAGCCACCACATAGAAAATGTATTCGGTTGCACGACGGTTTGCTCGATCTCTTCATTTAACCATGTGCCCCACTCAGGGAATGTATTTAGGATCCAAGACTCGCGAGTGATTTCGTTTACGTTGCTCATGATAATACCTTTTATTTCAATAATTTGATTAATTTTGGATGTAGGGAGCCGAGCGCCTTAATTTTGATTAAGGCACTGAGCTAAATTTATTATTATTGGTGGGCTAGTTAGCCCTTCGATTTAAACTAGGATGACTTGCGTCCCTTGAGCTTCAATCCGCTTGACGACTTCGGGGTTGGCATCTTTACCAGTGATGACGATGTCTATTTGCTTGGTGCTGCAAAAGAGCATTCCGGTACGTTGTCCAACCTTTGAACTGTCGACAACAACAACGAGTTTATCGACCTGTTCAAGCATTTGCTGCTCTGCTACAGCAGTTAACATGTCGGCTTTGTAGAGGCCAGCATCGGTTAAGCCTTTACCAGAGGTAAACATCCAGTTTCCAGCATAGCCTCCCAGTGAATTGGGCGCGGGATTTAAAAAGATGTTCTGCGCTTTGTTGTATTGACCGCCAATGATGATGACATCGTCATGATCTTCGTTGATCAAGTAGCTTGCGAGTGGGAAGTAGTTCGTTACGATCTGTACATCTTCCCCACATAACTGTTGTCCAAGTAGGAACGCAGTAGAACCACAGTTGATCACAACTGTATCTCCAGCCTCGCAAAGTCCTGCTGCTGCTTGCGCAATCTCTGCTTTCTCTTCATAGAACTCAGTGCTGTTGATATTGAGTGGTGACCACTTTCTCTTCTGATTCTCTACTCGCTCAGCGCCATTTCGAACTTTTCTAAGTCGGCCAACTTCATCTAATTTAGCGATGTCACGTCTTGCAGTAGCAGGTGAAACACTAAATTTATCAATAATATGTGAGACGTTTATTGTCTGCATATCTTCTAATAGCGACACGATGCCGTTATGTCTTTGTACTTCATTCATATTTATCACTCTTTATGTCGTTGTGACAATTTGATGATTACTTTTGATTTGTTTTGATTCTAATAATCACCATCATGATTGTCAAACTACATTGCTATAAAAACTAGATCTTAATCACAATGATTTATAAGTTATTGATTTTATTTGATTTGTTGTTTTTTGGTGTGATCCGAAGCTCAATTAGGCACATTCTGGGTGTGGTTAATTGATATAAATCAAAGTAATCACAAGTGAGCATTGAATGATTACTTTTGATTGGTAAAGTCTAATTCGTGAGCAAAAATAGACATCATCACATCCTACATACCATTAAAATTAAAATTAATCAGGGGTAAAGATATGGAATTCTTATACGATATTTTCTATATTTTTTACAGTCAGGTAATGACCAAAGCACCTTTGCTACTCGGTCTTGTTACTTGTCTGGGTTACATTCTACTCAAGCGTGACGCAACAACTATTATCTCCGGCTCTATCAAAACCATCGTTGGTTTCATGATAGTGCAGGTAGGTGCAGGAACATTGGTAGCGGGTTTCAAACCAGTGATTCTGAAAATGAGTGAGATTCATGGATTGACGGGGTCAGTGATAGATCCGTACACAACCATGATGTCTACCATGGAGACCATGGGAGACAATTATTCTTGGGTTGGATATGCCGTATTACTGGCACTTGGTCTCAATATTCTTCTTGTTGCCTTCCGCCGCATCACGGGCATCAGAACCATCATGCTTACGGGACATATCATGTTCCAACAAGCTGGCCTCATTGCTGTTTTCTACTTCGTGCTTGGTGCAGGTATGTGGGAAACCATCATCTATTCAGCAATATTGATGGCGTTGTACTGGGGTATCTCGTCTAACATCATGTTCAAGCCTACCCAAGAGGTTACTGGCGGGGCGGGTTTCTCTATTGGTCACCAACAACAGTTTGCGTCATGGGTAGCGACAAAGGTTGCTCCTAAGCTTGGCGACAAAAATGACAGCGTTGACCACATCAAACTGCCTAAATGGTTACACATTTTCCACGACAGTATCGCAGCGACAACGCTAGTCATGACTGCTTTCTTCGGCATTATTCTTCTTTCATTTGGTCTTGATAACCTTCAAGACATGGCAGGAAAAACACACTGGTTTATCTATATTTTCGAAACTGGGTTGAAATTCGCAGTGGCTATTCAAGTTATCGTCACCGGCGTCCGTATGTTCGTAGCGGAATTGTCTGAGGCATTTAATGGTATTTCTCAACGCCTTATTCCTAACGCTGTGTTAGCAATCGATTGTGCGGCTATCTACGCATACTCTCCAAATGCAATGGTGTTCGGTTTCATGTGGGGCGCTGTTGGTCAATTCACAGCCGTTCTTGCAATGTTAGCCTTTGATTCTCCTATCATGATCATTCCTGGCTTTATCCCAATGTTCTTCTCGAACGCGACGATTGGTGTGTTTGCGAACCACTTCGGTGGTTGGAAAGCGGTAATGAAGATCTGTTTCGTGATGGGCATCATCGAGGTGGTTGGTTCTGCTTGGGCAATTCATATCTTTGCTCAATCGGGAGCAGAGTTTAATGGCTGGATGGGTATGGCTGACTGGGCTCTCGTCTTCCCACCTATCATGCAAGGTATTTCGAGCTCTAACATGTTCTTCTTCGGGATTTTGGCTTTAGCTGGTGTCTACATGTACTTCGCTTCTAAACAACTACGAGCTGAAGAAGACGCAGAAGCTGCCGCTGAAACAATGACCGCAGTAACACCTGAGGGCATTGAGGTTGAAGTCGCAGTACCACAACAATCAACAGCAACTGCTCAAGCTCCTTCAGCTTCTGCAACGGCAGCTTCTACAACATCCGAAAATCGAGTCTCACCAGCAGCTGACCAGAAACCGGTTCGTGTCTTAGTGTGCTGTGGTTCAGGGCAAGGTTCTTCAATGATGTGCTCTAAGAAAATCAAAGAGTACTTGGACAAGAAAGGCATTCCTAGTTCGACCTTTAACAGCGCTATCACTGATTACAAATCGCACCTTGGTTCATTCGACATCATCGTTACTTCGGTTGCGCTTGCAGCGAAGATTACGGGTCTGCCGGAAGGTAAGCAACAGTTAGCGGTTAAGAACATGATTATGGTGAAAACTTTCGGCGACGAGCTTGTTTCCATCATCGAGAACAACTTCCACAAATAATGATAAACGGCTCAGTGGTATCGCACTGCTGAGCCAATAAAAACAATTATATAAGTGAGCAATAACATGAACTTAAAAGAATCTCTTATCAAGAATAACTCTATCCTACTGAACGCAAAAGCAACTGACTGGAAAGCGGCGATCAAGCTAGGTACTGACGCATTGGTTAAAGCCGGTGTTGCTGAAGAGCGTTACTACGACGCGATTACCAAAGCGATTGGTGAAGAAGGCCCTTATATCTGTATTCACGATGCGTTCGCTCTGCCTCATTGCCGGCCTGAAGATGGTGTGATTCGTACCGGGTTTGCGTTAACCGTGCTTGAAACGCCCATTACGTTTGAAGGTGTTGATGAGCCAGTTGATGTACTGATCACGCTAGCGGGTAAAGATTCAGAAGAACACATCGACGGTACCATGCAAGTGGCGAACTTGATTGAGTTCGATGAAGATTTCTCAAAACTTCGCGCATGCAAAAGCCCAGAAGAAGTGGCGCGTTTAATTGATGCTGCGTTACTGCAAGCGGAAGCAGCGTAAGGAGACAACTATGTCTATATATAGCCAACTGAAACAACGCGTCTTAGAAGCCAATTTGCAGCTTCCGAAGTATCGTTTGGTGACATTCACTTGGGGCAATGTCTCTGAGTTTGACCGTACTAATGGCGTGATAGCGATTAAGCCATCAGGTGTCGAATACTGCGATATGACAGCTGAAGATATGGTGGTCGTCGATCTAGAAGGCAACATTGTTGAAGGGAAACTTAATCCTTCAAGTGATACCGCAACTCATTTAGAGCTTTATAAAGCTTTCCCGGAAGTGAGTGGCATTGTTCACACGCATTCACGCAGTGCCACAATTTGGGCACAAGCTGGTATCGATATTCCGGCCTTGGGTACTACTCATGCTGACTATTTCTACGGTGACATCCCATGTACTCGTCGATTGTCTCACTCTGAAATTGCTAAAGAGTACGAGAAAAATACCGGCTTGGTGATCATTGAAGAGTTCAAGCAGCGTCGAATCGATCCAATGGCCGTTCCCAGCGTGATTGTTGCAGGACATGCACCTTTCTCTTGGGGCAAAGATGCCAACGATGCGGTTCACAACGCGGTGGTATTAGAAGAAGTTTCTGCAATGGCCTTGGCAACCCGCACCTTGAATAGCGGTATCAAAATTCAGCCAGAACTATCCGACAAACACTACTTACGTAAGCACGGTGAAAATGCTTATTACGGCCAACAGTAAATCGGTTGTTCGTTTAAGTAAGCCGTTTAACGAGCTTCGACTCTAAGTAGTTTCAATATTGATTAGGCCCGACTTCAGGGAATAAGTGAGAGGACTCTATGTATAAAGTGCTGGCGTTAGATCTCGATGGAACCGTGTTAAAGGATGATCACACGATTCATCCAGAACTGAAAAAGGCGATCCAAGAAGCCAAACAAAGTTGTCATGTCGTGATTGTGACTGGTCGACACCACACAGCAGCACGACCTTATTACTACGAATTGGGGTTAGATACGCCAATCATCTGCTGTAACGGCACTTATGTTTACGACTATCAAACTGAAACGGTACTGACTCAAAACGCGATAGATAAAGACAAAGCACTGACCTTCATCGATATGGCAGAAGAGTTTCAGCTCAAAATGGTCATGTACATCACGCATGCCATGACGTACTCACACTACAACCCATTTGCCTACATGTTGGCATTGGAAAGTTGGGCAGAAACGGCACCAGAGCAACATCGCCCTCAAATTTACCAAGTGGAATCATTCATTGAAACGGCTCAGCAAGCCGAACACGTTTGGAAGTTTGTGGTGGAAGGTAGCCAAGACTCAGTAGACCGTTTAATGCAACACCCATGGATAGAAGAGAACTTCAACGGTGAGCGCTCTTGGTCAAACCGAATCGACTTTGCTGCGAAAGGTAACAGTAAGGGCCTACGCCTTGCTGAATACATCGCAGAACTCGGTTATCAAGCCGATGACGTCATTGCCGTCGGTGATAACCACAATGACATTTCCATGCTCAAGTACGCCGGGTTAGGCGTAGCGATGCTCAATGCTGATGACATCGTCAAGTCACACGTTCAATGCGTGTGCTCAACAGATAACAACCATGATGGCTTAGCCCGTCTAATACGTGAACAAATTAAAGGATAACAACATGACTAAACCAATGATTCAGATCGCCCTAGACCAAACAAATCTTCCTGCAGCAATTGAAGTGGCAAACAACGTTGAAAGCTTCGTTGATGTGATTGAAGTGGGCACTATTTTGGCTTTCGCAGAAGGCATGACGGCGGTTTCTACGCTTCGTAAAAACCACCCAGACCATATCCTTGTATGCGATATGAAAACCACCGATGGCGGTGCTATTTTGGCTCGTATGGCATTCGAAGCGGGCGCTGATTGGATTACCGTTTCTGCTGCTGCACACATCGCAACCATTGGTGCATGTAAGAAAGTCGCTGATGAATTTAACGGTGAAATCCAAATCGAAATTTATGGTAACTGGACAATGGACGATGCTCAATCTTGGGTCGACCTAGGTATCTCTCAAGCTATCTATCACCGTTCTCGTGACGCTGAATTAGCTGGTGTGGGCTGGACTGAAGAAGATCTCGTGAAGATGCGTGCATTGTCTGAAATGGGTATCGAGCTTTCTATCACAGGTGGCATCGTGCCTGAAGACCTATACCTATTTGAAGGCATTAAGGCGAAAACCTTTATCGCGGGTCGCGCACTTGCGGGTGACAAAGGTAAAGAAACAGCAGAAGCACTAAAAGCTCAGATCGATCGCTACTGGAACTAGGAGGCGTTATGTATCAAAACTTGTTACGCCACCGTGTAGGGCTTTATGAAAAGGCCCTACCTAACGAACTCAGCTGGGAAGATAAACTTAAGCAAACCAAAGAACTCGGCTTTGATTTTCTTGAGATATCGGTAGACGAATCAGACGAGCGTCGCAGTCGACTAGATTGGAATGACGAAGAAGTGTATGCCTTGCGTCGTCTTTGTGAAAAGCACGGCGTACCGCTGCAATCCATGTGTTTAAGCGCGCATCGTAAGTTCCCATTCGGTTCAGCAGATCCGGCGGTTCGTGAACAAGCGGTTATCCATATGGAGAAAGCGATCTCGTTGGCTTATAAGTTGGGTATTCGTACCATCCAACTGGCTGGCTATGACGTTTACTACGAACCTGCTGATAAAGTGACTAACCATAGGTTCATTGAAGGCATGAAGCTTTCGGCGCAGTTGGCGGAAAGAGCGGGCGTAATGCTTGCTGTGGAAATAATGGACACCGATTACTTGAACTCTTTGAGTAAGTTCGAAGTGCTGAGTCGCGAAGTTAATTCACCGTATTTCACGGCGTATCCTGATGTGGGCAATATCTCTGGTTGGAATTACGACATAGTGACGGAGCTAAAACTGAGTAAGCCTCATATCACTCAGATCCACCTCAAAGACACTTATAAAGTGACTGACGAGTACAAAGGGCAGTTTCGAGACTTAGTGATTGGTGATGGCGAAGTTGACTTCAATGCTATTTTTGAAACGTTGAAAGAGACTGAGTGCGTTGTACCACTCGTGATCGAGATGTGGGCTCAAGATGAACGCTGGAAAGAGAATATACTGACGGCACAAAAACGTTTGAATGAAGTTTGTGTTCAAACGGGTGTTCCGAGATTGTTTGACCACTAACTCTACCTAGAATAATTAACCAGTTTCTCTTTGCGTTCTCGATGCTCATAACGAAAAGAGAAAATGCAGCATATTGCCCCCAATATGCTGCATTTTTATATCAACATGTCGCTCTAAACTGCTGAAGCTGAGGTTATGTCAATTTCGAAATAGTGGCGGTTCTTAAACAGCGATCGTCACATGATCACGGCCCACTTCAGCCATCTGAATCAGGTAGTCCGTGTGGTATTTCTTCTTGATGACGATTTGGCTACCGATTTCAGCAACAATCTTTACCACTTCCAACGCATCAGAAGGATGTAATGAAGAGTCTTTTGAAATTTCGATATTAACGCCTAAATTTGCCAATTTGATGATGTCGCTAGAATGCATGGTCGTGTCCAAGGTATTTGATTTTCGTGGACTATATCATCTTCAATTTATGCAACTCTACTTGGTTTAAGTAAAAATGGGTGAGATGTGTTCAAAATATGATTTCAATAGTAAAACAACGGCTTTTATTGCATCAATTCGTTTAATTGTCGGATTGTTGAATAAGATCATATTAAGACGATCATGAATAGGTTTTATGTATGGTGATTAGTAGTATGAGTCTCAAAACAATATGAGAGATTGACTATGCCAAAGTTAGATAAATATAAAGGAATTATTTTTGATCTCGATGGGACTCTGGTCAATTCTATGGTTGCACACGCTCATGCATGGGAACAAACTTGTCAGAAGTTTGGTATTCCCTACGACAAAGAGTGGCTCGATCAACTTGGTGGGATGCCATCGCGAAAAGTGACTCAAGAGATCCTTAAGCGTTACGATCTAACTCTTGATGCTCAACAAATTACTTCGGACAAAATTGCCAACTTTGAAGCCATTGAGCACAAAGGGGATGTTATTCCAGAAACCTATGCACTCTTACAGCAACAGTATCAGTTGAAAAAGATAGGCATCGGCACTGGTGCTCAAGCCAAGCATGCAAGGGCGATTTTAAAGACGACCGATATCCCATCAATGATACGTACGATTGTGACTTCAGATGACGTAGAAAATCACAAACCTAACCCGGATACTTTTCTGAAAGTCGCTAGCCAGTTAGAGCTTGAACCGAGCGATTGTGTGGTGTTTGAAGATACGATTATAGGCCAGCACGCAGCGACATCGGCAGGCATGGATTGCTACATGGTTGAAAACGGGCAGATAACTAAATTTGTTCCAGCGAATGGTTTGGAAGTGGGTAGCGGACCTGAGCTCTGAAACTAAGCTGCGTTCAATCAGATCGCGCATTAATGAATCAGGCCGAAATATTCGTTTAGAAGTCGACGGTGGTGTGAAAGTTAACAACATAAAAGAGATTGCTGAAGCGGGTGCCGATATGTTCGTTGCGGGCTCTGCTATTTTTGATAGTGAAGATTATCAACAAGCTATCGATTCAATGCGAGCGGAGTTAGCTCAATTGAATTAAGTCGAGTATCGACTGCTGTATAAAGGCTCGAAGTATTCTGTAGATCAGGCTTCGGGCTTTTTTGTATCTAATAGATGTTGATTTAATGGAAAACTACGTGGAGTCAGGGGAGGTTGCGTTGTTGGAGTTCTCTTCAGTTATAGATTTTTCATTGTGTAATAAAACTACAGTTATTATTGACTTTGGTCACATAACGGCGCAAAATTTACCTTAGATCACACAACGATGAGAACACAGTATGAACGCTACAGTAATCACAAATGAAAACAACGCATCACTAGCAAAACCTTCAGTAATGAATGAAGTTCTATTTTTTGCTAAGTCTACCGTTATCATGGGTGCAATTATCCTACTTGTTGCTTCTGCTTGGGTTTAATTTCTTAAATAACCCGCGTTAAGTGTGATCAGTGGTGGTGATTAGCCACTCACTGATTCAAACTAACGTCAGAAGCACTAAATTTATTTACCTTCCCCATTCCACCTTCCCTTTCTCCACCCTGACTTTTAGGCCAATCAGGCCGACTTTCTAGTCATCGACTTAGTTACTGAATCAAGTGATTGACTAAACCAAGTTACCTATCTAAACCAACAGTTTAAACACGATGCTTTAAACTAGACCAGTACAAAACCATCATTAATACATACGCTAATGCGGGCGCAATATAACTCGTACTCAGCGAAAGCTCATCAATCAAACTCGCCTGTACGAATGGTAAAACAACCCCTCCAATTGAACACATAATGAGAATTGCTGCCCCTTGTGAGTTTTGCTTACCTGATGCATGTAGCGCTTGTGCGTAAATGATAGGGTAGAGTGCTGAATTACATAACCCTACGACAAGCATCAAATAGCCAATCCAAACATAATTTTGATAGACCGCAACGGCACTAATCAAAGCTGCAATAACGCAAGACAGTGAGAAGAGATAGTGCTTGTTTACAGTGTTTCCAAACTTGGCGAATAACACTCTTCCAACAAACATTAATACCCAATAAAGAGCGATGATCTGTGTTGCGAAGACCAAACCAAGGTCGCCATATTGCTGGTCGGCAAGATACACAATAGTAAAAGTACCAAAACTGACCTCTACACCGATGTACAGCAACAGTACCAACGCTAATTTCATAAACTGCTGATTTTTAATTAGAAGCCTTAACCCTCGCCAAAAGCCAGTCATCTGTTTTGGTTTGATATCTGGAAGCGTCATTTTGCTAAAAAATACCAGTAAGCCGAAAAAGAACAGGGCGATGAATAAGAACAGATACGAAACTTGATGGGCGGTGTTGTCGACGTTAAAACTTGTAGCCACGAGAATGACAGCGGTAAGCACTAGCGGACCAAGCACAGTGCCAACGGAGTTAGATGCTGTTGCCACACTTTGACGTATAACACTCTTATCGGGTGTCGAGAGAAGTGATACGTAAGGTGAACTCACTACTTGAATTGCTGACACACCTGAGGCCATCAATAAGATCCCAATGAGTGTTGGAACAAGCTCTTCTCCTCGCACTAAATATGCCATGGCTAGACAGCCCAGAAGGCACCATATCAAGCAGAACTTCAGCGTAGTTCTATAGCCAATTTTTGCCATGACAAATGACGTTGGAAGCGACACCGTAATTCGGGTGATAAAGAAGGCCATGGGAAATAGCATCGCCATTTTATAGTCGAGAGAGAAAGCTTCTTTGTAATGTGGAATTAGCGAGTTACTTGAAACGGTAATTAAACCCCAGATAAAAAATATCAGAGACAGTAAGACCAGTGGGGCATCTTTTAACGGGAATACTCTCATAGTGATTCCTTATTGATAGCGATAAAAAAAGCAGAAGATGATCTTCTGCTTTTCGATTGAGACTTTACGGTGTATTGCCTATTAAGCTGTTAATCACGAACGAAATTGATGTGATGAACATGAATGTTGTATTTCTCAATAATCACTTTGGTCGCATGCATACTTTTGATTCGTTGCTCAGAATCTAAAGCAGCAGCCATTGCTGACTCGTTCTCGTAACTGTGCTGCATCATCAGCAGTAGGTTTTTATGGCTTTCAGCTTCAATCGCTTCAGGCTTATTCAGCGTTAACCCTTGGTTGTTCGGGAATGTGCGAATAATAGGCGCGACTTCGTTTTCCATGTATTGGTAGAAGTCTTGCTTTTGTTCTTCAGTTAAATCGGCTTCAAAAAAAGCGGTGCGAAAAATTGTCATGGTCGTTTCCTTACAGTTCAAAGCCAGATTGGTTAGCGATAGATTTCAACGTTGCTTTTGCTTGTTTGATATCTTCGAACCAGTTGTCATTTTGAGCCCACATTTCAATCACTAATGGCGCGCTGTAATCAATTTCAGCGAGTGTTTTGAAAATAGCTGGGAAGTCGACTTGGCCTTCACCAATCACCAGATCTCTGAACTGACCTTTACAGGTCTCTGAAACTCGTAGCGTGTCTTTAAGGTGGACTTGTACTAGGTGATCACGGCTTAGCTTTAGTTCGGTACACACGTCGTAGTTCCAACCAGAAATATTACCGACATCTGGGTAAGCCATGAAGTAAGGTGATGGGATCTCGCGCTTAAGCACTTCAAACTTACTTAATGAATTGAGGTACGGAGTATCCATGATCTCTACACCTAACATGATGCCTGCACGTTCTGCCATTTTGGTGGCTTGTTGCATGCCTTCAATGAAGCGAGCGTGAGTTTCAGCCGATTGCGGTTCGTAATACACATCGTAGCCCGCCATTTGAATACAGCGAATGCCAAGCTTGTAAGCCAATGAAATCGCTTTTTCCATGATGATCAGCGATTCAGTGCGGATACCGTCATCCATTGAGCCAAATGGGAACTTACGGTGCGCGCTCAAACACATCGATTGGAATGGCATTTGATGCTTTTCACATAGGCGGCGAAGTTCATAAATCTCTTCGTCTGACCAATCTAAACGAGCACGTCGCTCGTCGGTCTCATCGACTGAAATTTCTACAAAGTCGAAGCCAGCTTCTTTGGCGTGAACCAAACGCTCTACCCATGTAAGGGTGGTTGGCATCGCTTTTTCGTAAATACCTAATCTGAATTTGTTTTTAGAATCAAACATTCTTTTTCCTTAAAAGAGTTGTTGTTCTATACGCGTTGTTATGTCTTGAATTCTGCTAGCAATTTCTTCGTAGCCGAGAGCTTTCATTTTTGGCGTAAGCGAAGAGACGCTAACCGCGTATACAGGAGAATTGTTCTTGTCAAAAATAGGGACAGCAACACAAGAAATACCTGCTTCGTTCTCTTCATCATCGAGCGCATAACCACGGCTCTTAATTTTATCGAGAACACCAAAAAATTGAGACTTGTCGAGAATCGTGTTTTCAGTTAACGGCTTCATTGTGCTGACATTGCGTTTCCAATAGGTTTCTCGAACGCTGTCAGAGCTAAATGCTAAGTAACATTTTCCTGCCGCTGAGCAATACATTGGAGAATGCAGCCCTACGTAGGTTCGAGTTCTAAAGGAAGAATTAACGGGTTCAAACTTGTCTTTAAAAATGATGTTGTCAGCATCAAAAGAGAGGAAGTTAACCGTTTCATTCACATCGTCGAGTAGCTCAGATAGGTATGGCTTAACGGTGCCAGTGACATCAGAGTTGATAGCAGCGTGTCCAAGCTGAACCAACTTCATTGTTAAGCGATATTCTTTACCTGAACACATTTGAGCAACATAACCAGAGTCTTCAAATGTTGCTAAAATACGGTGGACTGATGACTTGTTGAAGCCAGTCCCTTCAGACACTTTTTGTAACGAAACGCCATTAGGATAATTCCCAAGGAATTCCAATACGGTCAGTGCTTTAGACAACGATTTAATTTGCTCACTCATATATGTGCTACCAGTGTTTACCTATTTCAGTATGGAAGTTTTCTGCGATGTCACGTCCATTGCTACCAGCTAACGCTCGGCCAGCAATAAACGATTTCGCAGACAGATTCTTAAACAAATGCAGATCGTCAGGAACAATACCACCAGTAATGGATAGTTCAATTCCAATATCCGATAATTTCTGCATTTTTATCAAATCTTCTTCGGTCCAGCTCACACCAGCAAGTTCCGCATCACGAGAACGGTGATAAATTGCTTGTTTAATGCCCATGTCGACCCAAGCTTGCGCATCTTCCATTGTCCAGTGTCCATACAGCTCAATTTGCACTTCGCCGTCGAATTCATCCGTTACTTTCTTCGCTGAACGAATAGTTTCGATGTGTGCTGCTGCACTTACTGTTACCCAGTTAGCGCCGGCACCCATCGCTAGACGCGTTAAAATGGCGCTGGCATCGGTGATTTTCATGTCACAGACAATGACGTGATTTGGGTATTTTTCTCGTAGGATTCTTACGCTATCTACGCCGTGGGCGAAGGCTAAAATCGTCCCGATTTCAATCACATCTAACTTATCTGCAACATGCTCTATTGAGGCTAATGCCGTGTCGATATCTGTGGCATCAAGAGCCATTTGTAACAAGGGCTTAGGCATCTATTTCATCCTCAAATTGTTTAAACAACTGCACCAGTCTTTGATAGTGCTTATATTTCTTTTGGTATATGTCGTAGTGTTCAGGGTTCGGCTCGACACGTGACGTAGAATTAGTGATGGCTTGAGTACATTCTTCTAATGAAGCGAACTCACCTGCGCCGACCATTGCCATCATTGCGGCACCTAATGAGCCGGTTTCATCCACGTCTGATATTTCAACGGTCATGCCGGTAAGGTCAGCCAGCATTTGCATCCATACAGGGCTAGATGCAGGGCCGCCTGTCACTTTTAGTCTGTTGGCTTTTGGAAAACGCTGACGCATACGTTCTAGGTGAATGTTGTGACAGAATAAAATGCCTTCCCAAATGGCTTGAATTAGGTGCCCTTTAGTATGGTGCGATTGCAGACCATAGAAGCCTGACTTTAGGCCAAGCCCTTGGTTTGAACCGTAAAGGAATGGCACAAAGTAGATACTGCTTGATGCCGGATCTAATGCTTCGACTAACGCTTGATTTTGCTGGTGGTTAATCTGGCCATTTTCACCAAGGTAGTCGGCGAACCATTCATAATTGCCAGCAGAAGTCGGGCTCGCTTCGTGAATGATGTATTCGTTATCGACGGCGTAATGGCCGTAAACAAAATTGTATGATTCTTGAGTCACTTGTTTTGAGATACCAGACGTGACCGCCCATGTGCCCATCACGTAATTCAGGGTATCTTCTGAAGAGTTGATTCCAGAACAGATCGCGGTAGACACAACATCAAACAAACCGCCGAACACCGGCGTACCTATTGCTAGTCCGGTTTCATTAGCAATGGCCGCAGTGATTTTCCCTGCTTGCTGTTGAGGTTTTACAACGGGTGGTAGCGCATCCCAAATTTCTTCGATGCCAAAGGTTTCCAAAAGTGCTTTGTCATACTCACCAGTGATGGAGTTGAAAAAATTACTTTCTGAAATATTGGTCAGTTCTGCTGCGACTTCGCCCGTTAAGCGATATCGAAGGTAGTCGTGAGACATCATCACTGCGCCAATGTTGTTGTATCGTTCGGCATCGTTTTCTTTGATCCAGCGAATAATCGATACAGGGTGACCTGTCCACAGTGTTTGCAGTGTGGTTGGATAGATCTCTTTTGCTTTACCCTGTTCTAGCCACTCTTTAACGATAGGCAGTGAACGCGAGTCAGAAGACATAATACCGTGGCCGAGGTTTTGTCCCTCTTTATCAAGAAGGTAAACGCCTTTGCCTTGGGCTGAAATGCTCAAGCCTTTGATAGAGGTCGGTTCTACTTTTGTGGTCTCTAAAAGCTGCTTAATGACATCGACAGCGTTACCCCATAGTGCGTTTAGGTCGCGTTCTACCCAACCTTGTTTTTCGTTGATGACGCTCGCCGATACGCGGGTAAGACCTTGTTGTTCACCTTTTGCGTTAAACAACGCGGCTTTCATAAAAGTGCCGCCAGAATCAATTCCAATGTAGTAATTCATTATTTGGCTTCCAGTAAATCGTTGTGAATCTTCACCACCAGTTTTCTTACCGGTTGGCTGTCATCATTTTCAATATTGGTGATATGCACGATATTTGGCGTGAATAAATAAAATTGATTGCGTTTTGCATGAATGAAGCTGAGTTCAATCCCTGGGTATTCGTAAAACTGAAGGTCACGTTCTTGGTTATAAGGTTGTGCGTTGCTGTGTTCGCCAGTGTCTATAGCCCATGCCATCACTTCAGAACCTTCGAGAATGATCTGCAAGTCAGAATGGTATTTATGGACTTCAGGTTGGAAGTTTCCTAGAGGCTCTTTGTCATATTCCAATACAACAAACCATGCTTGTTTTGAATCAAAACCAGGGAGTTCATGGCGACCTAATGCGAGTTTTTCTTGGTCGAGACTGTTCAAGTACTCAAGCACGTTTTGAATAACGACAGGGTACGACTTGCTGATCTGCGTAGGTTGAGTATTTCCGACTAACATAAAAATTCTCTTTAAATATAAACAGCTTAATTAAGCCAATGCTTTAAATTAATGGGCACTAAATAGGTCTTGTAAAAGCGTCGCTAACCCTGTCTTATCATCATTGTTTTTGGGCGTGATTAGGTTGGCTGAGCTTTTTACGGTGTCATCTGCGTTTTGCATTGCGATGCCAAGTCCTGCTGCTTTAAGCATCGAAATGTCATTGTGGTTATCACCAATCGCGACACACTGCTCTAGGCTGATACCGAGCGGCTCAATGTAGCGAGTCAATGCATTACCTTTGCTATTACCTGTTGCTGCGAAATCGACACGATCAATCCAAGATCGTTCGCCGTTGAAGTTCTCTTTCACAAAAGGAATCTCTGCGAATGTGTTTACTTCACCTTCAACGACAAACTTCCACACATACTCTGAAATTTGTGCTTCATGTTGGAAGTCGTCGACCTTTTGAATGTTTGGTCGCTGGCTTTCTGGAAAGGTTTGAGACCACGTCAGTAGCGCTTCCATGTATTCAATAGGGCGTGCTCTCGAGTAGAGCATTGCATCACGCACATACATCACCATTTTCAGATCATGAGCTTGAGATAGGGTGATAAACTCAGCCGCAATTTCTTTGTCGATTGCGTTTTCTTGAATGACCGTATCGTTCTGGTAATCAAAGATGTAAGTGCCATTGCAACAAATTATTGGAGTCGATAAACCAAGCTGATCGTAATAAGGTTTTGCAGCGACATGATGGCGACCCGTAACGATAACCACATGAGTGTGTTGAGCGACTTGCTTGATGGCTTCGACTAACTCTTGACTAATCGTGTGCTGCGAACTGAGAACGGTACCATCGAGATCTAACGCCAATAGCTTGTGCTTATCCAATTTATGTTTATAGGACTTATGCGGTGATGACTTATGCATGTGCGAGGCCTTACTTCTGTCCGTAGTATGAATTCTTACCGTGTTTGCGGTTGTAATGCTTGTCGAGTAGCTCTGGTTGAATTGCTGCTTCTGGACTGATGGCACGAGTAGCTGTTGCCATGGCTGCAATCTCTTCCATTACGACTGCATTGTGCACTGCGTCTGAACCATCCTTGCCCCATGTAAATGGTGCGTGGCCTGCGATGATGACACCTGGCATTGCCTGTGGATCGATATCGCGTTGGTTGAATTCTTCGATAATCACTAAGCCAGTATTTTTCTCGTAATCAGATTCGATTTCAGATTTCGTTAGTAGGCGAGTACAAGGCACATCACCGTAGAAGTAATCGGCGTGTGTGGTTCCAAGCGCTGGAATGTCTCGGCCGGCTTGCGCCCAGATTGTTGCATTGCGAGAGTGTGTGTGAACAATACCGCCAATGGTTGGGAAGGCTTTATAAAGCTCAACGTGCGTTGCTGTGTCGCTTGAAGGGTTTAGGTTACCTTCAACGTGGTTGCCTTCTAAATCGAGAACAACGATGTCATCTGCCGTCATTACATCGTATTCAACACCTGACGGTTTGATTGCAATCACGCCACGTTCACGATCGATTTCAGATACATTGCCCCAAGTGAAAGTCACTAAGCCATATTTAGGAAGTTGCAAGTTTGCTGCGAACACGCGTTCTTTTAATTCTTGGTATTTTTTTTGTTCTTGAGACATTGTGTTTGCCCATGTTGTATTGAGTGAATGACGAGCGGATTGCCTAGCTAAATTCCCTAATTAAAAGAAGACTAGGCAATCGCACTCAATCGCGTTACTTCGCTGCTAGCTTGATCTTGTTGATCATCACATCGCCATTTTTCTCGATGTATGCGCTCCATACTGGCTGAATAGCTTGTTGGAAAGCTGCACCATCAACATCACGGTTTACTTGCATTCCGTTCGCTTCTAGTTGAGCAATCATCTTGTCTTCTTTTTCAATGCTTAGCTTACGTTGCATTGCAACCGCTTCAGCAGAGACTTCTTCAATGATTTTTTGCTCGTCTTCCGTTAGCTTGTCGAACTTACGTAGGTTCATTGTTAAAACTAGTGGTGAGTAAGCGTGTTGTGTAAGGCTTAGGTATTTTTGTACTTCGTCAAACTTGAAAGATAGCGTTACAGAAATTGGGTGGTCTTGAGAGTCAACAACGCCTGTTTCAAGTGCAGTATAAAGTTCAGATACTGGAAGCTGCTGCGGGTTAGCACCGAGCTCATTGAACATGTCGTTTAGCGCTTTCGAGCCATTCACACGCATTTGTAGGCCTTCAACATCTGAAGGAACACGAATAGGTTTTTCGTTGTTGGTCATGTTGCGGTAACCATTTTCAGGGAAACCAAGACCTTTAAGACCGAATTTTTCAAAGTTCGCTAACACTTCTTTACCCGGCTCGCCGTCCAGTACTTTGTATGCTGTTTGACGATCTGGGAACATGAACGGCAGAGTGAAGGCCGCTGATTCAGGCATTAGGCCGTTGTAGTTGTTCAAGCCAACCATCGCTAAATCGACGATGCCAGCACGTGAACCATCGATCATTTGCTTATCACTGCCCAATTGACCTTGTGGGTAGATGTTTACTTTGATTTCGCCGTTTGAACGAGCTTCTACTTCTTTCTTAAAGAACAAAGATAGGTCTTGTTGCAAATCCGACTCTGGTGCAGCGTGCGCCAGTTTTAGAGTCGTAGCGGCAAAAGCGCTAGAGCTCATTGCGATAGTCGAAGCGAGTAGAGTAAGTTTTAGTAGGGTTTTCATTATTATTTTCTCCGTCGAGGATTAACCAATGACAAACGACATTGGCACAGTGATAATGCTTGGGAAGATGACAAACAGTGTGAGCAGAGCCATGTAAGCCGCGATGAAGGGCAATACACCTTTCACTGCAGTCGACATTGGTACTCTCGCTACACCACACACTACGTTTAGTACGGTGCCTACAGGAGGCGTAATCAAGCCAATTGAACAGTTGATAACGAACAGTAGGCCGAAGTACGTTGGGTCAATCCCAGCCATCTTGATGACAGGCATTAAAAGGGGTACAAGGATTAGAATCGTTGGGCTCAAGTCCATAACCATGCCGACACAAAGTACGAGCAACATAATTACTGCCATTAATAGGCGTGGGCTATCCACCAGTGGACCTAACATTTCTGCGAGTTGTTGAGGAAGCTGAGCAACAGTAATTAACCACGCAGCGACCATTGCACAACCCACCAAGAACATAACCATTGCGGTCGAGCGACCAGCGTTGAGTACGATGTGGTAGAACTTCTTAATAGTGAGTTCTTTATAAACAAACGTTGAGATGAAAATAGCGTAAGTGGCGGCGACTACAGCGGCTTCTGTCGGTGTAAAAATACCAAAGCGAATACCGACAATGATGATGACTGGTAACATCAATGCCCATACGCCATCTTTAAGTGCAGCGCGTTTTTCAGCCTTTGTTGCACGTTCAGACGTTTCTAAGTTTTCTTTACGAACCGTCCAGCGCCACACAAACATCAATGTCATACCCATTAACAGGCCAGGAACGATGCCGCCTAGGAATAGGTTTTTGATCGAGATACCGCCAGCAACACCTACAAGGATCAGAGGGATTGAAGGTGGAATAACGGGTGCGATGATACCGCCTGAAGCAAGTAAGCCCATTGAAGGTGCTTCTGGGTATTTCGCTGCTTTCATCATTGGGTAAAGAATACTGACCAAGGCTGCAGCATCTGCTACAGCTGAACCAGAAAGGCCAGCAAGCAGTACCGAAGTCATGATTGCAACGTAACCTAAGCCACCTTGACGGTGTCCCACGTAAGTGGTTGCTAGGCGAACAATACGCTGCGACAAACCACCCGATGCCATTACTTCACCCGCAATGAGGAAGAATGGAATGGCAAGCAGAGTGAAGCTGTCGACACCATTAATTAAAGACTGCGCAAGAATGTCTGCACTAAAGAAGTCCATGTGAAGCATCAGCGCCATTGAAGACAATAACAGTGCAAACGCAACAGGAAGACCAAGTAAGATTGAGACAATCAATACCGATAAGAAAATGGCTAACGTCATTATTCTTTCTCCTCATCTAAGCTATCTAGCTGCCAGTCGGGCTTGAAGATTCGCATAAAGGCAATCACGCCCATTAACAAACCTGACACCACACCGGCTAAGTAAAATAATGCTGAAGGAAGCCCTGTAAGCTGAGAAATATCTGACCAGTTAGACATCATTTGACGGTATGAACCGACGTAAAGCATGCCGACAGAAATCAGTACTATTACCCAGCAGATACGTCTTAGTACGGGTACTGCTTTTGGGAAGAGTCGTTCAGAAAACTCTGCAACAGCGAGGTGTTCACCTCGGCGCAGCACAACGGCGGCACCGAGCATGACAACCCATACAAGACCAAGGCGAGATAGTTCTACAGAGGGACGAAGACCAGAAGAAAAGCCATAACGTAAAACTACGTTAGTAAATACGAGCGTAACCATACAGGTCAGAATGACCGCCATGATGACATCGATACTTTTCCAAATACTCTTTAATACACTTTGCATAACGCTTTCCCTACCTTTGGCTAATTACAGAGACGTAATTTGTTCCCAAATTCCATCGTTAATTTCAATGCCGCCAGCTGCTTCATGTTTCTTAATGAAGTTTTCAATTTCAGAACCAGCAATCATCACTGAACCCGTTTCTGCAGGCTCTGACTCAAGTACATAATCACGGATGCGCTTCATCTCTTGTGCATAAGTGCTTTGATCCATTGTCTTGCTTAAGTCGATAGCGATAAGGAACTGAGATACACCAAACTCGCCACCCATATCTTCAGTCAGTGCAGGTACTGAGTGGCCGCCAGTGATTGCCGTTAGCATCATGTCTAGTACGATTGCCATTGATGAACCTTTCCAGAAACCCATTGGAAGTAGGCGTTTGTTTTCCCACAGTACATGCGGGTCTTTAGTGAGTTCACCTTCGTTGTCAAAGCCACCAACAACAGGGAGTTCTTTGTCAGCAAGCACGAAGTTTTGTAGTTGGCCGTAAGAAAATTGGCTCATTGAACAGTCAACAACCACCGGTGGATCGCCCGCAACCGCCATGATGAGAGGGTTTGAACCAACACGGTGATCTTTACCACCCCATGCTGGCATCACTGCGATTGAGTTGGTTGATGCAATTCCTGCAAAACCTTCGCGAGCCATTTTCAATACGTAAGCACCGCCACGCATCCAGTGGTTAGAATTACGCATACCGACCATGCCAATGCCGTAGTCACGAGCCAATTCCATGGCACGTTCTGCACAGATAAGACCGTTAAGAACGCCTGGGCCGTAGTTACAATCCCATTGCTCGAGTGCACCCATGCTGTTAACGCATTCTGGTTCCGCATTGAGTTTGATTTGACCTTTATCTACTTGGTCAATGAATACTGGAAAACGGTTGATGCCATGTGAGTAAGTGCCTTCGTTTGCCATCTCAACAAAACCAGCCGCAAGCTTGGTTGCCATCTCTGGCTTCATGTCGCGAGCTAAAAGGATTCGTTCGTATTCTTGTTGTAGTTTTTCTGTTGATACTAAAGGCATCTGTGTTCTCCGATAAGTTGAATTCCATAATACGGAATCAATTATTGTTTTTATTCCGAAAATATTCTGTGAGCAAAGTTACGAAATATTTCCTTATTAAGTTTTTCTCTAATAACTGTTAACTGGTTAAAAAGTGAAACAAAAAGACTTACCAATTCCGCAATGTGGAACAAATGATGTGATCTATATTGGATTTCAATCAAATATCTGTGGTCAATTGATTGTTGTTTCGTCCTAACTTTGCAAAATGTGGGGATATTAAGGAACAGTAACTTTACGGATCTTGCTTTTACCGTCGTCAAAACTAAAAGGGGCGTCACAACAAATGGCAACTTTGGGGCGCTCTAATTAGGGAACTTTTATACTATTTGATGTGATTTCTCTTTTTTAGGCTCATTGGTAACACTTACGGATCAACCTCTATGAAAATTGTTATTGCACCAGACTCGTTTAAAGAATCTTTATCGGCGGTATCGGTGGCGGCGTGTATTGAAAAGGGCTTTCGTGAAATCTTTCCTGACGCTGAATTCGTGACCTTACCTTTAGCTGACGGAGGTGAAGGAACGGTAGATGTTTTGCTGCAAGGCTTGGCAGGGCAAAAGCGAACACATCAAGTTGAAGGGCCATTGGGAAAATTGGTTAATGCTGAATGGGCGATGCTTGAACCATCGGAGCATAACCAGAACAAAACGGCATTGATTGAAATAGCTGCAGCATCTGGCTTGGATTTATTGAAACCAGAACAGCGTGATCCTTTGATTGCTTCGTCTTTTGGAACAGGGCAGCTGATTTTGGAAGCGATAGAGCAGGGCGCTCAAACGATTATTCTTGGCTTGGGTGGCAGTGCGACCAATGATGGTGGTGCAGGCATTGTACAAGCGTTAGGTGGTAAATTGCTTGATCGTGCAGGGCAAGAGCTCAGCCGAGGTGGCGCTGCGCTAGCGGATTTGGCTTCAATTGATCTTACTGGCGTAGATTTGCGCTGCGCTGATGTCGATTTGATTTTGGCGTGTGATGTTGATAACCCATTGTGTGGCGATAACGGTGCCAGCTATATATTTGGTCCGCAAAAAGGAGCGACACCTGAACAAGTCTTAATGCTTGATAAGGCGCTTGAGAATTTTTCTCAAGTTGCAGAAACGCAAGGTTATGTCGGTGGCGATGAGCCTGCTTACAAGCGCGTGGGTTATGGCGCAGCTGGTGGCACGCCGATGGGGCTTGGTTTGTTATTCAATATCCAAATTAAACCCGGCATTGAGATGGTGCTCGATGTTTTGCAAGCTGATGATCTATTGAAAGGTGCCGACTTGGTGATTACTGGCGAAGGGCAAATGGACAACCAAACTCTGCAAGGCAAAACGCCTTATGGCATTGCTAAACGAGCGAGCTTACAAGGCATTCCGATCATAGGCATTGCTGGCTCACTGGGAACAGAAGTAGAAGCACTTTATGGTGAAATGAACAGCTTGTTTGGTACGGTTCGTTCTCCTCAGTCACTTGACCAAGTTCTGCTAGAAGCCGAACTAAACCTTACTAGAACGGCGAGAAATATCGCTGCGACTCTGAAAGTAGGCCATGCGATCTTGAAATAAAGTGAGGTTTGACAATTGGTTACTTAACATCATGGTTCGATAGGTTTTATAGATAGCAACGATAAATAGAAACGATTATATTTTATACCATTAGAGGTCTATTCTATATCCATAATATTTTAGGGGCTTTTGAAAGGAAGCCAGTATAAATATCAAGGTGCACTCACTATTGCTGCACCTTTGGACCTTAAGGAATAGATCATGAGTAAAAAACTAACTACAGCTGCGGGTTGTCCTGTTGCTCATAACCAGAATGTTCAAACTGCGGGTAAGCGCGGTCCTCAACTTCTTCAAGATGTTTGGTTTTTAGAAAAGATGGCGCATTTTGACCGCGAAGTCATTCCAGAGCGTCGTATGCACGCGAAAGGTTCAGGCGCTTACGGTACATTTACTGTTACGCATGACATTACCAAATACACCAAGGCAAAACTGTTTTCTGAAATAGGCAAAAAGACCGACCTGTTTGCACGTTTTACAACGGTGGCGGGTGAGCGTGGCGCTGCCGATGCTGAGCGTGATATCCGTGGCTTTGCATTGAAGTTTTATACTGAAGAAGGTAACTGGGACATGGTGGGTAACAACACGCCAGTATTCTTCCTTCGTGATCCTCTCAAGTTCCCAGATCTAAACCATGCGGTTAAGCGTGACCCTCGCACCAACATGCGCAGTGCGAAAAACAACTGGGATTTCTGGACCTCTCTACCTGAAGCGCTTCACCAAATCACCATCGTAATGAGTGACCGTGGTATTCCTGCGACTTACCGTCATATGCATGGTTTTGGTAGCCATACATTCAGCTTTATTAATGCAGACAACGAACGTTTCTGGGTTAAGTTCCACTTCAAATCTCAGCAAGGTATTAAGAACTTGTCTGATGCAGAAGCGGCACAAGTGATCGGCGATGACCGCGAAAGTCATCAACGTGATCTGCTAGACAGCATTGATAATCAAGACTTCCCTAAATGGACACTGAAAGTTCAAGTGATGCCAGAAGCGGACGCAGCGAAAGTGCCATACAACCCGTTCGATCTGACTAAGATCTGGCCACACGCAGATTACCCATTAATTGAGGTGGGTGAGTTTGAATTGAACCGTAACCCACAAAACTTCTTCGCTGAAGTTGAGCAGTCTGCATTCAACCCGGCAAACGTGGTTCCGGGTATCAGCTTCTCACCAGACAAGATGTTACAAGGCCGTCTGTTTGCTTACGGTGATGCACAGCGCTACCGTTTGGGTGTTAACCATCAGCATATCCCAGTAAACGCACCTCGTTGCCCTGTCCACAGCTACCACCGTGATGGTGCGATGCGTGTTGATGGTAACTTTGGTAGCACACTTGGCTATGAGCCAAACAACGAAGGCCAATGGGCAGAGCAGCCAGACTTTGCAGAACCGGCATTGAGCCTAGATGGTGCTGCAGCGCATTGGGATCACCGCGAAGATGAAGATTACTTCTCGCAACCGGGTGATCTGTTCCGTCTAATGACACCAGAAAAACAAGCGATTCTGTTTGATAACACAGCGCGTAACCTAGGCGGCGTGCCTAAAGAGATTCAACTGCGTCACCTAAGACACTGTTACAAAGCCGATCCAGCTTACGGTGAAGGCATTGGTAAGCTACTTGAAATCGATGTAAGCGAATTTAAGTCGTAATCAATAAGTTTGATTAGTTAAATGAAAGGCCGTTGAGTGAATCACTCAACGGCCTTTTTTGATCATGCTGTGTATTAGGTGAGTCATGTAAGTCGTACCAATTACTTGAAAATTAGCACCATTTCTATTGATAGTTTTTGCCTATCAAATTAATAAACTCATCCCATTATATTTAGTTAGGGTAACGGATTATCCTACGGCTATCAGTTTATAAAGTAGAAGAGTTTGAGATGAGTAAGAGCGCATTAATCGTTGAAGGTGGGGCAATGAGAGGCATCTTCGCAGCAGGAGTATTGGACGCTTTTATGCAAGACGATTTCCGTCCTTATGATTTTGCTATTGGCGTATCTGCGGGTGTGTCGAATTTGGTTGGTTACTTATCTCAAGCTCCGAAGCGTAGCTACAACGTGATTACTACCATGGCGACGGATAAAACGTTCTTCAACCCTGCTCGCTTTGCTAAAGGTGGCAATTTGGTCGACGTTAAGTGGTTGTGGGATGAATCTAACCATCGTTATCCACTGGATTGTGGTGAGCTGTTCTCAAGTGTTCCTTTAATTGCTGCTGTAACTAACGTCGATACTGGCAGTGCAGACTACTATCACATCAAGCCAGAAAACCTTTCTAACGTGGTTGAAGCAACAACAGCTCTACCTATCGCTTACCGTGAAACACCGTGCTTCTCTGGTGGTTGCTATACCGATGGTGGTGTAGCCGACTCTATTCCGGTTCGCGAAGCCTATCGTCGTGGTGCACGAGACATTACCGTGATTCTTTCTCACCCATTAAGCTACCGAATGAAGCCGCAGAAGTATCAGTGGATGCTGAAAAAGCTGTTAAAGAAATTCCCTAATATTGCAGAGTCGATGGCGGTGCGTGCCGAAAACTATAATCAGTCTTTGGAGTTTATTCGTAATCCACCAAAAGATGCGACCATCAAGGTGATTGCGCCACCAGAAGCGTTCGCAGTGAAGCGTTTGACTATGGATCAAACGGTCTTGAATGCAGGTTACGAGATGGGTGTGAAAGCAGGGGAAGAGCACCTTGCCATTAGAAACGGTGTCTATGGCTTAGATACCGAAGATTGTCATTTCTGCGTTTAGAACTGTTTTTGAATGCGGGATAAACGAGAAGCCACGCTGTTCACTTAGGACTAGCGTGGCTTTCTATTTCTAGATTGAGTCTATTACTAACTCAGTCTGCTATTAACTCAAGTTGTTGTTAAACCAGCTCGTTGCCGCTGGTGTTGCCTGTAAAGAAGGCATCAACACTGGTGAGCGTTGTATTGGCAATGTTGAACAGCGCATCTTTAGTTAAGAAAGCTTGGTGACCAGTGAACAATACGTTGTGACAAGCAGATAGGCGACGGAATACGTCATCGACAATCACATCATTAGATTTGTCTTGGAAGAACAACTCTTTCTCATTGTCGTAAACATCAAGACCAAGCGCGCCGATTTTGCTTTGTTTGAGTGCTTCAATTGCAGCAGTTGAATCCAGCAGTTCACCACGACTGGTGTTGACGATCATCACGCCATCTTTCATTTTGCCAAATGCCGTTGCATCCAACAGGTGGTAGTTCTCTTTACTCATTGGGCAATGCAAAGAAATCACGTCAGATTCTTGGTAAAGCTCGTCGAGTTCTACGTATTTAGCACCCAGTTCTTTTGCCAAAGGATTTGGGTACGGGTCGTAGCACAAGATATTCATGCCTAAACCTTTCAGAATACGCATCGTCGCTAAGCCAATCTTTCCTGAACCAATCACACCAACGGTTTTACCGTGGAAGTTAAAGCCTACCAAGCCTTCAAGAGAGAAGTTCGCATCACGAGTACGTTGGTATGCCTTGTGTAGTTTACGATTCAAACACATCATCATGCCGACTGTGTGCTCTGCTACTGATTCTGGAGAATAAGCCGGAACGCGAACCACTTGCAGACCAAACTCTTTGGCTGCATCTAAATCGACTTTATCAAAACCGGCACAGCGCATCGCAATCAGCTTAGTGCCGCCTTTTGCTAGAATCTCTAGCACATCTCGCGATAGGTCGTCGTTTACAAACGCACAAACGACTTCGTTGTCGTGCGCCATTTTTGCTGTTGTTGTAGTGAGGCGAAAATCGTGAAAATGGAACTCGGCGTCGAGTTCGCCTTTTGCAAGTTCAAATGATTTTTCGTCGTATGATTTTGAGCTAAAAAAAGCAATGTTGAGCATGGCTTCCTCTCTTACCTAAAAAATGAATACCCCAATCATTTTTGATTTCATATGGGGTTAAAGCTAACAACTCGTCCAGTGTGCTAGAGTTTTTTTCTCTTGTCTATCACCATTAGTCATTGTAATTACTATGGTTATTTGGTCTGTTGTCTTCACTTATTGAACATTAAAAATCACAGTACGAGGCAGCTTGCTTATAAGTTCATCAATATTGAATGGATCTTACTTTCGGGTGTTGAACATCTTCTTAGTCTCTTTCTCAGACCAGAAGTTAATGTTGAATTGTGCGTCGTCGCTAAGCTCTACTCGATGCCAATATTGAGGTGGACTTGTGGCAAATTGCCCAGCCAGGATCGTAATAACACTTTCCGGTTCTGTCGCGTCGGCATCGGCAAAACCATAGAAGGTGACGGTGCCTTCCATTACGCAGATCTGCCCGAATACACCTTCTGCGGTGTTGTGGTGATTAAGCAATGCAGCCGGTATGTTGTCTTTGGTGAAAAATGGCGTTGAACGTTGAATTTTCCAGTGTGACGGAATACGTAAATGACTCATATAAAACCTCTTGTCTGTATTTTGAATACAAGCTTTAGCTTTGATTGAATTGGTGACCGTGATTACCAGTAGTTTTCACTGCTGAATTGGCCGGGCTTTCGGCGTAAGTGCTTCTTGAAACCTAAGTTGGTTAGTGCTTCACTTGTGTCGCGAACCATTTGCGGATTGCCACAAAGGTAGAAAAAACTGCGGGTTTGATTGAAAGTGACAGACGTGGTTTGCTCAAGGTCGCCTCCAAGTAACAAGCTTGGGATTCGTCCGCGCAAAGTTCCGGTGACTGATTCTCTAGAAATAATTGGCACATATTGTAGTTTCCCTTGGAAGTGATTAACGAGTTGATTGATTCGATCTTGATACGTGAGGTCTTGCTCTGTTCTTACGGCATGAACCAGTACAAGGTTTTTGAACGAGGTGACTTTTTCAGATTCAGAGCCGTTATGCTGCTGTATCTGCATGCTTTCGAGCATTGAGATAAAAGGCCCAACGGCGGTTCCGGTTGAAAGCATCCATAGATCGTCGGCGATCTCTGGGATCTCCTCTAATGTCATGAACCCACTTGGGTCTTTGCCGACAAATATGTCATCGCCTACCTTCAACTCATGAAGTTGAGGTGAAAGCTGCCCGTTCTGATCCTTAATAATCAAAAATTCCAGATGTTGATGACCTTGTTCGTGCTCTGGCGCATTCACCATGGAATAAGCACGTCTGACAAACTCGCCTTCACTGTTACGTAGCCCCAGCTTAGTGAACTGCCCCGCTTGGTAGGGCGAGACTGGCGCACTGACTTGCAGCGAGAACAGTTGCTCTGTCCATTCGGTCTTGTGTACGACTTTTCCGGTTACTAAGCCATGAGGAATATCTGTCATATCATCACCTTTATTTAGAGAAGTTATCTCATTAAGGATACTCAACTATTTACACTTTGGAGTTGCATGTACCATGCCATTAGTGAGAATGCTTATCAATACTAGTTGTTCGGTAAAAATTAACTTGAATGATGTCAAATAGACTTCGTACTGCTGTGTCTAAATGACATCTTTGTTGTTTTTTGATGTGATTCCTTGTGATTAAGAACGATGAGTTGCTCTATGGGCACAGACCAAAATTAGTTCCGTGGTTTGACCCTTAATGTATTCACCAATAACTAAAGAGAATATTTTATAGATGAGTATAATGGCGGCTTTCGATCTCAATATAGCCGTGTTTTATGCTTGATAATCTTCGTATGGCCTTGAACGTGTTGTTCGTGACCATCAATACCGCAATGACTGCGTTTACCGTGAGCTTTTTTGGCCTCATCAAACTGATTCTTCCAATCTCTATTGTTCAAAAGTCATGTACTCGCTTAGCGAATTTCACATTTTGGTGTTGGGCTTCGCTTAACCTTTGGATGTTGAATGTGAATAACGATATCGAGTGGCAAGTTGAGGGCGGGGAAGACATCTCGACTAAGCAATGGTACTTGATGATGTCGAATCACCTCAGTTGGGCGGATATCGTGATCTTGTCTTCGATCTTGAAAGACAAGATGCCAATGACTAAGTTCTTCCTTAAGCATGAATTGCTGTACGTTCCTTTTGTTGGTTTGGCTTGTTGGGGCTTGGATATGCCTTTCATGAGACGTCACTCACGTGAGTTTTTGATTCGTAACCCTGAGCGTCGCAATGATGATTTCGAGGCAATTAATAAGGCATGTACTAAGTTCAAATGGGCACCGACAACCTTGGTGAATTTTGTGGAAGGGACTCGTGCAAACCACGAGAAACTGGCGACAGCGAAAACACCTTATCGACATCTACTCAAGCCAAAAACCGGCGGTGTGGCGTTCGCTCTATCGGCAATGGGCCCAATCTTGGATGGTATTGTGGATGTCACTCTGGCTTATCCAGAAAATCAGGCTTCTCCATTTGAAGACATGCTGAAGGGTAAAATGACCAAGGTGGTGGTGCGTATTAAACTGCACCCAATGGATGAGAACGTGAACGGTAATTATTTTGAAGATAAAGCGTTTAAACGTCGTTTCCACAGTTGGTTGAATAATACGTGGAAAGAGAAAGACGACTATCTTGATACGGTTTATGGGGTTGATACGCCCTGTGAGGTTGAAACGACTGATGAATCTGATGTGGCTTATAAGAAACAAGAACAGTAAGCTCATACCAAATCGATAGCATCAAAAAAGCCGATAGTTCATTGAACTGTCGGCTTTTTTATTGATTGGACTTTGTCTACTCAAACAGTGCAGTCAGCGCTCACTATGTTTTAAAGCGCTAAAACAAGGATGGTCAAAGAGTGAGGAAGTTAAATCGCTTGGTAAGCCTCAATGATGTGCTTAACCTCACTGGTTTTGCCTTGCTTCTCTTGTCCTTGATGGATGCGCAAGTAGTGCTGCAATGTTTTGGCTTTGTATTGCTGTGATACTTGCTTCTGTTGTTCACAGTTCGGAGTCCAGATCTTGTCGCCGACGCTTGATATCTCAGTTACCGTTCGGTTATTGCCACTTTCATCTAGATTTTTGTCGCTTTCACCTTGGTTATTGCTGACCAATAAAATCTCGTAGTAACGACGGTTCTCTTCAATTAACACTTCATCAATTAGGCCGAAATTGAGCGCCTTTAAATGATTTCTTAGCTCGAACTGCTGATGAACCGGGCAAAGTAAAAAATCGATCGCTTTGTCTGGATGCTTGCAATGAATATCGTCGACGAGCTTTTGTGTTAGATCGCCTCCCACACCCGCAATAATGACCAGATGTCTGCCTGTGTGCTTTTCCAATGGAATCGCTGCGACATCCAAGCAGTAGACTTGCCATTGGCTGGTCATCGCTTGTTGGTCTGAATTATCTTGGGGAAAGTAACGCGTTAGCTTGCCCTCCAGTTCATTCATCAGAGAAGGGACAATATCGACAAAATGAATCTGCGGTGCTTTGTGGTCAGATAATAGCTGAACACCCAAGAAGCCGTGATCACAACAACAGTCCCAAATATGTTGGTAGTCATTACTGACAAGGGAGTGGAGAGTTTGCAGTCGGTTACTTAGCTTCATAAGGCTCGTATCGTTAAAAAAGGGTATTGTTGTATCGAACGCGCATTGTAAAGACTTTCCATAAAAACAAAAGCACCTAGGGGATTAATCCTAGGTGCTTTTTTGTTATCGGTATCGTACCAATCGGTGTGATACGAGCGTGTTAGCTAATGTCTACGACGCTTTGGCTACGCCTCTAATGTGACCTTCTACTCGATTCTTTCCAAGTTGTAGTGCGATAAGCTTTGCTTGTTCCGCAAGGGCTAAAGCAGAGTCTGTTTCGCCGTCTATTTGCGAAAACCCGACGCTGATACTGAGTGACAATGTGATATCCGGAGTGACTATGGTTTTCTCGGCGATGCTGACTCGACATTGTTCCAATTGGTGCTTGGCATCCTTCGCATCATTCGCTTTGAATAAAACGGCGAACTCCTTGTCCCCGACTCGAGCAAGGCAAAGCCCTTTTGGCTTAGGAAAGTAAGAACGCATCGCTTCTCCGGCAAGCTTTATCATCTTGTCGCCAATCGCTTCACCGTAAGCTCGATTTACGTGGTCAAAGTTATCGATATCGAGCAGAGCTACATAGGTATCGGGTTCGCATGCGTAGTTGTCGATCGCGATGTTAAAACTACTTTTGTTGTCTAACTGAGTCATGAGATCTTTACTGCTCAATTGATGGTGGAGCAGTAAGTTAGACAACGAGACTTCCGTGTAATCTTTGATCATGCGTAAAATACTTTGACTGATCGGCAAGGGCGCATTGACGTAAATCACCGCGATTAGCTGGTTACGAGAGTGCAAAGGGATACAGTAGTGGCGTTGGAGTATTTTGAGTTTACGTGCCAATGGATCTGCGTATTTGCTGCTTCGATAAGCCATGGTCTCGGGAGCAAATCGCTCAGCAAGGGCTTTGTCAGTATGTAGCGTTGATTTGTTTCCATGATAATCGATGGTACTGAATGAATGGCTCTCTGCTTGATAAAGGCAGAATTGAATGCCTTTTTGATAGGTAAAGCTATTGAATATGGCTTTTAACTCTCGTTTAAAGCTGGCGAGATCATCAACTTTATTCAGTTGAGATAACGACATGTTCAAGCGGTGAGCTAGGTAGTGTGCGCCAATCCATAATAGAAGCAGTGACCCGAGTACCACGCCAGTTAGCGTAAATTGGTGTGAGCTGGTGAGTATGTCGTGACGATCAGTGCCCGAGACGAATACCCAGTTTAAGCTGTTGTCAGCATCAAATACCGTTATTTTGAAATTATCTTGATAGTAGTATTCGTGTTGGCCGACGGTCTCACCTTGAGAGAGTTGGTGGCTGATGCCGGCATGATAGCTGATGGATTTGGAGCCAATGCGTTTCGGGTCAGGATGGAAAACCAGTCGTTCGGTTGCTCTATCAACCACAAATACATAGCCACGGTCTAATGTCTTTAAGTCTCTCAGGCCTTGTGTGGTATGCAAAAGGTCAAACTCAATCCATATTTCTTTGTTCAACTTTTCCGTCGTGTGTTTGATCGCGAAAACCCAACGACCATCGGGTTTTTGATAGATAGAAGAGATGTAAAAACCTTCTACAACACTATCAATTGGATTCCACTGGATGGCATTGATCTGCTCATTAGAAAGAGGCAGGCCACGAGTTGAAATATATTGTTGGGATTGAGGCTGGTATTGAACAATATCGGAGAAGTTAGGTGTTCTCTTAAGAATATTGTCACTGATGTCCCTGAATTTTTGTTCACCGACGGGGCCTGATGTAGATAAGCTTAAACTGGTTTCCAAAAAATAGAGTTTGCCGAATGTGGCTTCGATGTTGGAATTGATGATGGAACTTGCGATACGAATATTTGATAGTGATTGTTCTTTTGCTGTCGTTTCTACTTTTTCAAGTTGAGCTGCAGCAAGATAGAGCATCCCTCCAGTTAATAAAATAATGTATGGTTTAAAAAGCCGAATTAATGTTTTAGGTAAAGCCATGATATCCAAAGACGTTATAGATTCATTTTTATAGTACGGCCATACTAAACAGTTTTCGTAATCACATCAATGCAAAATGTTCCATATAAAAAATTGAGTTTGTGACGTTCAGCTAATAAAAAAGCCAGTCATAAATATAACTGGCTTCTATGGCTTCGCGCGTTCTATTAAGCTGGTCTGGCTTTTAACCTAAACCTAAACCTAAACCGAATCAGTCTTGTTTGGCGAATAGTGCAAAATTGCCATTGAAACGGGAGATAACAGCATTTCACCTTCGGCATGACCCGGTTTCACGTTTCGCAAGTTGGTATCACAGATGGTGACCCAGTCTTGCTGACGGTCACTCGGTAAAGAAAATCGAGCAGGAGCGTTGGTTTGGTTGATCAGATAAATCAACTCGTCGCCATCTTTGCCGATGCCTAAATGCAAGGCTACGGAGCTTAAACGGTTCCAATCATCATGTTCCATGATTGTGCCATCAACACGGCTCCAGAATATACGGTTAGAGTTACGTTTATCGCCACTGAACGCTTTGATAAACGGCACCATGTATTGCTGACGTGCGGAGATCATCTCAGATAACCAAGCCTTGAAGTAAGTCTTACGCTCGGAATCTTCCCAGTTGAGCCAGCTGGTGACCCCGTCTTGGCAGTACGCGTTGTTGTTACCCTTTTGAGTATGAGATAACACATCGGCCGTCAAAATATGCGGAATACCGAATGCAAATAACAGGCTTGCCATGAAGTTACGTTTTTGCTTTTCACGTGTTGCGATAACTAAAAGGTTTTCTGTGTTGCCTTCAACACCATAGTTTTCAGAGCGATTATCACCGTGTCCATCGCGGTTGCTCTCACCATTTTCTTCATTGTGCTTATGTTTATAAGAAACAAGATCTTGCATGGTGAAACCATCATGATAAGTGATGTAGTTGACGGTTAATTTGTACGGCCAGTGTGCGGCACTGTAGATGTCACGAGAGCCCATTAAGCGAGTCGCAAACTCTTTCAAGTAGCCTTGGTCGCCACGCCAGAAGCTACGAGTGATATCTCGCAGCTTATCGTTACACTCATTCCACCCCAACGGAAAATTGCCAACTTGGTAGCCATTTGGCCCGATGTCCCATGGTTCTGCTATTAACTTGGTTTCTTTCAATACCGGATCTTGGGCAACGGCTTTGAAGAAAGCAGCCTCAGGATTGTAGTTATCGCCTTCGCGCCCCAGTGTTGCTGCCAAATCAAAACGGAAGCCGTCGACTTGGAACTCACTAACCCAGTAGCGCAGTGTATCCATGACTAAGTTCAGTGCTGGTTGGTGGGTGAGGTCGACCGTATTGCCACAACCGGTGAAGTTCGCGTAATGACAGCCATGCTTAATGTAGTAGCGGCTATCCAGTGCTTTTAGGTTGAAGGTTGTACCACCTTCACCGCCTTCTGCAGTGTGGTTGTAGACGACATCAAGAATGACTTCGATACCGTTGCGGTGCAGTTCTCGAATCGCGGTTTTGAGTTCACTTACGGCGTCTTTCTCTGCGTAGCGTGGGTCTGGCACCATAAACAAATATGGATTGTAACCCCAGTAATTCACTTTCCCCATATCCAATAGGTGGGGTTCATGCATACATGCAGCAATGGGTAAAAGTTGTAGAGAATTGATGTTTTGCTGTTTATAGAATGCAAGCATTTCGGGACTAACTAACCCCAAATAACGGCCTTTTGTATTGGTCGCGACTTCTGGGTGAAGTTGAGATAGGCCTTTAACATGGGTTTCGAAAAGAACGGTCTCTTCGCGGCTAATACGCGGCTTTTCGACATCTTGCCAATCGAACGTGTCATCAACTACGAGACACTTCGCCATCGAAAAGCTTTTTTCATTGGTATATGGCGTTGCGTAATCGAGCGGTTCGCTTATTGCTTTAGCGTAAGGGTCGGAAAGTAAGATCGGGCCATTATCAGTTTCAGCAATGAAACCGTATTTTTGTCCCGCTTTAATACCATCAACAAATACATATCTGATATCAGCGTATTCATTTTCCAATTTATAAGTGGTGAACTCATCGTTCTCGTCAAAAAGAGCGAGAGAAAGGGATTTACAGTCAGGGGAATAAATTGAGAAGTTACAGCCAGTGTTACCTAGCGTTGCGCCTAGTGGATAAGGGCGAGCGAGCGTTCTAGTCATTGCTTGATTTCTTGTTCGTTTATCAACATCAGTGAACTATTAGTAAAAGGCTTTGTCCCATTAAGGTCAAGCAACTTCATAGAATAAATTTTGTTGAAAAATAATTCATCGATGAAGTTCAAATTATATATTTGAAGTAGATCTCACTTATGCTGAATAATTAGATCTGTGTGCTGTCTACTCCTCCTAGATTAAGTGATCCAACCCTTTAAAATACCATTCTGTATAAACTCTACTCCCTTCTCATCCCCCTTAATTTAGTTCGGGGTGGAGGAAGTCAAACTTGTCATCCCCTCTTAATATTGGCTCCGTTGAAACGAATCAGGGGAAACCCTAAACCTCTCTATCTTACGCCCGCCATTACTGCCTTTGGTTGTCGCAAGAGAGCAAAAATATAAAACCTAAAATAAATCGTCCTTAATGGAGTTAAGAATGAAAAAAGTAAGTTTGATTGCTGCTGCAGTGGCTTCTGCACTTGTCGCTGGTTCAGCGTTCGCAGAAAATGACGTTGCACTTGATGTAACAAGTGGTGACTCTTCAATGGAAGTAGAGGTGAAAAACCCTACTGACGTTATCACTGACGGCTGGGAAGTTCACGGTTACATGTCTTCTAACGTTCGTGTTGTAGATGGTAAAACAGTAGACACTGAATTCGGTAAGCCAGATTACAAAACAGCGGGTACTCACGGTAAGAGTACTAACCAAGTTGAATTTGTAATTAAGAAGCACTCTGAGTACCAAAATGGTGTGTGGGCCGACTACGTTCTTCGTACTGAATATGGTAACGGTAACTCATACGCTTATTCTTCTGAAGGCGGACAAAAGAAGAATGATGATTCTCAGTTCGAAGTAAAAGAAGCTTTTGTTGAGCTCGGCGGCATTTTAGGTGAAGACACTTCTATTTGGGGTGGTCAACGTTACCTAAACCGTGCAGCTGGCCTTTTATCTGGTGAGTTTTGGAAACAATCATCTGGTATTGGTGCAGGTATTCAAACTAAGCTTGCAGGACATACTGCTGGTATCGCTTATGTGATGGCTGATCCTGATGCAGGTTCTGCAGATTCTTACGCGATAGACTGTAAGCAAAAAGATGGTACTACATCGACAAACCCGAATGAATGTAAAGTGAAGAAAGATGGTGCAAAAGAAAGACAGACACTCTCTTCTATTGACTTGTACTACTACGGCGTGGATGCGGGTATCGGCAGCCTAGACTTTGACTTTAAATATGGTCAGCAAAACATTAATGGCGGTGAGAACGAAGACGGTATCGGTGCAGCTGTAACGCTTAATACAAGTTACTATGGCCTAGACGGTTGGACTCAAAACGTAATTGCTTACGGCTCTGGCGTAATGAAAAACCGTGGTGTTAACTTCGGTGGTTGGTCTGGTGGCGGTGATAAAGAAGAATCACTATTCTTGACTTCTTACGGTGTGCTTAACATCTCTGAAAAATGGCAGTTAGGTACGGAAGCAGTGTACTTTACAGCTCTTGACCAATTGTTTGGTGCTGACGGTTTGACTCGTTACATGGTTGCTGCTCGTCCTTCTTACAAACTGAACGACAACATTCGCTTAGAAGCTACGGCTTCTTATGCACATGAAGAAGGTGATGAAGGTTACTGGAATCGTACTGGTGATGCTGTAGAGAGCGATATTCTTAACCTAGAAATTGCAACTGCATTTACAGCGAACTCTGACTACTTCGGTCGTCCACAAGTTAAGCCTTACATTAGCTACATTAAAGCTGATGATGAAGCAAGTGCTAAACAAATTGGTATCGATAACGGTAAAGACGAATTTGTATTCGGTGTACACACTGAAATTTGGTTCTAAACCGTTTAAAGTATAAGGCAGCCATTGGCTGCCTTTTTCCGTTTCCCCCAACAACAACCAATAGTGAGAGAGATTACAATGACAAATAAAAGCTCTATGTTAGCCGTGGTACTAGGTGCCTTGCTAAGCGGTTGTGCTTCCGATGCTCAGGTTCAAACTAAACTCGATGCACCCACTAATGCAGAAGTATGCTGCAGCGATTTTTCGCAGTACCCATACGCACAATTGAATGATAATGAAGATTTAAAGTTTGATATCGACTTGGGATCACCTGTCGGTACATTTACAACAGGTAATAGCCACTTTGCAGCGTTCAAGTTCAGCGAGCGCTCAGGGGAGATGGTCGTTAAGCTATCGAGCTTAATGATCGATGATTCAGTTTTTGCTCCAGAAGCCATGCTTCTAGATGAAAACTTTAAGCCAGTGCAAACATTGAAGTTTGAAGACTTTAAGGTTCAGGCATCCGACGCTTTTACTCGCACGAGTTACATTGAGCGCTTGCGTATTGATGCGAGTAAGACACCTTATATTGTTATCTACACGCCTGCTGATGAGCTTGGCAATAAGGTGAAAGTTGATCACCCAGCAAAGGTGCGAGCAAAAGAATTTGGTGAGGTGATGCCTATGGTCACCGATCCGGTATACACCAATCAATTAGGTGGTCGTTTAGAGTTAGAAATTAAAACTTTAAAACTTCGCCCTTACCGTGCTAAACCTGCCGTAGCGCCAGTCGTTGCTGCCCCTGCCGCTATGGCAGCGACTGCAACAGCTGTTGTACCGAAGAAAGCAGACACGCAGATACGTGTGCAGCAAGAGACAAAAGACTTCTATTTGTCTGCTATACAAAATGCGGTGAAGTCAGGTGATGTACCGAAAGCTTTAGGTTTGTTAGATGAAGCGAAGGCGCTTAATGTTGAAGGTGCACAAGAAGCTTTTGTGCGAGCCGTCAACGCAAAATAGCTTATTAGCTTATTAGTTAGCTTAATAACTTAATAACTTAATAGATTAGTAGGCTTAATGGCTTAGCAGCCCAGTATCTTAGTCGCTTAGAGATAGAAATAGAGATAGAACGCTCCTTTAAAGGGGCGTTTTTTATATCTGAATTTATAGACACTTCAAGTTTAGAGGTCGTTATGCAATCTGAATTGATTATTATCGATGAGTTCTTTATTCCACAGTTGAATCGAACTCGAACGCTCCGCATTTACCTTCCTGCGGGGTATCACCAAGCAGAGCACGCTTATCCTGTCTTATACATGCATGATGGGCAGAATGTCTTTGAGAAGTCTACAGCGACGTATGGGATGTGTTGGGATGCACAAACGACACTCGATGAGATGCAAAGGCTCGGTAAGTTATCCGGGTTAATTGTTGTCGCTATCGACAGCAGTCATGAGCTTGATGGCATGGAGCGTTACAATGAGTATTCGCCTTGGCGCGCTAACCAAGAGATAAAAGAGTTGGGAGTTGGTGATGAGCTACTTAAATTTGGTGGTGAAGGGGACGAGTATATAGCGTTTATCTGTCATACATTGAAGCCTTATATCGACCAAACATACAGAACAAAGCCGAACCGAGAGTTTACGTACCTTGCTGGCAGTTCAATGGGCGGGCTAATTAGCTTATATGGTGGCTCACTGTACCAGAATACTTTTGGCGTGCTTGGGGTCTTCTCTCCGGCGTTTTGGTTCAATAAATCCTCATACTTCGAGTATATGAAAGAGTTTAACTTTCTGTCTCCAATGAAAATATATATGGATATGGGAACGAATGAAGCTCGTGAAGAGGCAAGCGTAGATTTTGCTGACGTTTATCTGAGTGGTTCAAGGGCAATGAACACGTTACTCACTCAAAAGCCGAACGTGACGCTGTTTTATCAAGAAGGACAAGGTCATCAACACAATGAACTGGCTTGGTCGTTGCGATTCCCGAATTTTATCGACTTTATTTTTAGACAATAAAAGAAGGCCTAACTCCGTTTTGTCTTCGTAAACGGTGTATTAGGCCTGCTTTTTTATCGCTTTATAACCGTATCACTTTATACGTCTATAAAGCGATAGGCTTAGTATCAGCAAAGCTAGTCCTTGGCTGCTGACAATTTTTGCTTATTGCGCTTGTTCAACAAGTAGTCCTTGCTCATCAAACTGTTGTGTTGCCTTGCAAAGTCGGGCTTGGCAATTTGTAAGTCGCATAAGATGGCGTTATTTGGCTTTGGTTGAATCTCAAACTGCGCTTGTTTGTCGTTGACCGTGACCTGTTGTTGGTGACTGTCGATCATGATCTCCAACGATTGTGTTAATGGTGTCGAGATTACGGCAACAGACTCATGGTTTATGTCTAGCGTAAGCACCAATGTGATTTCGGGACTTACCGTATCTTCTAGATTTGACTGAATCTTGTAATGAGAAATCCCATTTTTAGATTCAAATGACAGTCGTAGCTGGTTTCCTTGACCAAAAGGCAACGAAGCCACTAATTCGCTCCAACAACTTGGGAAATTTGGTGTTAGGTGTATCTGATTGTCCAATAAGCGTGGGCAATATCCCAAATAGTCCTGTTGCGCGTTACGAGCGTATTCTGAAACAGACCAGGCTTGAGCAAACGTTCCTGATTCTACAAGGTCGCGGTCACTTTCTTGGAAAGCATCCAAATTTTCACTCATTGTCCCTCTACAGCCTTGTGTAAGGATCTGTTTTGCCAAGTTTTTGGATAGCTGGTAACTGAGATCTTGCTGCTTAAACTTGTTGAGCGCCGTAATAGTAAAGCCCGCATTCCACCCCCAGATCGTCCCGTTGTGATAAGCCGCGTCCTTGTGGTACATAGCTTGATTGTCGTGATAAGGATGAAAATCGACATGCTCTTGTTGTAAGGAGCAGATCCCCCATGGGAACAATAGCGTTTCTACCGCGTTCTTGACGATGTATTGCTCTCTTTCATTCTGATTCAGCGGACTTTTCTGAGGAATTGAAATCGTCATCAACTGATTCGGACGCACGCTATAATCAGGCACATCACCTTGCGATAAATGGTCGGCTAGGCGATGGTTTTTATCATCCCAAAATTTAGTGGCGAAACTCTCTTTCACTTTTCCTGCTTGGATTGTCCAGCTCTTTTCTGATTCAGAGTCGCCCACCAGAATAGCGAGTTGAATAGCGCAGTTTAAGCTTTCAAACCACAAAGCTTGGATGTCATTGGCTTTAGGCCCGCGAGGAGACCAAGGTGTCATCCCATCAATTTTTGCATCCATCCACGTATCAGGGTGGCGATGTGCCATCAGACTGTCTTTATTCGAATAATCTTCATTCAAGCCATCTTTACTCAAGCTATCTTTATTCAAGTAATGTTTTTCGACACCCGTGATGAAACGCTTGAGAGTGGGATAAATGGCCTTAGCGAACGCCACATCGCCAGAGTAGTTGATGTACTCAAGGGCTTCACGAATCATCCAAGGAGTACCATCGGTGGTGTTATAAATGATGTTCGTTTTACTCGTCACTCGATTCGGGATTCGGCCGTAATTTGTGGAATTTTCGTCGAGCATCTGCATGGACGCAAAGTTTTCAATGATCTCTTTTGCTTCACTAAACAGCCCATTAACCAAGCTTGTGCCCGACAAAGCGATAAAGGTGTCACGGCCCCAACAGTCCTTGAACCAAGGTAATCCAGCCCAAATGCCCGTGCCAAATTCATGGCTAACAAAGGTTCGGCTTGCAAGGCGCGACCACATAACCGCTTGGTTGTATTCAAGGTCGTTGGTCCACAAATAATTATTGGTTAAGAACTCATAAATCCGCTGTTGGTGAAGAACGTGTTCGTTATTTTTGACCGCTTGATTCACCAATGAACTAGCGGCTTTAAGGGTTTCAGCAAAGCCGAGGTAGACGATGAGTTCAGTTTGGTTATCTGACGTCGTGAGCATGAGTTTTGCGTTGCTCTCTGAGAGCTGAACTAGGTCGCGAAGTTCAGGGTGAGCGTCTAGCGAGATCTCTCGTGCATGTACAGCATGATTGCTTGCGATGGCGACAAACCTTGGGCAGCCGTCTGGGCAAACTTGAGGGCTGAGTTCTATGACGATATTTGAGTCTGAAGTATGAACTTTAGAGTGAGTGGTCGGTATGTTGAGTTCTGGAATTAGGCTTAAAGCACTCGGTTTGTTTGACGACACAGTGAGTGATACAAGTCTGGAACCTTGAACCAGGCTCAACGACTCTCGGCTATGATCATAATGATGTTCAATACCATAAGGCGTCAGGCTGGCACGTTCAGCTTCTAACTTATTATTGAACTTGCCGTCGATATAGCTAGCGAAGGTTCCCAGTATCCAACCTTGGTGGTGACGATATTTGCCACCGTTTACATAGCTATAGGTTGCTCCATGATAGTAACCATCGACATTATCCCCGAACACAAACGGAAATGACTGTGTCTCTGAGATGGTGAGCTGCTGGAATAGTTGGTCATGTGGAATCGCAAAATCAGGGTGTTGCCAGTGAGGCTGCGACTCCTCAACCTCAATATCAGCCTCAATCAGGTGAGTATCAATAGGCTCACGTTGAGGTGTTGATAGATCATTGTATTCCCCCTTGGTTACGGTGATCGTTGGCGTCGAAGATCCAAATTGCACCTTCAAGGAGTATTGACCAGCGACAGCGGGAGAGAGCAGCAGATCATTGCCAATACCTTGTGTGTTGATAAGAGGCATCGCTTGTTCTAATTCGCAGAGTGTGGCTTCACTTTCATGCCCTGAAAGCGTCCATTGCTTGGTGCCATCTGAATCCGAAATTTTGAAGCGATAAAGGTCGGTAGATAAGCATAAGTTTGCTCTGTAAGAGCCGTCTTGCTCTTTGAACAATGGGGTGTCTAACCCCCAGCCATTGAACGTACCTTTTAGGTAAAGAGTAGGGATTTGCATAGCGAGTTGATTTCCAAAACAAAAAAGGCACAGCATGCGCTGTGCCAAAGGACAATAGGATATTAATAAAAAGAAAGGTTATTTGGTGATTTGTTTCGCTGCTGTGTCTAGTGCTTCTCTAACGGTTTGCTTGCCCTGCATTGCGTTATCGATAGCCGCACCTTCAGCGAACCAGTAAGCCGTCATTTGCGGGATGTTTGGCATAATTTCGCCGTTTTCAGCATTCGTCATGGTTGATTTGATGCGATCATCGCTCTCAAGAATTTTTTGGAATGATTTTAGTGTCACCGCGCCAAGAGGCTTGTCATCATTCATGGTTTTCAGAGCGTAGTCTTGGAATAGGTAGTTCTCTAAGAACTCGACAGCAAGATCAGTATTTGGACTCGCAGCATTGATACCCGCACTTAGGATTCCAACAAATGGGTTACCTTTACCGCCATTTAATGTCGGCAGCTCCGCAACGCCATAATTAACACCAAGCTTGTCTAAGTTACCCCAAGACCAAGGGCCATTAATGGTCATTGCCACATTGCCGTTGGTGAACTCTGCTTCTGCGACTGAGTAATCCATATTCGGGTTAACTACCCCTTGGTTTACCATGTCAACTAAGAATTGAAGGCCGCGAACACCCGCTGCATTGTTAACACCTGTGCTTTTAGCGTCATAGCCTGTTGCTGTTTTTTCAAACGCAAAGGCACCACCAGCAGAGATCATCGGCCACGTGAAGTACGCATTTTTCACATCCCACATGATGGCTTTTTTGTTTTGCTTAGCCATCTCTTTCTGAATGTCAGCAAGCTCTTCCCATGTTTTTGGTGGGTTTGGAAGTAGGTCTTTGTTGTAGATTAGAGAAGGTGCTTCGATTGCTAGAGGGTAGCCCACAACTTTACCGTTGACTGTCACCGCATCCCAACTGAAGTCGACAAGCTTTTCTTTGAATTCTTTACTTGGATTAAGTTCGTGAAGTAGCCCTGATTCTGCGTAGCCACCAAAACGGTCGTGTGCCCAGAAAATGATGTCAGGGCCGCCGCCTGTTGCTGCGTGTTGTTGGAATTTAGCTTCCAGTGAGTCTGGGTACTGAACGTTAATTTTTACACCAGTATCTTCTTCGAATTGTTTACCAATTTCAGCAAGACCGGCATAACTTTTATCGCCATTGATCCAGATTGTGATTTCACCTTCTTCCATAGCAAAAGCCGGTGCATTGAAAAGAGCAGCAAGGGTACAAATAGACAGTGTTTTCAATAGAGGTTTCATAGTTTCATTCCATATTCAGAAGGTTATCCATAACGATAATCACTTCTATCAGTTCTTATTATCTGCTGAAAATAATATCGACTAATTTAGCCTTTGAGAAATAGGTAAACGCACCTTTGATATAGTAAAAAGCTATAGCAATGCCGATACAGTGCTGTTTTACAGGCGATCGCCATAGTTTTGTGAAGTGGCGCGTATGGAGAAATGTGAAGGCGGGCTCAAACTATTTTTGGGTGATGAAAGCCATCCAAAACTAAGCGCTAGGTTGCTTAGGTTAAGATGTGAAATGTTGGAGAGAATCGATGGCTTTGGGCAATAAAAAAGGCAAGGAGAACCTTGCCTTTGGTGTGTTGCATTTAACGTATGATTACAGTTTTACAGCAAATGATTCATACGGTGCCAGTTCAAGCTTGGCTGACAACTCAGTGACCGTTTGATAGTTATTGATCAGACAATCAAGCGTCTGAGTTTGGTATTGTTCAGGCATATCCAGTGTCAGGTTGTCGTTTGAGAAGTTACAAACTACAAACAGCATTTCACCATCCAACTCACGTACGTAGGCGAAAACCTTGTCGTGTTCTTCAAAAACAGGGATGAATGAACCGTAGACAATCGCTGGGTGAGCTTTTCGTAACTCTATCAATGTCTTGTAGTGATAAAATATGGAACTTGGATCAGCCAACGCACTTTCGACGTTGATCTCTGGGTAGTTTGGATTCAGCTCAATCCAAGGTGTTCCGTCAGAGAAGCCTGCATTTGGTTGGTTGTTCCAATGCATGGGTGTTCTAGCGTTGTCACGGCTGTTCTCGTGAATGGCGTCCATCATGTGTTCATGAGTGACACCCGATTCCGTTTTTACTTTATAGAAATTGTGCGTTTCAATATCTTTATATTGGTCTAGATTGTCAAAAGCGACATTGGTCATGCCAATCTCTTCACCTTGATAGATGTAAGGTGTGCCTTTCAAGAAGTGCAAACACGTCGCCAGCATTTTTGCTGACTCAACTCGGAAATGTTTGTCATCACCGTATTTTGAAACCAAACGTGGCAAATCGTGGTTGTTCCAAAAAAGGGAATTCCAACCACCATCGGCCAGCTCTAGCTGCCACTTGGTCAGCACATTTTTGAACTCTCGAAGATCAAGCGGAATAGGGTTCCATTTGTCACCGTTCTCCCATGTCAGGGTAATGTGCTCAAATTGGAACACCATAGAAAGTTCATTTCTATCTTGTCCGCTGTATAGCTTGGCTATTTCTGGAGTCGCGCCCCAAGTTTCTCCAACGGTTAACAAATCCTTGTTACCAAAGGTCGCCTGATTCATTTGTTGTAATAGCTTGTGCAGCCTTGGTCCGTTACCAGTGATTCCTTTATCGATCTCTTTACCAATAAGATCAATCACATCTAAGCGGAAGCCGCCGATGCCAAGGTCAATCCACCAGTTCATCATAGTATGAACTTCTTCTTGAACCTTCGGGTTTTCCCAGTTCAAATCTGGCTGACGTTTCGAGAATAGATGGAAGTAATATTGTTGTGTGAGTTCATCCCACTGCCAAGCACTTCCGCCAAAGATCGAACCTTGGTCATCCGGTGCGCTGCCATCCTGTTTTGCATCGCGCCAAATGTAATAGTCTCGATACGGATTGTCTTTTGAAGAGCGTGCTTGCTCGAACCAACGGTGCTCATCTGACGTATGGTTTACCACTAAATCCATAACAATCTTAATGTCACGTTCCTTCGCTTCATCCATCAGTCGTTTCATCTCTTCCATTGTGCCAAACTCTTCAGCAATCGCTTGGTAGTCGGAGATGTCGTAGCCGTTATCGTCCATTGGAGATTGATAAACAGGGGAGAGCCAAATGACATTAATGCCTAGTTCTTTGAGGTAATCGAGTTTGCTGATGATTCCATTTAGGTCACCGATACCGTCATTATTCGAGTCTAAAAAGCTACGCGGGTAAATTTGGTAGACCACTGCGTCATGCCACCATTTCTGTTCCATCTCAATGTCCACTTAATAAGTTAATTGACCTTACTATAGTGATTTCATCTTACACTGGGAAATAGCATTACTAATGCTCTCTATAGAAAAATCCTATATCATGAGCTTTATCCGCTGCGCACTGTGTTCAGTGGTTTAATTTGTTGAATTTCTAACCTCGCATTTTGTGATCGAATGCAAACTAAGAGAATCCTATGAACAAGCTATACCGATACTTTCTGATGGTTGCGCATACTGGCAGTATTAAAGGTGCCGCAGAAAAGCTGAATATTAGCCAACCCTCCTTGACCGCTGCGATCAAGAAATTAGAGAGTGATGTTGGTGTGGCTATTTTTACTCGTAAGTCAAAAGGCGTTGAGCTTACTGAGTACGGGGTGTTGTTTCGGGAGTTTGCACAAGAACAGCAAGAAAAGCATCTGTCTTTGATGCACCGCTTTACCGACATGCAGCAGCGCCAATCCGGTAAATTGAAACTCGGCACCGGGGAAGCTTGGTGGGAACAATTTGTTTGCAAGGCGGTTGAGGAATACAAGCAACAAGAAAAAATGGGCTCGCTACATTTAGAGTTCGGTAACAACTTGTCTTTGATGCACCACTTGGTTCAAGGCGATATCGACTTGTTTGTTGGCCATGAAATCTATGGGCTGCATGAGCGATGCAAAGTAACGTTTTACCCACTCTTTCAAGACAAAGAAGCGGTGTTTGTTCGAGCCAACCATCCGTTGCTAACGAAGAAACACTTAGATCCGAGTTTGTTAAGGCGTGAGACATTAGCGTTTCCAATACTCCAAGTGACCCCCGATCATTCTCGACATAACTCTGTACTGTCTGACCACGTAAATTCACAGCCTGGTGGGCGTGATACCGAGGTGGTTGGGCGAGATGTCTATGACGTTGACTCTCTTTTTGCGAGCTTAGATATGTTAAGAATGTCTGATGCTGTCATGCCATACAGTCATAAAATGTGCGATTGGATGAAAGACAAAGGCTTCGAAACCTTACTGATTGATGACTCTAAGCTAGGAAACGTTGGCCTCTACGCGAAACAGGGAGCGGAAGACCTCAAGATCAAGACGTTCATTGAGATCTTACAAAAAGCCAACTTTGATTAAGCATTGCATGAAATACGAAACTCGTTTGGGTAAGCGTCCAATCTTGGTTGTGCAGAGCAGTTTAAATAAAGTCTAAATTTGAACTAGTAGTGATCGGGTAGTACAATATAGCTATTGAATGAGTGATGACATTCAACTAACTAAAGCAACAAATACAAACAGGGTGAGTGATTATGGACACAGCAAATGTAGAAACCGTCAGTTTCTTAAAAAAAAATGCGGCTAACTTGCCTTTAAGTGAACCACTAACGATCACGCAAAATGGAAAACCTACGTATGTAGTTGAGTCGTATGAAGACCATAAAAAACGTCAAGATGCCATTGCGCTAATGAAACTGGTTAGCTTTGCAAAAAATGATGTTGTTCAAGATCGTGTAACTTCGTCTAGAGATTTAAGAAGTCGATTAGCTGCCCGTAAGTAACAAAGGTAAATATGACTCATAAAGTAGAAATTCAATACACGGAAACATTTGAAAATTCGCTAAATGATTCGATTGATCACCTAACTCAATGGAATGATGAAAAATCAGTCATTGAAGGGATTGAGAGTCTTTTAGATGCCTTTGAAGAAAATGTGAGCCATAACCCTAACATGTACTCTAGATGTTCTGAGCTTGTAGGGTTGGGGGTCACTAGTATCAGAGAGTTCAAAAAATCGGGTTTTAGGCTGTTTTATGAGGTGAATAATGGCACGGTTACAGGCCTAGTCTTATTAAGGCAAAAACAAGACATATCAATGGCTCTCGTTGATTATTGCATCATACATAAATAAAGTTATAGCAGAGATTTAGCTCATGTACTTATAACCCCGTTTAGTGACTTACGGGGTGTGTTTTAATTCGAGTTAAGCGGCTGTTGTTAAAAAGCTTTATGATGTGTTCGCTTTAAAATCCAAAGGTTATCAGCCGTAATAGAAAGCCCCTCTACACCCATTCGCTTACTCTTTGGTCTGGTGACCTGTTTTCTTCGCAAACTTTTGCATCGCTTCAGCAAAGGTTGTTGCCCCACCTTTGGCTTGTACCTGTACTACCTTATACCCCAATTTTTCTAGCGCTTGGCGCTCTGCTAAAACAGCGTCATCGTCTTGCTGGCTGCCCTGTGCTGGTTGATGAAGGTAACACCCTTCTAGTTGACCATCTTCGACCAGTTGGTGGTGTTTCAGTGCATTGATATCAAAATTCATAATCAGTCTTTTCGTGTAAATGAGGAATACCTGCGGCAAAGCCCGCAAGTATCTATAATTCGATTGTTTGTACCATAAGGCATTTTAACCATAAAAAGCGAATGGAAAAATAGTAAACCAGTGGAATGTAATCGGGAGCGGTTTATCTTAGAAATGGATGAGGTAACTGAGATCGTGCTGGAACGGTTTTGGACATAAATGAGTTTCAGGAATTCTAATATTAGTGATTCATGAATAACTTTTTATAAGGCAAATTTGCCAATTAATACGCCTTTGTACAGTGCGCACTTTGTCTGCTTATGTTCAATCGTGCATATCTCCTTGAATCAGTGCAACCTCTTGTATTTAGAGGTTTTATCATTGAAGTATCGCGAAATGAGTAAGAATTACATTTTTCGAGAGTTAGAGTGCCAAATGACCAAGGAAGAGGTCGCGGAACTGTGTTTTAAAACTGTGAGAACGGTCACGGGATGGGACGAAGGAAAACCAATACCGCCTGAGTGCAAAAGACTAATGAGAATGGCAAAAGGTCGAGAACTAAGCATTAGCGAAGACTGGGTACAGTTCAAAATGTTATACGACAGTATGGAGCTGCCAACAGGCCAAATCGTAAGGCCACAACAAATATTAGCAGGGATTGCGCTTTTAGGAATTCAGTCAGAGTTGGAGATTAAGACTTCGACACATTTACTTGGTCTTGCTAGAGCGATAGCGAACATCAGAAAATAGGATGAGAAAAGTATGGTTTTCTCAATGGGAGTTCAAAGCTAAAGAAAGAGCGTCTAACAAGGTGAAATACTTATTGATAAGATAGCTTCGATTGGAACAAATCCCTTATTTGTTAGTTTAACCGTAAGCGCGTCATGAACCCC
>NZ_JBFRTD010000011.1:0-80732 GCF_041473955.1 Vibrio sp. 10N.222.54.E6 | reverse complement strand
TTAAATGCAAGCCTTTCAGCCTCTTGACTTTTGCGCCACTCTTCGTGTGATTGTTCCATTTTTCCCTTATCTGGATAATAAAAAACCCACTGTAAACAGTGGGCTAGTGAGGTGATTGATTGTTACAGCTTGAGACCGATACTTTTTAAATACTCGATATGACTCTCGTACTTTTTTATGTGTCGGGTTCCTGTGTTGGGTGAAATTCCAAACCGTTTTTCAGCCTCATATACAGATGAAACCTTATTGCTTAAAACGGCTTCTACTAACTGCCTTTGCTCCTCTCTTTTAAAAAGGTGCTCTAGGATTAATTTGAGTTGTTTGTTGTTTGGGTGCATTTGATTCTGAATGTTAATAAGCCCCATAAGGGGCTTATTTTAGAAGAGGATGAAGCCTAAAGTTAAACCTGAAACCATGATAACAACAGAAGTCAGCATCATGTGATTCTCTATCCACTTATCCATGAAATCACCTCCTTAGCTAAGTCTAATTTGATGAAACCGCCAATAGTTAACCAGATTATAAGCCAACGTTGGCAAAAGCCAAACGTCTTTAAGCGTATCTCTGAGTTAATACCTCGTATCTGTGCCTTTTCAAGCTCAGACGTGACAGGCGTAGCATTGTTGCCCTCACTCATAACCACCTCACATTGTTAAAGAACTAGGTCGTTTCTGACCATGAATGTATACTATCAATTATATGATAGTATTGCAAGCGTTTTTTTGATAGCAAACACAAAGCCATTTCCGCAATTGCCACCATATTTCGGCTTTGTTCTGTGACTTTAAAGAGCCAGTTTTATCTTTGGCTTCGATTATTTGAGGTAGTGCTATGTGTGTAAATCCTTATTTATTAATGAATACGCACACACGTTAGCAGTGGGATAAGCTTAATTCAGCGAACTAGGCTTTGTTTGGTGGGGCTTTAAGGGAAAACTAAGAGATGTTTTTCTGAAAAACGGCCAGCAGCGTGATTTTCCTACACGCAGGACTTAACTAGTTGGTTTTGTGACCAAAACTTACCACTTGCTCTATTACGAAGAGTAGTAACGCGCTACAATGTGCATTATTGGTTGTAAAAATGCGTGATATTGTGAAAGGTAGACCACCGACTAGAGCCGAGTACAACAAGATCCTCAAGGTCAGTATTAACAGAACGAACAAATGGAGCATCATCGGCAAGCTAGTGATACAGCTAATGAGCTGCGCTGCACTCCGAGAAATTGAAATAGCAAACTTGATGGTACAAGACCTTGTGGCAGCAAACGGTGATTTGCATGAGCTATTTATTTTAGATGCTGACAGAACATATAACGGAAAAGAGCGCCCCATATTGCTAAATGATGATCTCAAGAAAACGTTAGAGCAGTATTTGGCTTTACTGCGGTCAGAGGGGGTTCTTAGTTCACCCAACCGAAGTTACTTGAGCTTAATGCCAACAGCATTGTTAATCATCAATCCACTGACATTTAAGCCTTTTGGGTTGCAAAAACGTGGAGTTAGGGGAGACAAAATCGCTTACAGTTCAACGCACTTAAACAAGTTTGTCGATGGAATTATTCACTCTGCAAAACTTAGTGATGTTGGGATTACACGTAAGTCCCTGCACAGGCTGTTTCTGATCGAAGCGTACAAAAGCGATATTGGCCTTAGAGATATTTCTACTATAAGTGGTTTCTCGGTTGACAGCATAAAGAAGGCGATAGCTATGGATGTGGGGCAATATGCGCCAATTCACGAATGGTTTACTAAACGTGATGAGGCAGCCAAGAGGCGGCTAAATCGCATGAGACAGGTTAGAAAGTGGACATTCGCGGATTAACAAAAGACGACATTTGAGGTGACGTTATGGTTAAGTTACAAGTCTTTCTATTGGCAATTATCGCTACAGCACTCTGTAGTATCGCATTTAACTATAAGCTCAATTCTGAACAAAATTCCGAGTTGCTTGAGCTATCTATTGTCGAAAAAAAACTAACTTTGAAGCAGATTGAACTCGAAGTAAAAAAGCTTGAGCAAGACCTTGTTCTTGTTGAGTAAAAGAAAAAGCAAGTTGTTATGGCGATCCTAAAACGAAACCCTGCACTTTCTCAATCAGTAAGGCCAAAGGAGCGACCTATGAGAGATGATCCTATAAAAAATGAAGCTGAAATAGCAGATGTAGCCAAGGTATTTCTTGAGTTGAGTAACTGGTCTTTGTATCCAGAGGTAGTTATCGATCTATTTAATGGTCGCCCTGACTTTATTGGAGTAAAAGGGAGTCTATGCCAGGTTATTGAGTGCAAAAAAACGTTGAGCTATCCGGTTATCGAACAGTTAGCTAGGTGGCAAATTGATGCGGAAAAAAGAAAGGAATGGCATCGAAAAGGGTATGAACAAAAGATCGCGGTTCCCCACTTATTGATAGCATTCGTAAGTCGAACAAACGGGTCAATGTCCGATCTTAAAAAAATCATGCTAGAGCAATACCGAATTGGTGTTTACTCAATATCTAAGCGGCCTAACATGAGGACTCGCAATATACAATCTCAACCATATATCAGCATAAGTGATGAGCGGTATTGGACTATCGTATGGGGAAGCTATGAGTACACTATTCATCAAGATGTTGCACCTAAAATTCAACACGGCTCTCGTAAAACAGCCCATCGCATAATTGAATTGTTGAATGATGACATGCGCTGCGCTCAAGCTGGTGTTAAAGGCGGGGAGACCGATTACATGACACCATTCAAGAGAACCATGAATAGAGTCAGAGCGGTGCTTGAAGATGGAAAAGAGCTTCACATACAACACATAATAAATGACATTAGGCCGCTTGGAGGACATCACTATGTGAGTGACAAAGTGGCAATGGCAAGTATCTCAAAATTTATTGATAAGTTTGAGATAGCAAAGCGAACTAGAGAATACGGAGCGTGGTTCGTCATTGAAAATCATGAACCATCGAATGAAAAATCCATATAGGTAAAGGAGTAGTGGAATGAACTCAAATAGCTATCATCCAATATGGTATCAGCGCAATCGCCCTTTTTCTAAAAAGGCAAAGCACACCATTAGTCAGTTTGGTTTTAGTGGCAACTCCATCCAAACTATTCAAGCGACAATCAGCAGAGAATGGAACGCAGCTCTTGAGCAGGGGAAGATACATAAAGATAGTATCAGTACCGACCTTATGCCAGAAATTAGCTTGGCTATGTACTATGGTGCTTTTGCTGCAAATGGTCACAACCTATTTTCGTTTACTGATCGCATAGGTGAAATGCTTTCAAATACTAAAGCCTCAGAAGTGCCGATTAGTGCATTACAGTCGCCTTATCCTTACTACTTTGTTCAATTCCATAAAGCGGTTTCTTGGGGAAACTTAGAAATCACAGGTGCATATATCGTAGATGTTCCAACATTATTGCAAGTATGCCTTGTTCTGAAACCACTCAACGATTCATCACACTGGATGGCCTCACCATCCGGTTACTTCTATTTGCCACTCTCTAAAGAATCTGACACATCATTGGGCGACATTATCCAACAAACGATTGATTCAGAAATTGCTAGTAAATGGGAACACGCTACCAAATCAATGCCGATTGAAGATCCCGCAATCATAGATTTGAGAGAGCAACGAGCTAAGCGAGAAACAATGGATCTAAGTAGTGGTAGACAAGCAATTCAACAGGCAATGGAGTATTTGGCTAATTGTCTTTGCTATCTCTCATCACACCGTTTATTGGAAACAGAATTTCCATCAGATGCGCCGAAATCATTATTAGACAAACTGAATAATGCTAAAACGACAAAGCAAAAACAAAAAGCAGAAAGCCAATTGAAGTCAATGGGGTACTTGCCTGTAACTTATATTCGACTTGACTTAGATGAATCGACAATAAGTACAGGTAAAGGGGATGGTACGAGTAAAAAACAACACTGGCGTAGAGGACATTGGCGCAATCAACGCAAAGGACAGTCTTTGTCGATTTCTGAATTAATTTGGATTAAACCTACTCTGGTGGGCGATGCCGATAGTGATGAAGATGATGTTCGAGAATACCGTTTAACGTGATAGGAAAACGTTGCGCACAAAAGTTAGCCAAATGTTCAAGTAACACTGAGGTTAGATATGCGATATTTATTAGTTACTGGGCATAAATACCCTAAGTTTTACAAGGTAGACGGTTCAATCGTGGAAATTGAACTCAATTACGTGGATGAGAAAGTATTTTCATCAATGGATGAAACGGGCAAGTTAACCCATAGACAAATCGGAGGTACACAGCCTTGCGTTGATGGTCATTGGCTAGTGGATTCTGTTGAAGAAGCTTTAAGTAGTCTTGAAACGAAAGACGTATATCCATTCGTTTCTAAAGCAGCAGCGAAAGAGAACGCAAAGCGGTTAGGTTTAAAGACCTTTAAATATATAGCTGTGCCATAAAACGATTGAAACAAGTACGCAAATGGACTTTTCAGGATTAAAAGGTTAGATAATGAGCAATTCAGTGATCGACATATTCGAATCAAAAGATGGTGAAATCAGACTTGAGGTTAACGTCGAAAGCGACACAACATGGCTTTCACAAGCTCAGATTTGTCATCTGTTTGGTCGTGAACGTTCTGTTATTACCAAGCACGTAAATAACGTCTTCAAGGAAGGTGAGCTTGAAGAAAAAAGCAATGTGCAAAATATGCACATTGCTAATTCAGACAAACCTGTGAAGTTTTATAGCTTGGATGTTGTAATCTCCGTTGGTTATCGAGTTAAGTCAAAAGTTGGCGTTCAGTTTAGGCAGTGGGCAACCAAACTACTCAAGGAGTATTTGATTCGAGGCTATGCCATTGACAGCAGTCGTCTTGAGTCAAATGCTCAGGAATTAGAGGCCGCAATCAAGTTAATTCAACGTTCAGTCAAGTCGCCAGAGCTAACTTTAAGTAGTAGTCGTGGCATCGTAGATATCATCAGTCGCTATACCTCTACCTTTTTATGGCTTCAACGATATGACGAAGGTTTATTAACTGAACCTAGAGGTATTCAAGGTGGTGAGTTTCCATCAACGGAAGTCGCGCTACAGGCTCTTTCAGAGCTTAAAGTCGATCTTATGGCTAAAGGTGAGGCCACCGAGTTATTTGCGCGTGACAGAGGTGCTGGTGGGCTTTCTAGTATCTTTGGTAACTTAAACCAGAGCGTATTTGGTGAAGATGCTTACCCGACCATTGAAAGCAAAGCTGCACACTTGCTGTATTTTTGTGTAAAGAATCATGTCTTTAATGATGGCAACAAACGGAGCGCGGCTTTTTTGTTTGCAGACTTTCTCCATCGCAATAATCGCCTCTATGATGCGGAAGGTAGTGCCGTTATCAATGATTCTGGATTGGCTGCACTAACACTGTTAGTTGCGGAGTCTGAGCCTAGTCAGAAAGACACGATTATTCGACTCATCATGAACATGCTTGCGGTAGAGAAGTGAAATGCAGAACAAAACACGTAGCGGAATTGCTAACTACAAACGTCTGTACTTACTTTCTTTGATAGATAGTGGGGTAAATACAGTTCCTTTGTTAGAAGCTAAAACTGGCATGGGTAGACGTACAATTCAGGCTTTAATAAAGTCATTGGTAGACCTTGATGTAGAACTTAATCGAGTTGGTTCAGATCGTACTGGTTGGTATGAAATAACGAGTTGGGGGTTTATTTCGAAAGAGTATATCCAAATTAATTTACAGCACATTAAAGGTGTGTTGTAATGTGTCTATTGATTTGTTTTATTAAGAGACTAGTAACCTATGTTTATTCCACAACGACAACCACTAGGCCAGCATCGAGCTTTTAATGTCGAGCATTTAGTTTATATACAGAAACGCTCGGATGAGCGTGAATGTGGTTGGTCTAAAAGATATGTTATGGGTTTACCACTCCCTGCCTGGCAACGTCCCTATGAATGGGATGAAGTGCAGCAACAGCGTTTGATCGAGTCAATCTATTTAGACCTGTATCACGGCGTTTACGTTCTTAATGCTAACGATTATGAAGGCTCTGAAGGTAAGCCTAGAAAGTTCTCGGGAGCGCTCTTAGATGGTCAACAACGGATCACCACAATTGAAAAGTACCTCAACGATGAGTTTAAGGTATTTGGTGCGTATTGGTCAGAGTTAACAAAAGGCGAAAAACGTAGATTCTTAAATGCTCCCTTTAACTGTATCGAAGTAAATATCTGGGATGAAAATGAACTGCGTCAACTATCAGACCGATTAGCGTTCGGTGGTACGGCTCACAAAGATGAGTATCGAGCTACCCAAGGCTATAACTACCAAGAAACTAATGTCTAATGGGAACTTAAATTGAAGAACAAGGCCATCAAGCAATGGATTTGTGATTATTGTAAGCAGCAAAACATCAAAGATGCGCCTCACATGCAGTTTAAATTTGCTACGTATTCATCGGGGAAACGAGCTTTTTCATATAGTTTCAATGGCAAGCGCTGGTGGCCTGTTAGTTACGAGGAACCTGTCAGTATTTTGGGAAAAGTAGATTAGGGAATTTCAAATGATCCGTGAGTATATTTATATTGAAGAAGGTGAAGTGAAAGAGGGTTTATCACATAAACTCTGTGCGCCAGTCTCATTTTGTCGAGACAAGAAACCATACCGATTATGGTCATTACCCCATTTCCGCTGTAAAGACATTAAGCCTCCTAAAAGCCTTCCTTTAATTCACGGTGGCTCAGCATTTTTAGAAGATCAACTAAGGGACTGGTCAGTACGTCAAGACCGCTTGTTCTATCGAGGTCAATTTGTTGAAGGGAACATTTGGCTAGCGATTGAATATGAAGAAACTGCCGTCCAGTCGTAATAGTTAAGAGCATCGCCACTACCAAACAGCAATGGAATTGATATGGCAACCACGATTCTACAACAAGGAATAAGCAGTGAAACCATTTATTAAACAAGTTATTGATCCTGCATCGAACGCGAGTCTTTTTAGCAAGAAATGTCGATCAAAACGAGTACCCAAGTGCTCAGGGGATCGAGTCGGTACACGTACCGCTTATCGTATGGCAATGAAGCGTGATTTGATTCGCTCATCGAACACTTAACCAACGTGGGAAACGTGGAAAACGATATGACTTTCGCAGAGGCCAAGAACAGTCACCCTGAATACGGGGGGATCTTAGATAGAATTGCATTCCTGGCGGCTCTCGATAGAGGTCTTTCTGAGGCTGAAGACGCAGAACTAGCGAATCTGCACGTACAAGATGCTGAATGGCGAAATCTCCTTAACTTAACGTAGGAAAAATCGAGCTTGTGCAAAAGGCATTGAAATAGCTGAATTTAGCGCCTTTGACAGAAGTAATTAACTAAAGGGAATAGCGATGAAGTTTGTGAACGTAGATAGAATTGCCAGCGCGATGGCAGAACTTATAGAAAACTACTCCTGGGGTGGAGCTTGCTATGCCTCTACAGCAATTATGCACACTACCCTGAAATTGGCTGGTATCGAAACTACTCCTTGCTTAGGTTACGTATCATAAATTAACGACGATGGAATGTAATAAAGGTGACGTACTGTGCGCTAGAACGGGCGTCCAATCGTAATAGGAAAAGGATATGCGAGTAGGAAGTGTAAATATAGTTGACTTGTTTGCAAGCACAGATTGGTGCTTAAGAAAGAGCTTTCCAAATGACTACGATATCAGGTGTTTATATAGTGCTTGTGCGATACATACCATCCTGTTAAATGCAGGTGTAAAGTCCAGTATTGTCGGTGGAAATGTGGGCGTATTTACTATGTCTATCGATGGCCGTGATGCTCGTTTAGAGGGCTTTAGAGGATTTACATCAGAACAACCAAGCCACTTTTGGGTTGAAACACAGGGGTACATTCTCGATCCGAATACAACCTATCTACCCAAAGGTTCTCGCATGGATGCAGTAGAAATGCCCATGATTGTTTGGGATAAATCGGAAGTTTTACCGAAGTATCTTCAATATGAAGAGACAATTCGCTATATGGAGGACGCGCAATACTGTCTTCCAGATGACATTGCCAACCGAATTAAAACATTCATTGAGGACTGCAGTAAAAGGTACTTTTCGCGAGCAGCAAAGAAAAAGTTGCCTACTTGGATACTGACTTCTAAGCATGGTTTAAACGATGCTGCTAGGTCTGGTGATAGATGGGCTAAAGGTGCTTTGCGTTTCGAGTCGCTGAGTTCAGTACCGTCCATACCACAATAAACAACACTTTTTTGCTGACTAATGAAATGGAAAAACCATGAACTCAAATAGTTACCATCCGATATGGTATCAACGTAATCGCCCTTTTTCAAAAACGGCAAAGCACACTATTAATCAGTTTGGTTTTAGTGGTAACTCCATCCAATCTATTCAAGCGGCAATCAGTCGAGAATGGAATGCTGCTCTTGAGCAGGGGAAGATACATAAAGATAGTATTAGTATCGACCTTATGCCTGAAATTAGCTTGGCTATGTACTATGGTGCTTTTGCTGCAAATGGTCACAACCTATTTTCGTTCACTGATCGTATAGGTGAAATGCTTTCAAACACTAAAGCCTCAGAAGTACCAATTAGCGCATTAAAGTCGCCTTACCCTTACTACTTTGTGCAATTCCATAAATCTGTTTCGTGGGGAAACCTAGAGATTACAGGCGCATATATCGTAGATGTTCCAACGCTATTGCAAGTATGCTTAGTCATCAAACCACTCAACGGTTCATCTCACTGGATGGCATCGCCATCAGGTTACTTCTATTTGCCACTCTCTAAAGAATCTGACACACCATTGGGCGATATTATCCAACAAACTATTGATGTAGAAATCGCAAGCAAATGGGAACTTGCTACCAAGTCAATGCCGATTGAAGATCCAGCTATCATAGATTTGAGAGAGCAACGAGCAAAGCGAGAAACAATGGATCTGAGTAGTGGTAGACAGGCTATCCAACAGGCGATGGAGTATTTAGCTAATTGCCTTTGCTACCTTTCATTACATCGTTTATTGGAAACAGACTTCCCATCAGATGCTCCGAAGTCATTAATAGAAAAACTGAGTAATGCTAAAACTCCAAAACAAAAACAAAAAGCAGAAAGCCAACTGAAGTCAATGGGGTACTTGCCTGTAACTTATATTCGACTCGACTTAGATGAATCGACAATGAGCCCAGTTAATGGGAACGCTACGAGCAATAAACAACACTGGCGTAGAGGGCATTGGCGAAATCAACGTAAAGGAGAAGCTTTGGCGGTTTCTGAATTGATTTGGATTAAACCTACTCTGGTAGGTGATGCCAATAGTGATGAAGAAAATATTCGTGAATACCGTTTAAGCTAAACGCATCGGTATAGGTTTGAAACTAACCAATGCAAAACTTTACGAGGGAAATCCGAAAGGAATTAGCCAGATGACTACACAAAATGACAGGGAACAAGTGGTATTACCTAACATCGGAGGCCTTATAAGTATTGAAGATAATCCAGTCGCTGATGCGGCACGCCGATTGGCTAGTCTAAAGTATGATATTGATACTATCGCTAGGAAAGCGCCCGAAAATATACCTAGCGACTTGCATGGCCCTGCAGCCGGAGGTGAATATGGCCCTCACTTTGGGTCTGATTTCCTGTCAAGTATTTTACCTTTTTTGCCAAGAGAATTTTCAAACGATAAACAAGTTGTAATGAATGTTCCTACTGACCACATTTTAGGTTGTAGTTGGAGAGTATGGCCAGACCCAAACATATCAACTATCGAGAAAGATGAAGTCATAGATTACATATATTCCGAATCGGGAATAATAGATACATTCTATACTTACATACCAGAACTCAGTTTATTCTTGGCTGGAGAAGGCAAGAATAGAGTAAACTTTTGCCGCTATCATAATATCCCTCACATACCTGCTCGCGTAATGATCAAGAACTACCCTGAAGCGAACAGAATCAAAATTTTCACACTCAATATGGCGTGGGGGACTGATGTATGGGCAGTATTGGACGATCGGTTTATCAAAAAAGTCAGTCACTTTGCATATGCTCTTCCGATGTTACGAGCCTATGGAGTCTCGATACTAGACGTTTGGCCTGAAGAATGGCCTTCAGCACTAGAATTGGTGAGTCACTCCGTTGATATTAAAAATAATTCTGGACTGATAGATATAAAGTTAGTGATAGACCGAATCAACATTACTGAGGAAGTAAGCCAATATAATGCTCAATCGGATCGATGTGGTCTTTGGCGTACCAAACACTCCATAAAAAATGTAATATTTTTTGCGATTGGAGCAATGCTATCGGGTGTTGTGGTGTACGAGACTAATAGAACTAGCAATGACATTTTAAACACAGCATCAATGGCAATTATGGCTTTCGCAAGCGGGGTGCTTTTTATGGCAATAGCTCCAATTATAAAATGTTCCCGCTCAGATCTAGCTTCTAAGTTTCAAGTAAAGGGAAAGAAGTAAAGTAAAGGTTATTTTGTAGTTCTAGTGACTTCTTTCTGGACAACTACATCCCTCTATATGGACTGTGAGTAACATTGAAAGCTCAAAATAGAGTGGGACCAAGAAATCAATTCAAAGGAATAAACTACATGTTAATTAAATATTCGGCGTTAGTGTTAACCGTGGCTTTGTCAGCACCTTCGATAGCAGCTTCATCAAGTAATGAAAATGATTTGGGTTTTGAGGGCTACTTGTTAGCATTAGGAACAATGGCACCTAATAGAGCCAAGTTTACTGTAATGCATAAAGACTTCGTCGAAAGTAAATGTGCCTCTAAGCTTACTATTACATCTGTTAATTCAACTGGGTTCCAAAGCATTATTACAGCGCTAGAAGCTGCTGAAAGAATGACAAACACAGGTCTTGAAAAAGACACCCTTCTTGGGGTTGTAATGACATCTGTTATGTCACATACATCATGCAAGAGTTTTAGTTCGGATTTTGAAGCCCTGACCAATGACAAGCTTATTACACAGGGTTATCCAAAATTTACAAAATTCATAAGAACCTGGGCTGATATTACTAAAGATTTTTAGGATGGGAAATTCGTGAACGAAGAAGGACGATTATTTAATATTTATGCTCGAATGGCGCTTGGCGTACTAGTTAGCATTGGTACTGGTGTGTATGGGTATTATTCGAGCGATAACACCTGGATGATTACATCTAGTGTTTTCGTGGTTGTAGTACTGGGTATCGGCTTAATTCAGTACATTACTTTTATTCGTGAAATTAACAGATCACTAAAGTAGGAAGCATGTACCAAGGCTGGGTGATTAAATTAAACAAGGAGTTCATTAAATATGCGATTAAAATCTATTCTAGCCGCTATTGCGGTCTTAGCCTTTTCGCCTCAATTGGCCTACGCACAAACGTCAGCTTTTAGTAAGAAACCTACTAAAGTTCAAGCGAATCAGGTGCTAGTCACATTGCCAAACAAATATGATGGTTCTGACATCCTTAAGGTCGAGATTAACGATTTAAGTTACTTAAGTGTTCACTATCGCAATAAGACCACTGGTAAAGAAGATAGTGTTTGGTGTGCTGAATATACTAACTCTGGTCTTAAGAAAACTCATAACGCTTCAAAACCTATCACAAAACCGCTTTGTGATGCTGGTATTGCTGCTTTCAAGAAAGCTACACAATAAACGATAAATGAACATTACGGTAACGCAAAGCAATAGTGGCAATTTACTAGTAAAGGTCGGCTGTATGCTGAGGAATTACATTCTTACAGAATGCGACCTAAACGGACTTACACTAAAAAAATCAATTAATTAGGAAATAGGAGATAAGTAAAATGACCGTTATTTCGCAATTTATCCATGCCGGAGATGTAGGAGCACAAGAAACAGCCAATGCTAATGGTTACAAGGTGACTGCTGAAAGTTCGCTTAAAGGGTACGCTCGGTTGAACATAGAGTGCTTGGCACCTGACAGTGATGAGCCGGTGAATTCTCAAGGTGTAGACTTAACCGCTAGTGAGTGCAGGGCAGTGGCAAAAATGCTGGAAGGTTGTGCGATTGTTTTAGAGGCTGAGTCTAGTACGGACACTGACAAAGTATAAGTCGAGCCCCGTATTTTGAAGACTCAATTGATGTAAAAAAATAAGTTTTTTTACAAAATCATTAATTTGGAAAACGAGATGTCAGGACAAGAGAAATATTTAACAGAACTACTGGAAGACGTAAGAAGCCTAGTAGAGTCTCATCCGTCAACTTCACCGCTAAGAAAACAGCTAGTTAATTTGCTGAATCGTAAGAATCATACTAACGACCAACCTTTTAAGGTGCGCCAGCATAAATAGGAAATCGTATTATGAAGAAAGGTATTGAACTGGCAGCAGAGCTAATTCTGCATAAGAACATTGTACCCACTTACTGTAGCTCAAGAAACCCTGTTAGAGATGCGCCACTTTAGTCAGCTAGGTTCGAGTCAGATATGGCTTGTAAAAAACTCAGCATTTTTTAATTGAAATTTCCAATAAAAAAGCCCAACACTAAATTATATAGTGTTGGGCTAGATCATAAATTTTTAATTAAGCTTTTCGGCGCAACCATCCAAAACTCATAAGAGCGAGCATTGAAAATAAGCCCATAGACCCACCCGAACCACCACTAGGTGCTGCAGCGGGAGTGCTTTTAGTGGTTGGTTTAACACTTATTTTAAGTGGTACTGACTCCCCGTTACCCATATCTATAGATGCGGTGAATGTTGACGTAATACCAACACCTTTCGGATCAAATGAAGCCGTCATTAAACAACCTTGTTTAGCATCAAGGATTCCAACACAGCCTGCAACAACAGCACTAAACTGTCCCGTAGGATCAACAAGCGTTGGCGCAAGATTAACACTTGATCCAGAGAAGTTTTGAATAGCTACAGTGAATGCTTGAGTTGAGCTATCACCACTGGTTACTTGCTTATGTGCGTTAGGGTAGATAACTTTATTAATTGCAGAGGCAATATGATCCATAGAATATGTAAAGTGCTGAAAAACGTCTTTGTTTGACCAAGCACTTGATGAAGCAATTGCAAGGATCTTGTTGTCATGTGAAAGAGGAGTACCACTATCGCCAGCTCCTAATTCAGTAGTCCCTACATTCCATAGTTCAACTGTGTCGTATCCATCCCAGTAACAAATATCACCTGTAGTCCCATTGTATGTAGTCGCTAGGCAAACAATGGGAATATCAACACCTACTTCTGCGTCATACACGTCACCAAACCCCTTACCTTCAGTTCGTGCTTGATGCCATGAGTTGTTCGTTTTAAATTGCGAAGTTTGCATGATGCTCGGTGCTGAACCCGAACTATCGATACCAAACCCACGAAAGGTCATCTTTGTATCTAACGGCAAATTATTTGTTTTGGTACCAAAATCATACAGAGGAGATAGAATAGCGCCTGTACTGTGACCAATTTTAGAATCTAATTTCAAAAGCGCCCAATCTTTATTGACTTTTGAATCTTTCAATGAGTATCCAGTCAAGCCACTGTCAGCCGCAAGTAAAGTAGCGAATCGAGCATCCGTGTTGGCCACCCAATCAGCTGCTAAACCCGAATCTTCCCCCGTTTTTACAATGGTATATCCTACAGAAGCCGTGGTTTCATTCTTGATACTTTGGCCATACTTCATAATACCTGTCGAACCAATACCACCAACCAGACAGTGTTTTGCTGTAAGGAAATACTCGGAACCGATTAACGCTCCACCACAATTTGAACCGTTAAAGTCAACTTTAAGAACATAATCTTGGTAAGTTGACGAAGACACATTTGTGCCATTGACAACAGCAACTGCAGGTAACGATGCTAGCACAGATATAGCTAGGAAAGAGGCTTGAAGACGTTTCATAATTAATCCTTAATTGAACAGTTCGTATACTTATACTTTATGTGTTCACTATAACACCCCCCTATGCAGTCCTACACAGGAATTGGAAAAAAATACTATATAGTGTAAAAAAATTAGTTAATTGAGAGTGTTGTAGGTTAGCTAACAAGAAATAGTTGAGGATAATTGTAAAAATTTTAGGATTGCAAGAATATAATGTATACTGTAATGCATTAAAATCTTGTGTTGACTTGCGGTGTGTTAAACGGTGATGCGGCAACATTTCATATAACTTACTCGTCAGGGGTGATCTATGAAATTTCGCATAAAACCGATAGCATTAAGCATGTTATTCGGGCTAATTGCGGCTTCATCAATGCCAGTACTAGCAAACAGCCTCCAAGCACAAAATAAGGCTTTAACAACTCATACAAGCCACCAGCAAACTACACGTTTAACAAAAGATATTGTCAAGCGTGTAATTACAGGTGTTCAGCAATACTACATATCAAATAGTGGCACTTGGCCAACTGCGTTAGCAGATATCTCAACATTCTATTCAGGTAGCTTTATTACACCGGCAGGAACTATTACCGGTTCACCGACACCTACCGGGTTTAATTTAACTGTAAGCGTTAGAAGCAGTGATAAAAATTTGATTACCATGCTTAACGCGATGGCTTCTAAGAATGCCGGAACTCTAACAGGTAACATTCTCAATTTTCCAATAGCCTCGCCTAACCAATACGCCCCACTAAATAACATCATCTCACGATTTGAAGATGTCCAAGGAGGGGGGGAACGAAACAAACTCCACGCTGCAGTCAACATGAACGGCAATGATATTACTGGAATAGATAACACAAACATTCAAACAGCAAACGTAGTCAACGCCACGATAAAAACGAGCCTCGCAACTAATTTGAATGTCGTCAATGCCAACATTACGGAACAAACTGTAGGTACAGAATTAGTAACTCAGTTAAATGCTGATGTCGCTAATTACAAAACGACAGGAATCACAACACTGGTAAACAATGGTGTAATTAATTCAACTCCCAGGATCGATGTCTCTAAAGTTAACGCTGGAGGTTACAATGTTATTGCTAATGGCGGCGTGATTAAATACCAAGGTCAAGACGTAACGCACCGCTATCTAGGTATTAATTCTAAGGCGGATGACAGTCTAAGGTTAGGTGGCGTAGATGGAGCAAGGTTTTTACAACGCAACAAAGTAAATAATTTTCGTCACAGTCAGAAATTTAACAACTCGTTAGTTGTTAACGGCCAACTAACAACAGGAACAGTAACAGCATCCAATACAACGGTGAATGGTCGAATTTATGGTAATCAAATAAAAGCCACAAGCAGAGCGACAATAAACGGTAAAAATGCTCAGTCTTACGATAATCGCTCTCGGATACACAATGTAAACAAAATTAAAGAAGTTGAAAGGAAGATTCAAAATCAAGGTACTGCCCAAATAGGCGTTTGGAACTAAGGACAGGTTATGAAACTGAAAATACTAAACTTAGTGTGCGTAATTACACTAGGTTCACTAAGCCACCATGCGCTTGCTTCCGGTGAACATCTGAGAAAACAAAATGTAACGACCGAAAACAATTTGGAACTAATTGCTGACACAAAAGTAGAACTAAAAACATTAATAAAATCACTAAATAAATACTACCAAGCTAAAGAAGCTTGGCCATCAAGCATTGCCAATATATCTAAATATTACAATGGTGACTTTAACACACCATTTGGAAAAATATCGGGTACACAAACTCTAAATGGCTACTCAGTAAGCGTTGTAACCAGTGGCCTATCCGGTAACGTACTAGCTAATTTGTCGAGCATGGTAAAAACAAGTGGCGGTTCAATGTCAGGATCGACTATTAGATATGACTTAGATGCCCCGGTATCGATGAATTTCACAGACAAAGCACTTTCTCGATATACGGACGCATCTGGTGAGAAAAACAAGATGTACGCAAATATCCTCATGAACGGGCATGATCTGAATAATGTCCAAAATGCAGGGGTAAAATCAGCTGAATTTGACACAGCCAAGATAAGCAATTCCAATTTAGATGCGGTATCTATAACTAATAGTGTAGTTGACAAAGCCTCTTTAAATGTACTTAACGTGCAGAATCAAGCAGCTCAAGACGTAACAATAACGAGGGCAAATTTAGCGACTGAGTTAACGGTTGCATCAGCATTTACAGTAGGGACTCTAGAAAATGATGGTGTCATTGCCGCTGGTGGCCATGTCGTTATAAATAATGACGGTAAAGTATTCTACGAAGGTGAAGATTTAGATACCCGCTACTTAGGCCTTGGAGTCATGGCTCAAAATGCCACAAGGCTGGATAATATTTTGGCCGCCAATTTTGCACGAAATGACAAATCCAACGTATTTAATGGTACAAATACGATCACAAGAAATGCATCAGCATCTACGACTAAATCCACTAACGTACGCGTCAAAGGAAACGCACATACCAATCAGGTGAACTCTTCAGTAGCAACGATCGGTAACGCTTATGTAGGGAATGAGTGGGCCAGCAGTACATACGCAAGGGTTGATAGAAACACTATCAACTTGGATGCGTTAAGCCGTAAATTTAATGTCAGTGGCTCATTTCCTGTTGGTCACTGGAGATTCGTAACTAGATTTGGTTATCACAATCAACCTAGAGGTCAGTCCGATTTTACTGCGATAGTTGGAGAGTTATGTAAGAAAACCGGCCAAAACGTAGTGAACGCATATCATCAACAAAACTCCTGTCACTCAGACTGGACTTCAACTCAATGTGATAACTATAACCGGCCTTCAAACACATTTTTATATGGTGAAGTTTTAACATGTCAATAGGAGCAAACACCATGAAATACATAACCGCAACGCTTGTAGTTCTATCGTTTATTTGTACTGCTCCCATAGCATACGCCGACGGTCACAAAAAAATGGAGTTTACGTCACAAGCAAATGTAAGCCTTATAACACGAACCCAAAATGAAGTAGCGAGGTTGGCTAACGCTCTTCGCAGCCATTACACAAAAAATATGGCAACATGGCCATCCTCATTAAAAGGCGTGACCAACTACAACGGGGATTTTGCAACTCCATTCGGCTCTATCACTGGAGCAATTAAAGGGTCAAAGTATCGATTAACGATCACCTTACGAACTAGCGACAAGACACAGCTGGCTTTGTTGGGGGATATGGCAGAACGAAATAATGGAGAATTAGTTGGCTCAAAATTGATTTTCGATGTGAGTGCAGACCAAACATCAGTGGCTATGCAAAGCGGATTATCTAGATTTAAGGACCCGTCAGGTGAGCTAAATACGATGCACACTAATTTGGACGTTAACAACCAAAACTTGTCAGAGATAAACCTAATAGAAGCGAAAACAGCCACAATAATTGAACTCGCTGGCACATCAGCAACAATAACCACAGCGAACACCACTAATATGGCTGCCTCTGGTGTAACGAAGATAAATAAAGACACTGTAACGAATTTGACAGCAACGGTAGCTAATTTGGACACAGCTAAGTTAAACCATGCAACTGTATCGACTTTGAATAACAAGGGAAGAACAAATGCCGATAGTGGTATGAGTGTTAATGGTGCCTTAGTATTTAGTGGAAATGGCAAGGTTTATCATAGAAATAGAGATCTGGATAATTTACTTTTAAGGAAGAATTCCACAGCAGTGGATACCAATAGAGTAAGGGGCTTGGATTCGAGTTCTTTGGCGAGAAAAGATGTAGGAAATACATTCACGGCTGACCAGCACTTTAACGCAGGACTAACCGCGTCAAATCTAACGGCTTCAACCCTTATAATGCGCAATAATCAAGCCATCAATACGTCCACATTAAATGCAGGAACAAGTCAAACAAATAACGTACGTTACGGAAATAACTATCTAACAAACGTTCAGAGTCAATCTAAAATAAATGAACAGAAGATAGCTTCTTTGCAGAGAGTAAATCTGAGTGTCATAAGGGTAGGGCATTGGGTAAAAGGGGGCAGTACGGGAAACAGAAGATTAGACCATATGGATGGGATTTGTAAAAAAGGTGATAAAGCTTACACCTCAAAAGAGGAATGCAATTATAAAGGCGAAAACTGTAGAATTTATAACACTTACTACACCTGCTTATAGTCATAAAAAACCGCTGCCATTATTGCAGCGGTTTTTGTTTATAGAAGCTACCTTGATGTAAACACAGAATCGATATAGCTGCCACTACCAACAAAACCATTCTTAATAATACTATTCACATCGCAAACAGAAACGAGTAAAATGATTTACAATGTATATTGTAAATCATTTATTTGGTAACATACTAACAATGCTAGGAGGGCTTTAATCGGCGCTTCACCCTTGCATTAAGCCTTAATCACTTGGATTTGTTGAAAATGATGCACATTTATTTCTTTTCTTCTTTTTCTTCCTTCCTTCCATTTCTCCGGCGGGTCGAGCATTGGCACTGTTGAAGTTTATAAGTCATACTCTCGTTAGTATGTAACCAATTGAGGGTCGAATATGAGTCAGTTCCAAGAAGATGTACCGGTTATCAAAACCTATGAAGAAATAAAACTTGTGGCCATTCCTAACTTACTCGACGCATTGAGTAAGTGTGAACTGATCCAGGCCCCGTTATTTGGGTTTCAAATGCCGGATAAGTTAAAACTCAAAGATCATGTCGAAGTTAATCCTCTGACTGCCGATTCTATTTCAGACATCATTGAACCGTTGCGTAATGTACTTATGCCTCACTACCGTTCGGAATCTTCGCCATACCCAACACGACTCATTGGTTTTTTACAGATAACTGGTAAGGATGAATTGGTTGCTGCAGCGAAAGAAAAAGCCGTACGACTTAATTCCCTAAAAGAGCAGTTTGGTGATCAGCTGAAGGAAATGTTTCCGAACATGAGAAAGCGCTCTACATTTCTTCGTGAACAATTTCAATCAATGAGCTCTCGGTCGGTACAGCGACAACTCATCATTGGTGATAGCAATACCGTTAAATTTACTCTTCACTGGACAGAGGCCAATACAAAAGCGGTATTTCGTGAGTACGCAGACATTCCCGACATCTTAGCTAAGTTCAATGACGACAACACCAGTATGTCTACAGTCAGCGATATGATTGATGAAAGAGTGAGTCACAATGCAAAAGATCAAATCGTCCAAATTAGCGATGTCCGAGCTCATGTTTTTGCCAACTTGAGCTATGTGAATGAAAACGGGATAAGAAAGCGCGATAAGCATCGACCTGGGTTACCACTTATCATTTTTGGTAATCAACCTATTGAGCCATGCGTTCTCGGCAATTTTAAAGCGAACTCACTAACCAAAATGAACAACAACAAATCAAAATACAAATACCACACGCTCTACGAACCACTAGGTTTGTTGCAGCGACGATTATCGGACGATGAATACCTTGAAAAATGCAAAAAAGCACAAGAAAAGGAGTCATGAACACAATGAAAAGTGATCAAGCGTTGATTTGCGCTAAAGAGACTGCAGAAGCCTTTTTTAATAGCGAAATCCCTATGGATTACATTCATGCACACATTCGAGCTAATTTCAACGAACTCGAAGAGTCCATACATCTAGAACTATATAACCTTGAGTTGGAAACGTTCAGCTGGCAATTAGGACAATGGATTACAGAGCAAAGCGATGCTGCTGAGTTAGTCACGACGAAAGCAGATATCGAAAAGGAAGTGGCAAAGCGGTGTTTGGCCAAATGGCCCGTTACTGATTCGGCGTTTGATGCATTCGTGGCGATGAACACCCACCGAAAGGCAATAAGCTCTGCTATTCACGCTAGAGAACAGCTCGCTTATCTCGATGACCTCACTTTGGTAGCGTAAGGGATAACATGAACATTAAACGGTATTTCAATAACGGTGTATGTGCTCAAGTGTCACAGCAACACAACACTAGAAAGATCATCACAGTAGCCATTGAGCTTATCCCTAGAGAGAGCGACAACAACGACTACGAAAACAAAATTTTGGTTCAACTAAAAGAGTCGGAAGTCAGTGTTCTATTAGAAACGTTGCTCTTGTATCGAGAAGAAATGTCGATTGGTAATCACGGCAGCAACAATGACAAAATGCTCACAGTACGCAATCAGAACAACGGTTTGTTCATCTTTATGCGTGAGGGGAGGAAAGAAACACAGCTTACCTTCGTAATTGATGAGGATGCTCGCTTTGAGTTATTAACGCTGGTGGCCGACGTTGTGGCGAAAAGAGATAAGATCAGCGTGAAAGATGTACTAGATTTATTACGCGCATTATCGTCACGACGCGCACAACTAAATATAAATAGGTAGCACAGTGAAGTTGAATGTAAATTTCGATAATTTGATTAAAGAAACAGCCAAAATCAAAGGATTGTGGAGTCTAGCTAGGGTTATAATTGAACAAGGGCAAAGCTACGACAATATCATTCTGACCTTATCAGAATACACGAACGATAACTCAGGCATCATTAAAAGAACAGTAGACGGACATTTGTCATTCATGATTGCCAATGAAGTTGTAGTGATTGAGAGACAACCAGGTGGTGAAACTCTCCAACCTAAGTACTTAACAAAAGGAACTGTATTGTTATGAGTATGAATAAACAAATGCAATTTGAATTTGAAACTATGGTTAAAAATAGATATCCCAAACTATTTGCACGCATAGTACCGCTAGATTTCGACATTGCTAGACAGTTAACAGATGATTTGATTGATGCCAAAAGTGGATATCCGACATCTTGTATTCGAAGAATGGTTGCTCGCTTTATTGCACAACACACTAAATCACCAATCTACATTCTTGAGGTGACTAAAGCTTTCTACAAGAAACAGCCAAGAGTCGGCATTTATGGCCCATCTACACATATACTTTCTGGCCATATATTAGAAATGATAACGATTGCAGATAGAGAACCGAACTTCTTTATGGACTTAGAAAACTATGAAGCAATGCGTTACTACGAGGCGGTAAGGGAAGAACTTACCTGCGTTGTTCAATAGACAATCTCCAACACAAAGGATGTGTAAATGAGGATCACACAAGAAGATTCAATTAATCACTACTTAAAATCCAAGTTCGATGTAGTTATTGTTGATAGATTGGACTCTGGTAGCTTTGGGACCTGCTTTGAATTATCTAACGGACATGCTCTGAAGGTCACCACAAGTTTGAGTGAAGGAGTGTACGCAGCTCGTTGTTTAAATCAAAAAATGGATAATGTAACTGACATTCATAACGTAGTTTGTTTTCAAGATAGCGATTTTATTAAGAACCCCATCTTCCTTATAGAGCAAGATTTAGTCGATACCAATCACGATCGCTGCTATGTCGCAGGGCGAGCTTTATCTCTATTGGATGAATCTCTCTTCAGCATTTATGACTTCCTTGACCTTGATGATATGAGGGATGAAATTCGATATCAATTTGAAGCTGAACCTGAACTAATGGAGTGCATTGAAGAACTCCAAAATGGTATTTATCAGCATCAGGCATTGGGTAATATGGCCGCAGACGTAAAAGAAGATAACTTTGGCGTTAAATACATAGCAGGACAGCCCGTACTTTGCTTGTTTGACCAAATGAACCTGGGACTTGAGCGGCAACTGAAATTCAGATTTCATTTAGAAGAGCACCTTGAGCCATCCCAGTTAGATAAAGTATTGAAAGCGGATTTCCGCGTAGTCAGGAAAGAACTTGCCGAATTAGTGAGTCTACAAAACGTTGAGAATGTAGAAGACCTAACGTATTCCACCGATTTTAATATGTAGAATTAAGATCTGCTCCTTTGTTGGTCGCGCAGTGGGATTTCGGCTTCTACCGAGAGCAATTAATATCTATCTCCATCATTAAATCGTCCATCTCGCATTGTGCCAACGTAAACCGCTTACCGTAGACATTGCACCGTTTACAGCGCATCCAGTCAAACATCAGGTCTGTTTTGTGTTCCACTTCGCTAACCAAAGAATGTTTATCCCACTCATGTTCACAAGCAAGGACATTAATTGGAAGCTTCATCACCTCTAACTCTTTTTTGTATTCTTGAGAGTATCGATAGTAGGTGACGTCAGAACCTAATCTAGATACCATTTGAGCGCAGATAGAACAGACTCTCCACCAGCCATAATGTTCACTTTCTTCTTTACTGAGGTAGTATTTCCCTACGGATTTCTCAAATTCACAGATTTGACAACACCGTTTTTTAGGTTCTATGCTCATTTCATCGTCCTCATGGTAACTATAACCCCGCATAGCACTGTGTTAGGTAATTGACATTAGTGCCTTTTTTGGCGATGTAATCTTGCATCAAGTTAAACTCTAATTTGGCATGTGCCTTTCCTTCGTTATAAGCCTCACAACTAAAGTTCACATTAGGCATTAGAATGTAGAACGGTTGACCTGATTGAACATCGAGGTACACAATTCCCGTTCGGACTAAATAACTTAGACAGGCGTTGATTACCGTTTCACTTAATTCGGTTGAATACTCAGCGTGAGCAACGATCCAAGGCGTAATTTGCTCATAGAGTTCTGGGGAATCAACCTCTATGGATGATTCAAATGCAGCATACTCTTTTAAATATTGAAGCATCAGCGCGACCGACTTACTACTTGGATAAGACATCTCAATAAGGACATTTCCAACATGATGGCTGTCTTCAGAATGAAGTAAATAGGCATTGGAAGGTTGGCCATCGCGACCAATTCGCCCCGTTTCTTGCAAGTAAGCATCTACATTTAATGGGATGTCTACATGAAAACATTGACGAATATCTGAGATGTCTATACCAACACCAAATGCGTTCGTTGCAACCATTACCCCTGAATTAGATTGTACGTATTCACTAAATTGGGTTTTCTTTTGTTCAGGGAGCATGCCTGAATGATATTTGTATACATTTAAGCCTAAGAGTTCTAACAATTTAAAGACGACATCTACGCGCTTTCGTGTACCACAAAATATCAGAGTTTTATCGATACCCAGATAAGGCTTCATTGTCTTAACTGCTTTAACACACGAATTATGAAGCTTGGATGCTTTACTGTCTCCTGCAGCTCCGTTTAACCTGACTAGCTCGCTAAGTGTTAGTGCTCCAGATTCTTGCAAGATTGTATAATCAATATTTGCTTTTACTGGATTATCTCTAATAACTGTAAAATCAGAATCGAACACCTCATTTAAAGTATCAATGGTGGCGAGTGATGCTGTAGCGGTTAAGGCTAAAAATTGAGGTTTTTTGATCTGCGAGCGGATCGTGTCAGAGAAGGCTTTAAAAGCTGGTCTAAAGTTATCTCCCCATTGCTTAACAAAATGAGCTTCATCAATCACTATGCGTCTTACTTTACGTTTTGACAATACTCTTGAGAGAAGTGCTGTGTGAGCAATCGACTCAGGTGAACAATAGATGAGCTTAACAGATTCTAAATTCTTAGTAATGGCTTCTCTTTCTGACTCTATAAGCTGACTGTGGTAGGCCATAGCTACGACTTCACCCATTTTCTTATTAATGGTGGTCACTTGATCCGAAATGGTGGATATCAAAGGGCTGATAACAATCGTAACTTGGTCGTCGAGTAACGCCGGCAACTGAAAGCAAAGGCTTTTTCCGTACCCTGTAGATAAAGCGGCTAAAACATTTTTCCGTTCTTTGACGACTAGCTGTATGACATCTCTCTGCAATGGCTTTAAGCAATCTACCCCAAGCTTCTCTAAGATTTCATTAAGCATCTTTTATCCCCTTTAATAAATCGTTTACTCTCCACCCAATCTAACATGGGTTTTTCCCGGCATCCGGCGGAATTAGGATGAAATTTTAAATTAAGTTATATACTATAAACAAACAATCCGAACATAAGGGCGTAACAGTGCTTATAAAAAAAATCAGTGTGTTTTCGTATAACTTATCGGATAACACGCTTCCTAACATAAATAAGATTGCCTCAAACAATTCATGTCCTGAAACAACAGAAACCATCTTGAAAACTCGCGGTTTTGAACGCCCCTTTATGGATATTGATCAACATGAGGAGTTTGCGGTTCAAGTTGGTGAATTTGTTATCGCTATGATTGTCATTCAGGAGAGAAAGGCTAAGCGAGATGATGTCAGCCATAAGTTAGCTATATGGAAGCAAGAGATGCGTAATGGCGATGCCCCTGTCACGCGTAAGGATGAACGTGATCAAAGGAAAGTTATCGAAGCAGAGTTAGCTAAAATAGCATTACCGAGCCGCAATGAAATAGAGATGTTCATTGATATCAAAAATCAACAAATTTGGTTGACCACCAGCTCTAAAAAAGAAATTGATGAAATTTCTTCTTTACTTATGTCTGCAGGTATTTCCCTTCAAGCAAAACCGTTTTCGCCAGTCATGGAGGAAAACTTAACCGAATTCATAAAAGTGCCTAACAAGATTGCTGAAGACTTTGATTTAGGAGATAAAGCTAGCTTGGTCAATGAAAAAGCTATCGCTCGATACACGGGGCAAGATTTAGCATCTTCTGAACTTGAAACGAATGTAGATAAATGCAAACAAGTCACCAGTGCTGAATTTGAATTCAAAAAAGCCATTAAATTTTCTATCAGTAACACACAAGCTCTAACTAGCATAAAGTACGATAAAGATGCAGTTATTGAGATGTTAGAGTATGAAGTAGAAGATGGCGATTTATTGCATTTAGCCAAGCAATCGATCCGCATTAGATTGGAAGCTCTCAATCTACTTATTCCGAATCTTTTCTCCATGTTTGACGCTATGGACGAAAGTGGCGGTTTTGAAATTAGTTAAAGAGGAATTAATGATGAATAGCAAGTTTTCAAAATTGATACTTGGGTTAACACTCGCACTCCCGTTTTTACCCGCCATCTGCAATGCTGGAGACTGGGTTTCTAGGGGGCATTGGGAGTTTCAGGAAAGTGTTGATTACAATAAATTTCCCGATAGCCGGTGGAAACAAACTGTTGTTTTCGATATCTACGATACCTCACCTGAATCCAGAACTACTGTACAACGCGAATTGGCGGAAATAGGAAATATGGTTAACGGTAAGGGATTGGTTAAAAATTACAATAGAATGACTTCCTTATCAGAGAAATGGGTCAACTCATATATTAATTCTTTTGGTCAAATACCCGGGCGCTTCAAAGAGAAAACCGCAAGACGAGATCTCTTAGGTATGAATATCATGCTGTTCAGCCATAAACTAAATGGACAAAGCAGCGCAGATCTTTACAAGCTGTACGACAACCTACAATCACTTAGACATCATACCCTTTATCGTAAATGGTTTACCTGCACAATAGGTAATGGGGACAAAGAACGTTCCGTTAAATGTGAAGATGTCGTAATTCCATTTATCTCAAAAGCAAAACTTGCGAGAGTAACCAATCAATTTTCTAAATTGTACGGCTTTAATCCAAATAAGAGTTCATTCGTGATGTACAACAAAACGACTAATGAACTTCTAGTAGCAAGATATAAGCAACAAAACCCAGATGACCTCGTAAAGCTGTACCCAATCAACTTGAACACTGGGAAAGGTGGAGCGCCACTATTTTTAAGTGAGTTTAGATTTTAGAGCAGGCAGTAGAGCAATGGATTACAAATACAAAATGAATAAAGTATCCGCGTGCGTTGTGACACTTATGTTGACTGGTTGCTTCAGTAGTGGGCCGTCTACTATCTCGGTTTCAATTAGTGACCAGGCTACAAAAAAACTTCTTGCTGAAATGAACCCTAGTGATTTCAGTGTTTTTTATCTCGACACCCAAACATTTTCAAAAATCACTACGGTATACACAGATATGCTGCTTGTTAACCAGGCACTCGACTCGGCAGATTTGCGCACCATTAATGAATACCTACCATCTCTAAACTCGGTACGATTGCGTAATTATTACGATCAAAACTTATCTGATTTAATGCAAAATTTTAGATACAACGAAGCGATGAAGTCCTTTAACGAGGAACTATCAGGACTTTCCATTGCCTCTGAACATTCTCAAAGCCAATTACAGAAAATAGAAAGTCATATAGATAAGTATGTTGCTCTCGACAAAATTGAAGGCAAGAAAACTGAAGTAGTGCAAAATGAAATCGCCAATTCAAAATATCGCATTGTTCAATTAAAACAAGAATTAGAGCGTAAGGTTAGGGGGTTCCAATTACGTGCTGGGGCCATTTTTAAGGCTAAAGATGTAGCTTATGAACACCACAACGTATTTGCAGCTATAAATAATAACTGCAATAGGTACAGTGGTAAGTACAAGTACCGTGTCTATATAGGTGATCTTTGCTTTGTAAAATCCCTCCCGCCAGGTGTGAAGTTCGATATAGCGATGAACAAAGCGTACCAAAAAGGATTCATCGACTACATCGGTCACCGATTTAAACTTACTAACAGTAGCCCCGCTTACAATGGTACATACTTAGCAGAAATAGATGAAATTAAACAAAGCATTCACCATGAAAAGAAACAATTAGATAAAGTATATGGAAGCCTAAAAAAACTTAATAGAGAGGCAGGAACCCTCAGTAGCATTGCTAGGAATGATCGATACAAAATTGAACATTTCGCCAGAAACAAAACGAAATTTATCGAAACCTTCCTAGGACAAGAGTTTCTGGACGTTAAGAACAAGATTGGCTTCGGTGTTGATTTGAATGACCCGTCATCTCCGCTTTATTTGGATGTATCGGATATTTTGGCAAATACACCAGCCGTAACACTTGATAATTCTTACAGTGCCGATTTTAAATCTAATTCTTCAATGGTAGTCATCGTAGTCGGCAAGGAAAGTGGCAATCCTAACTTTCCAGTTTTCATGCTTCCTGAAGTTATCGATCAATCGACCATTGGCGCACAGGAAACTCTTTACTACAACTTAGGAAGCAACAACACAGAAAGTGTAAGCGACAAAGGAGCATTTGATACCTTTGTTACTCTTGTAGGCGAGTCATATGTACGGTGGAAAAAATAATGAAACTAACCAAAGTGCCAGTGTCAAAATTGAGAGAACGTTCAGGATTTAGTTTAGCGCCGCTCAACGAGTACGCTCTAATTCGTGTATATCGAAAAAGAAGGTCTGTGGTGAAGTCTGAAGTTGAAACTGATTCATAAGAACAGGTAGCTATTATGTAATTAATTGTTAGAAAAACGCCGTATTCGCGACATTTCGAGTGGTATTGTAAATTAAGAATTAATTTAACGAGAGTCGATACGCGTGATAACAAGAGAAACATATTCGGTAAAACATATTGCAAACGGTGTGGGCCGAATTTATATAAAAAACTCAAAAATCCTTCGACAAAATGGTTATGTAGCTGGGGCTCAATTCTCAATCACTGAAAGGAAACATGCTTTAAAACTTACCCTTTGCAACGATGGTACCAAGAGCGTAAACAAGACCAACAGGGGTGAACTGGTAGAAATCAGGTCTAAGATGGTCGGTGCTGTTCTAAATGGCGTTTCAAAGGTCAATGTTACGTTCAAGCAGGGAATAATTTATATTGAAGTGGCTTTGGTAGAGCTAAAGCGCATGATCCGAGAAGCAGCCCTTATCAAAAGTCTATTGAATGAGATTCCGCTCAGATTCGCCTCTATATTCTCCGGTATTGGTACTCTGTCATACCAAATAAAGAAAGGGTTACAATCTCAGTTAATTGAATCAGAAATAGCTCTCTCAATTGATTCTGATACCTTGGCCATGAATATTCAAATAGAAGGGAATCCCATTTGGAACACTCCGACAGAAGATGCACAAGCATATGGAGTTGATATACGAGATATAGACGTAGATCAACTTAAATCGGTTCACGTAGCAGAAGTAGGGTATCCGTGCGTAGGGCAATCTACGCTTTGTCCCGCGAGCAGAAGGGACTTAGATCACCCAGAAGCAGGAACACTATTTATCCCACTAATCGGCATCATTAAGAAGCTAAATCCTGCCTTAATTATTCTAGAAAATTCCGTACCATTTATTAAGAGTCAAACACTTTCACTAATGGAACGAGAATTTGACTTCTTAGGCTATAGACTGCAAACCACAAAAATTAATGGCTACGATAACGGTGACTTTGAGGAAAGGAGAAGAGCTTGCGCAGTACTCATATCAAAAGGTTTACCAGAACTCCCTTTAGATCAATTTTACCCTCCATCTGATATCGAACGCTCAACATTCAATTCGATTAGGGATGATATTGCAGATAACAGCGATAAATGGAGCCTAATGGAACACGTAACTAAGAAGTCAAACGATACCAGGCTTAATTTTAAGCACAACCTTCTAATTGGCGATGAAGACAAAGTAGCAACGCTCACGGCGGGATACGCATCACCCAGAATAGGATCTCCGATGGTGGCGCATGATAATTATGAAGAAAACGGACTACAGCGTTTAATTTCCAATTTGGAACATTCTAGAATCCGAGGTATCCCGGACCAATTATGGCGTGTCCTTGAGAAAGTAGGTGCCGGTAATCACAGTTTGGTGAGTAAACGAGGAAACACCTCACACGTCCATCGAATGCTAGGTAATGGAGTTTCGCCAAAGGCATGGTTCAATTTATCAGCATTTATTGGGGGTTATTTAAGAAACCTAGCTTATAAGGAAAGTCTTATGAGTAAGTTCCGATAGCAGATATATTTGACCAAACAGATAAATTTTAAGGATGGAATAATGTCACAGAGAATTATGCAGTTTGATAGAAATGATACAACGAGAGATATCATTGTGTGCGGTTGGGATCGCCCTCTGTCGCAGTTGTTTTGTTATGTGGGCTCTGAAACAAAGTCTGCATATGAATTTATGCCAGATGATGTAGACGAATGGCTATTAGATGAGCAACTAAAGTTAGACAAATTTATTTATGTTCCTAATGGTGACGTGACTACTGAGTGTTTAAACACATTAAAAAGGTTCATTGAAAATGGTCACGCAATGTTAGAGCAACCTATGAGTGATGATGTCATAACGCAATTGCTTGAACTATTGAAAGAAGATGCTAAAACCGATTTGATGAACGTAATTTCACTACATGCTATCAATGGGCAACTTGAAGCCAAGTAACGAGTAAGCGATTGAATTGAAACGAACTTCTAAAATATGAGAGTAAAACGTAATGATGTCACTGAAACCATTCCAAAAAGTAAAACTATTGCTTGTTGTGATCGCCATATTATTTGCTTGGTGTTATCAAAGAGCCAACACAGAACCAGAAATAACTCGGCATGGGTTAAAACCTATGACTGCATCTATCGCGCAAGCGTGCTCTTTAGAGGGAGACTGCATAGACGGAGTGCTTCTTCTGCAAGGTCAATTTACCATTTTCTCAAAAGAGGTACTGGAAGACTTTTTTCTTGAAAATAATTTAACTTTTGGGGATGTTGAATATATTTGCTTCGATTCGCCAGGCGGTGAAAATTCATTTGGGATATACCTTGGAACTGAAATTGCTAACAACAAAATAAATACGTGTGTTGCTGATGCTTATTATGTAGCGGGAGAACTAACGTCAGAATTATCTGAATCTAATGAAGCCACTATATGTGCCTCTATGTGTCCGTTTACTTATATGTCTGGAAACGAACGTATAATGCTTGGTAAATCCACAGAATTTCTTTACCATTCATCTCAATCAACAATTGGAGTTTGTGGCTTTTGTGTTTACACATTCACAGATAAAAGATCAAAAGATCAAATAATGAATTTACTCCTCTCTTACAAAGAGAAAGGAAGTAGACCAATATCCGAAATAGAAAAATTGATTGATGTAACATTTAGCATTCCTCATGAAAAAATAGCTCCAATGACATATGAGCAATTAGCCAAATACAACGTTGTGACTCAATTTGAAAGCCTTTAATGCACTGCTCAAACTCCAACCTTTGTAGACCTTCATACTAAATACTGATCTCTAAAATGACATAAGGAAAAACCTCGGTATGTTCGAGGTTTTTCCTTAAAAAACCACCAGCTATACACAGCCTAGAGTGACGCTGTAACTGTTAAATTAATCAACCATGCCCGACCAATTATCCTAATATTGGAAATACTGTCAGTACTTAAGCTCGACAATTCATACACCCAGTAAGCTGTTCGTCTAAAGTAAATTTCAATTTGGGGAAAGATGGTAAAAAGAAACATAATAAAATCGTGCATAACGATTTTATTATGTTTATAATGCATACTGCAAACTATAATTCATCAATTGAATGTTAGTGTATTACAACGATTATGTTTCATGTGGATTATAAAGCAGCATGGAATCCGCAGTTAACTTAAGAGGGAATTCAATGAGCTATCGTGAACCTTTAATGTACCCATATCTAATGTCGGGATGTGTTGTACATCAGTTCGAAGTGGTACGTCATGAATCGGAGGTCTTCGGTAAAAAACAGATCGACCAAATTGAACTGAACTTTATTGGAATAGACAAACCGAGCGCCTATCTATCCGTTGAAGATTTAAGTCGCGGTGTAGATGGAATGATTCAATTCACTAATGCGCTAGAAATAGGCCTGGGACTTGATGATCGAAAGAGCGATATGATTTCTATTACCACAAGAAGTGTAGACTTCTTAACTTTTGACAGGAAAGGGCGAGGGTATTCGAAGTTGGAAGTTAGTAGTTCCGGCATTAATACAATCACGACGACCGCAAAAGAGTGGGAAGTCGATCCTATAAAAACATTGCTAAACATTTATACGCTCCTTACGGATGCGAGTAGTCGGAAATAGAAAGAGCTAACTTATGAAATAGCAAAACAAAGAAGCAATGCGAGCTTGCCGACCCCTCCCTAAGCGCAGTTAAACTTGTTCGGCAATAAACTGTGCAATTTCCATTAGGATATTGCACTTTTCTTATTGCTCCACCAAAAACAGAAGTACAAAAGAATTCGTTAAATTACAAGCTAAATAATTCATGATGACAGCAAGTTAATTGATTTTAAATGGATAGGGGATTCCGAGTGTTTACATTTCAACTTATTATAATAAAAACGCATTGCGTTAGTTTTATTATGAGTGTAAGCTGTATATATAAACAGTAAGGAGTAAGAGAATGCTAAAGAGTCCAATTTATCAATCGGAAAATGAAAACCATTATTTCGAAATCATTCCAGAAGGCGTCGCAAACCCATCGATATACACTTTTGCTTTCAGTTCGTTATTTTTCAAGTTCAATATCTGGGAAGAAGTCAAAGAGGCTTCAATCAGCATCTCTAATCTTGAGAGAGGGGCGGAAGGAATCGCTGATTTTATTCAATCAATCCCACTACCAATCAATGCCCCTGAAAGCGGCGACTACCGATTTTTGTGTCGCACCATGAATGTATTGGCGATTGCCGAAAATGGGAAAGATATCCGTCTGCTAGACAAATACGATAACGTTCTATTTCGCTTGTCGGCAAATGAATGCAGAGATGACCCTTCCACTGGGTTGGCTTTCATTTATGCATTCGTAATGAAATAGCCGATTGCAAAACAGAAACTTACGATGATCAAAAGGTATTAATGATGAGTTATCCCCAATCAACAATTGCAGAAGTTTTGAGTCTACAAAAGGAGTTTGAAGGCATCTCCAAGCTAATTGGTGACAGTGTAGCGAGAGTGTCTAACAAAGCTATGGGCGCCATTATTGATGAACAGCAAAAAAGCGCCATCAATTACACACTGGTTATCCCTCAGTCGAATGAAGCAATTGAATTAGGGGGCGGTAAGCTATGGTTTGCCGGCTTTGTCTTTGTTGAAAATAGTCAAATTCAATGGGGTGATACAAACATTACACTGCCACTACATGCACAAATCGTTGAATCGTTGACAGAGCATTTTAAAGGCTGCATTTCACTAACTGGTGACAACCTTACCGAAATCTCTCTAGCAGAACGACTCGCAGCTAAGCGCCTTGTCCAGACAGAAGCACTAACACACACGATCATCGTCCCTGACAGCACTATGGGTGTTGAGTGTGGCCACGGAAGCGGCATTTGGCACCCTGTACTAATTTCTAGCAACCAACTTTAATTTTAGGAACAACTATGGCTACTAAACAACCTATACAACCTCTGCATCCGTTTAACCCTCAAGCGCCTCGCGCTCAATCTCAAAAGCTCGCTTACAGTGCCAATAGGTCGTGAAGTACTTGTTTGAAAATTGTGGCATTCCTGCCATTTCAAACTTGATGGCAATGGAATTCCCAATATCTGACAAAGAACAATTTTGTCAGCTATTGGGATGCACTTTTAAACAGTGTGTTGAATTTGGGTTTTCTCCAGATGCTAAAGAAGTTCCTACACTATCGAAGTCTCGTTACATCCAAATTCGAAATAAAATTCAACTTGAGGCTAATGAAGGCACCGAATGGTACAGAACCTTCCACCTTACGCCTCGACCAATTCAACCACTATTAGTAGATGAGAAGCGAGGGCTCATTTTTAAAGAGAATGCAATCGTAACCTACCTACTAGACAACAACCCAAATGGGCTCACATTCAATGATTTATACCGTGGGTTAAGTCCGTGTGAATATGTAGAAGATTATGAACAGTTCGCTCAACTGATCGGCTACCCACTAGAAGGTTTCCTTGAAATGAATTCGACATCAGAAGAATCCGCTAAAGCAGCAAAATTGATGTATGAACATGGATTTACAGAGTTAGAAGCTCGAAACAAGGTAATTGAACTAATTGCCAATCAATAATTAAGGCGGTCATCATGCTACTCGATAAAGTTAACTCGGATTTCAACTTAGTCATGTCAAATTCTATGCCATCAACCAATTACGAACTTCGCAATATGACGACTGTGGCAGGGTTAAATTTCATTGCGATCACGGTTCCCAAAGCTAAAGGTGTAGGCGAACCCATGATTATCATCGTTAATGGGGCTAAGAAAATCGTCAATATAAAGCATGACAAAGACGAGAAGCATGATGCATGGGCCAGGCTGTCAAAATTGCTTTGCCTCTATTTCTTTAAGTTTTGACTTATCTGGCAAGTGAAATCTGAAGAAACATAAAAGACTAGATCATAAAGAGGATCGCGTTATGCTGACAGCTCAACAAACTGGCTTTATGCCGATAATTATAAGCTTGATGTCCATTAGGATTAATGCCGTTGATTTAAAAGTACTAAATCAGATCCTAAGTTCAAAGATACACGGTTTACGAGTGTCGAACGCCAAAGGCCAAGACTTTTACTTTGAAGCGATCAGCACTCAACTTATTAACTATCACAATACAAACTACATTCACGTAGAGTTTAATAGTGACTGCCAATCCGTCATTGATCATTATCCTATGATGAATTTCGATTTAGACCCATTAAGCTTTGATTTGCAGCCTGTTCACATAGAGGTTTTTGTCGATAGTGGGGCGGATGTCTTTATACACGCTTCAACATCCTTTAACTTTAGCAACTTACGAACTGAAAAAGAAGTTGGCGTTAATGCTGTGAGAGAATGCAATTTCGTTAAAATAAACCATAACCATTCCACCCAAAAGTCGTCATAACGAGCTATTTGTATGAGCAAAAATAAAGTCACCACTTTACCTGTTAAATCATCTTCTCAAGGAATTGCTCTTAGAGAAGATGATTATGATGTCATGAGTAAATGGAAACAGCGTCAATCTAAATTAGGTCGATTTCAAGTTAATTTCCCTGATTTAATTGAGCTAATAGATCCATTATCGGAAAACGCTGACTTCATTGTTATTCGAGCAAACAAGTTCAACAAGGATCGTGGTGGCTTATCCAAATCTACAACTCAACAACTTGCTAGTGTATTAAGAGCATGGGCTAAATTTTGCGTAGATCGGGGGATTTATGCGTTTCCGCAGCCGAACAGTAATGCGGTAGAACTGTATTTGATGCACCTAATTGCGCTCGATAAATCGATTGCGACCATTAATCAACACCGCAACCAATTGAGATACATTTATGATTACTTGGAGGTGTATAACCCACTGCGCTCACCGGATGTAAAAGCAATAACTAAATCCCTAAAGCTCGATTACGTTGAGTTAACTGGGAATTCCTATACACAAAATCAAGCAACGCCGTTGAGGGCTGTTCACTTAAATGCATTATTTGACCACTTTGACAATTTAGACTTAAAAATCAGGGCCAGAGTATCACTCAAGCAGCGAAAGTATTTAGCGATTGCGAGTACGCTTTATTCGACTTGTTTACGTGAAGATGAAATTTGTCGTATAAAACTTAAGGACCTAATAGAAACTTTTGATGAAAATGGTGATGTAGCATTTAAAGTACTACGAACCCGAAGTAAAACAGGGGTTGACGTAAAGTCTAAATTTGTCACTGGTCGTTACGCTGTCACTCTTAAATCGTACCTGACTCGTGTGACACCCATTTTGCACAGTACCGATTTCGTTTTCAGTAATATAAGCGAAGGTTTAGTTGCGTTATCGCCAAGCACACCTCCAACGGGAACAACTATAGACCGCAATTTATCGTCGCTATTTCAGATTTTTACTCAACTAAATTCTGAAAATTTAGAAGCTGACATTTCAGTGTATAACAAGCCGAACTGGACTGGTCATAGTGGTCGAATTGGTCGGGTGGTGGACGAATATGTAATAAACAAATTGAGAATAGATCAAATTCAGCCAATAGGTGATTGGAAATCAACTCAAATGGTATTGGTTTATTTACGTGAAGTTATGGAAAACGAAGAAATGGAAAAAAACATAAGAAGTGCAGAGTGAATCATTTACCTGGGACTTAATGGTACGTAATTTATATTTATACAGAGGCTTACATGAACAAATCACTTGTAATAACTGCAAACCAATCCGTTATCGAGTCAGCCCTAATCAACGCTGACTTCAACATGACTCGATATCCATTGATGACTATTCTTTCAGTACTGTGCGAAAGCATAATTTCTAAGGAATTTTGCCAAAATGAAATGGATGGCCACATGGCATTTCTGTGTAACTCTACGAAGCAAGCTGTCTCTACATTCAAGCTAACATCTAAAGAAGGTTCGATTAGTGATGAAATGAAAAAAGACTTCTTAGCTGATTTGTCGATCATTAATGGTGTGACTTCGTTATACAAAACAATGCAAACGCTCAACGTTCAGCACAATGATACAATTAACAAACTGACCGACCCTATCACTCTTCAAAACCAAGCAGACAGTTCACTGATAACTGAGATATCCGAACTTAACACACAATTATCTTCAAGCACATTAATCCTCTCTCAGAGTCAAGCAGAACTACAGATTCTAAAAGAGAAGTACAGCCTACTTGAGAACAATTTAGCGTCGAATAAAGAAGCGTCTGAGCGTTTATCCCATTTTTTACTGTGTTTAAAAAACAAACTCGGCATCGAGGAAGGTAGCTGTCAGAAGTCTGATATTTTAGATGATGTGATCGTAAGCCTGGTGACCAATAACAATGCTATAAAAGAGCATGAACACACAAAGTCTAAATTAGCAGCAACCATTAAAAAACTGAATGATGTAAGTAAAAGAGAAGCAACGCTTCGAAAGATGAACCCTGAATCACTCCAGAAGCGGCTCGACAAGCAAAAGAAAAACAAAGATGAACATAAGGTAGAATTGGCAGAGGAACGCTCTAAGCATCGCGCAGAGCTCGAAATAGCAAAGCAATGGAAGACATTGTATTCGACAATTCAGGTTGAACAATCGGGAGTCGGTTTAGAAAACATAGAATTTAATGTCTACGTGGTTAACGAGCCATCCAAGTCACGAAGTAATAATTTAAACATTGCTACTGTCGACTTGCCATTTACGATATTGGTGCATTCTTCAACGGGTATCTATTTTGAAGTGCAATTCACGTATTTTGGCACACCTATTTATCCAGCCATAGGCCCACATCAAAAAGGGTGGCCAAGGGAGGTCAATAACCAAGTCCATTTATGTCTAATTGAACAGTTAGGGTCCAGCAAGTTCAGAAACAAACGTACCTTGGAAATAATGAGTCAAATCGAAAAAATCAAGAAAGTGTCTATTCTAGATTTAGACATAGACGAGTTTGAAGGTTACTACGATATTATACTGGCCTGTGGTTGCAAAACCTTGTGGGGAGCAGCTGCCTTATCCTCCGACAGCTTCGTAAGTGCCGTTCAATCTAATTTAGTTGATGACACATACGCAGAAGTAAAAATTCGTGATGCCCACCAACTTGTTTTAGAGTTTATTACAACTGTATGCCAAGAAGCAGCAAGGATCAGAAAGTTCTCTTTCGCTGCTTAATTTCGACATTCCGACGTATTAACAGAAAAACCAATGCTAAGGTACTGACTAAATAACATTAGTGAGTACCTTTTTTATGAGCGAATATTCAATAACAAGTTTCTTTAGCGGAGCTGGCCTTGGTGATAAGGGAATTGTGGATGCTGGAGTTCGGATCAACCAATCATTTGAAATGGATGCTAACGCCGTTAAAACGTATAACGCGAACTTTGATCACCAAATTTCTGAAACTGACATAACCAAAACTTTGGTGCTTGAACAAACAAAATCCGAAGGCATGGTTTTTTCTTACCCGTGTACCCGTTATTCCAATATGGCGAATTTGCACGGCACACAAACTGGTGATGACCTCTATCTACATGCATTACGATTTTTAGCGATAGCAAGACCAGAATTTTACGCCGTCGAGAACGTTGTAGGACTCAAATACTTCAAAATAGTCATGGAAGCCATGACGAAAATGAGCGACTACTATGTTCAGATTTTTTGCCCTGTGGAATCATCTATCTTCGTACCGCAACGTAGAGATAGATTAGTAATTTTAGCGACCAAGAAGTATTTCAATTTTAGACCTCCTGAAAATCTCAAACCCGTTTCATTAGCATCTATATTGGAAAAAAACCCACAAATTAGCATTCCAAAGTCAGTTTACACCCGCCTTGATGGTGGCTACCGTGATCTACCGATTATCTCAGATCCGCGCAAAGGCGACATTGCGCCCTGCTGTCTAGCCCACTACGGTAAAGACCGTGGAACTAGGCTCGTTGTCGATACCAACTTTCCTCGCAATGTGCGTCCATACACAGTTAGGGAGTACGCCAGATTGCAAGGCCTTGAAGATTCATTCGTCTTTCCTGTGTGCGACACAGAGGCTTTTAAGCAGATCGGAAATGGAATTACACGTCATGTTGGCATATGGATAGGCACCGAATTTAAGCGATATATGTCCCAAGGCAGAAGAATAGCATCAAATCTTAGTTAAGATACCTATCATAGATTTCGAGATGAGAAGGGAAGGTAAGCTAACTACTTTTCATCTCCAAAAATAATGACCAACAACATTAAATTTCATTGCTGAATCATTTGAATTTAGCAAAGGAGTAACGTCCAATATGTTCAATAATAGGTAATATATCGCTATAGGCTTCGAGCAAAGCAGACTTGGTTTGGATGTAGGCAGAGAGCTTGCCGTACTTTCCAATTGAGCGCACAACGGTTTTATATTGGTACTTGCCCGAATTGGTATTCAACACCCTCCACTTTGTCAAATAACATAACTCTTTCTTATCGGGGTCCGATAGGGTCGGGGTCGGCTTATACACCAAAGTTGGCTCTAGGCTACGTGGTAACCGGCCTAATAAAAGTTCATCTTCCAAAATCCTTTTCCAATGTTTACCCCAAAACTTTTTCCCTAATTGATTGCGCTTTTTGATAGCTATCTTTAATGCTTCTTTCTCGCCAAGCTTGATAAATCCAACGCTTAAGTGTTGTACAGTAATTGAGGAGTCGGGGACGTGTATCTTGTATGCGGTTCTTCCTTTGGAAATAAATCGATGACCAACCTTGCCGACTGTGGTAGATGAATTATTTTTCATCACTTTCTTGGGTTTCAATTTCTTCACTATAGGTGTCGAGTCATTCTTTGACGCTGGTTCTTTATTGTTAAAAGAACTAATAACATTATGATCGATAATGTCATACGCTTTTTCGGCTTCAACCAGAAGACCGTCTAGTTTTCTTAGATCATCAGTATCGAGTAAGCACTTAATAATTAATCGCTTTTGAGTGGGACTAAACATCTGGGTTATATCTTGACGTTTATCTAAAAAATCAAATCGTGGAGGGATGAGTTCGCTTAACTCTAATAGTTCTTTAGTCAAATTCCTGATTGTATTGGTATGTATGCTTCCTAGAGAAACTAACAAAGAATACACCCTGACTGCATTATTCATAAATCGCTTCCAATATTACGTACGTATGAATTATGACATTTCGTATTGTTAATACCAAGCTTTATGAATCAGTTGTTTGGCTATTATGCTTTCACGACTACGATATCTCTCCAACGTGTTGTTGGGCTTTTTGATAGGAATTGTCTTTCTACCTTGGCCTTATCGATACCGGTATTCGCAAGAAAGACAGTGTTCTTACCAAACCTTCGATTAATTTGGTCGAAAAGTCCCATAAATGTATCGCGGTCCTCAGTACCAAATAAATCAAGCTGCTCATTACGCTTACTTTCCAAAGCAAGAAAACCTACCCCCACTTTTGAAATTTCTGTACCAGGGACGTACATCGAATCAACCAGAAAATTAACGACTTTAGATAAGATAATCAAGTCGCTGGTGGCGTAATCAAAGTGATGTAGATTTCGCTTGAAATATGGCTTCCATGTGTCTGAGGAAGTTCCTATATGAACAGTAATCGTTTTTATCTTTGATTGTTGATTTCTGGCCTTAAGAGAGGCTAAATTTAGTAGTTCGCAAGCGGCTCGCTTTACGTTTATTAAACCGGCCAATCTAGGTGACACCGTTCGAGTTGAGAAGATTTGCTTTTTGTCTGGACGCGATTCGTACCAGGAAAAACAAGGTTCGTTATTTAATTCTCGAACGGTTTTCTCTACATCGATATTAAACTCCTTCCTGATGCGAGTAGGACACTGTTTCGATAAGGCTAAAGCAGTCCTAACCCCAGAATGTTCTAATTGGTTTGCTCTACGTACGCCTATTCCCCAAACATCGTTTGCGGAGAGGTCAACCAACGATCTATTAGGCCCTATTAACAAGAATACTCCATCCGAATTGGACTTGGCTAACCGCGACGCGCATTTTGATAGTGTCATTGTCTTAGCGATTCCGATAGACACTGGCACTCGTGTTCGCCTCCATATTTCTCGTCGTATTATCTTAGCGTGCTCTATTATTTCGCTTTCAGATAAAGTATCTATCGTTAGCCAGCATTCATCAATTGAATAAATAAACTGTTCATTTGCGAACTCACTAGCAACGGACATAAAGGCTTTACTAACGCTATTGTACAGTGAGTAATTTGAGCTAAAAACATTGACTCCTTTTGCCTCTGCCAGCCCCTTTATTTCAGAGTAATAAGACATACGTTTGAAACCTAAATCACTGGCTTGGCGGTTTAATGCAACGATAGAACTATCACCATTAGATAACACAATTATGGGTTTGCCTCGTAAGTCTGGACGGTAGATTAACTCTGCGTTGGCATAGAATCGATTTGCATCAATCATCAAATAATACTTCATCATTAAAGCCTGAAACCTTCAGGAACAAGGGCGCGAATTGTAGATGTGACCACCCCCTCAATTTGCAAGGTATCGTCTTCTGTTATTGGCACAACGCTTTCACGACCGAAATAATCGATAGAGACAAGGGCAGGGATGTGTCTATTCAACCTTTTGACGACAAATGCACCGTTATAATTCGCCACAACGATGCTTAAATGTTCTGGTAGGCGCTTTCTATTGACGACAAGAATATCCGATTCAAATATCCGAAGACCCTGCATTGAGTCACCACTGACACGAACAAAAAACATCGAGTTCGGATCATCAATTAACAGTTCATCGATACTTATATTTGACTCAGCATAATCAAGTGCGGGACTTTCAAAGTTGGTAATAGAGGCGTCAACGGTAATAGGGAAAAAATTCATAGATAAGTACTGTTTATGCATACAGCCCTTATGATGAGCGATGAGATTGGAATATTCAACAAAAAGGAGAGTTGGAATTAAACAGAACTACGCAAGTGGGGAAAAAGATAATTTACACATACCATTTTAATTGAACGATTGTCACAAAAGTCATATCCTTGTTGAAGATGAATATGGAGTTTTTCAATATGGACTTTCAATTAAACTTACAAAATGATAGTGGTTTTATTCCCGATATCAATCAGTTAGGCATGTACTTGTATGTCGCTGCCGTTGTCTTTTACTTAGTCGTATTTTTCTTCTGCTACGTATGGCTGACAAAAGGAAGGTCAAAACACAAAGTCAATGTCAATGTTTCGAAGCGGCTATTCAAAGAAGTCGTGTACATGAACGACTCAGAAAAACTAGCTTATTTGAGAAAAGTTAATCCGTATGTCTTTGAAGAAATGATTCTTACAGCTCTTGAGTATCATGGTTACACAATTTCTAGAGGTACAAAATACAGTAACGACGGTGGAATAGACGGTAAGGTAAAAATCAAAGGTAAGTGGCACCTTATTCAAGCGAAAAGGTATTCGGGGCCAATACAGTCATCCCATGCTTTAAATTTCGACAAAGTATGTCAAGTAAATCAAACCTGTGGTTTCTTCATACATACGGGTAAAACACCATTCCGAAAAGGGCGTGTACAATTGAAAAATAGTGCAATCGTATCCGGCACATCGATGCTTTCCATGTTCTCAAAAAAAATGCCCCCCCAATTATTAAATGCATTACATCAGTTTAATCCATGAAGGTAATACTTCATTTCAAGCAGTTAAATAAGTCCTATCCACTTACTAATTAAAAGAGCGATTATGAAATTATATATCGAGCCTATTAGCGCAATTTTACTCTCCATTCTACTTGGATGGGGGTGGAGCAAGATCACCAGTGAACCGATTTGCCAAGTCGAAGAGGTTCACAATGAACAGAAAGTACTAATCCCTAAGTATTGCAATGAAGTCTTGGATACTTAAATCTCCCCTAAAAATCGAACAACTTAAAGAGAAGCATTATGCTCAACCTTAAACGAACATTAATCGCGATTGTCGCCTTCGCCACAATTAGTGGTTGCTCAGGTGAATCTACCGCACCATCGGGAGAAAAACCCTCCCCAACACAGCCTGCAACAAAGCCAAAACCGGAAGGGGGAACAAACCCGACATCAGGCGATCTTTTTAGCACTGCAATATCGGTAGGTGGACATTCAGTTTTTATCGGAGCGCCAAGTGAGTCTTCATCGAGTAAAGGTTTACATGGGGATAGAGAAAACAATGATTTAGACTGGTCGGGCGCTGTCTACATTCATTGATAAAGCTTCAACAGGACCAAAACCTCTCACACAATGGGCTAATTAGAGGAGTAATTAGCTCCTAACCGTTGAATCTTGTCACATTAAAGTCGCGTTAAATATTCTATGGCTTAAATGTAAAGCCTGGATTAACTTGATAATCAGGTTTGTTATGGACCTCTCCGCTAACGCATTCTTTGATATCTCTAGAACCCTTAGATAAACCGATTATCCTTTCTAGGTTCTTTTGGAGCTTTGCAAGTGCTACCGGGTCCGTTGTGCTTGTACTTTTTGTTTTCAACGACTCTATGCTCATATCACAACTCCTCTTACTGTTCAATATTACTTTTAATTTGGAAGTTTTATATCTCTTAGGCATATAAATACAAAATGCTTCCAAATTAAACATAAGTATAGCTTAGTTGTGCTGAGTATCACTTTTGATACACTTTTGACGTAAAATTCACATTAGTTCGCTGAATAAACATGAATCTCATAATAAAATTTACGTATATGCAACCTTGAGACAAGTTGATAGTAATGCGCATGTACGCAATTGTAAACATGGTTTCTGTGAATTTTTATCAATTTAATCTAACAAAACTTCCAAATTAAACTTAGGGGACTTCCATTCCATAAATAACAATATAGTAATGATACTATTAACAATTAACTTAACTAGATAGCGTGATCGGCTTTAGCATTCTCTGTAAAAATTTATTCTTTAAATCAATGGACTGATAACGACTTGCCGTTCGTTGACTCTCATAAATCGCTAATGTTTGTTCTGAAGAGTGTCCAGCATCCAACATAACGTGACGAGGATTACGCCCTGATGCCAAGTCAATTTGAATACCGGTATGCCGTAATGAGTGTGGTGTAAGCTTCCTCATTAACTCAGCATCCAATGGATAACCACCAGCCATCAAACTATCAGCAACCAACTCAAATACCTCTTGAATTAACTCCCCTATTTGACTAATTCCAAGATTTGCATCCACGATATCCTTTTCTCTACCATTAGTTGCGGCTCGGTGCCTTACGAACATAGGCGAATGATCATCCGGTAACGGAAATCCATCACCTAACCCTCTATGCTTCCTATAACGCAAAAGAGCATCGATCAGTAAAGGAGGACAAATCACCTTTCGTGTTTTACCTCCCTTGCTATTAGGGATAAAATAAGTGTAATAAACTTGATCATTAAGGTCGCGATGCATTTCAAAATCACCAAATACGGGTGAATATGCCGGCCTTGCAGAAACTTCACTTATCCTAGGATAGCAAAACAACATCAGATAGATGATTAAACGCGAACGCTCGTATTTATCCGGATTCTCTTTAGCTATTCGTTCTACCGTTGAAAGCAAGTGTGAAACCTGTAAAGCACTCATACCTTTATGCCCGACTTCTCTTCGTTCATGCTTCAAGGCCACTTTTACGGAAGATGTCAATCTTCGCATTGCTACTGCTGCAGAATTCCTAAAGCTATATTCGATATCTTCTAGGTATACGAAGACGAATGATAAATTCGAAAGTTGTGTCTTCAAACTACCCTCCGTACGTTTATATTGCCTTGGATGGTTTCTATTAACGAATGGACGCCATTGTTCATTAACAACAATCAACTGATCGTCACTCTTTGATTTATCTAAAAGCCCTGCGCTGAAAGTAGATATAAGGTGATTTGGAGGATCATTACAAAAATCTATAAATGAATTCATATCCTTTAGTGTTAGTTCTACGATGTCTTTTCCCAAAACCAACCAAGACCAATTCAATAATAGATTAATATCGCCTCGTATAGCGTTGTAAGTGTTGGGCGTCCCTGATACTGACTCTAAACAATCCAATACATGCTCGTAAGTCGTATACACCCCAGATGTCGCTTTGCATGCAGAAAGGCTTCTAAGCACCTTAGAAGCATCTGGCATAGTTACTTTCAAATGGGTTACTGGTGGAAATAAAGGGAAAAACTCAACCATAATCGATTCCAGAATTAAACGGTTTGTTTTGAGATGCAATGAAGATGCGAACGATAGTAAAACCGTCCGACTAGCCACATTATCGATGTATGTGCATATTGGCAGTAACGGAGGAGAAAACAAAAAGATACTGTGTTAATGAACATGCCTTAAGTATATGGCACACGACCTAAGAAGTTCACCTCTTTTCTAATATCTAGTTTTTACATCCTTTTTGGTCCGGTGTATCTGACCAAAAGAAATAAAACTGGCTTCACCATTGTAAAGAGCTTCAATATCCGCTTTCTCTTGCCTACAGCGATTAGAGTTAGCAATGTTCCTTTTTATTCTTAAAGTATCTTCATTGCATAAGGTTTTTTTTTGATTTATTTGATTTCGCTGATGTTTTGATGCCTCTCATAGATGAAATAGCTCGTGTTGCATGCTCAATATCTGTTGATAAAAATAACATAACTATTCCTTATATTATGGATTGAAAGTTGACATTTGGGTTTGAGCCTTATTTTCAGTTCGCTTAAATGATTCTTTTAGCCGAGAACCCAATTTAGATGTAGTTGTCTTATTGGCTCCAGATGGAGCAATAACATTGAGAGTACTATTGCTCGATTGGGACGTCGTTTGAGATGAAAAATCTGATTGAAACAACGATTTACCGTGTTCTTCAGTGATCATAACCCCAGCGCTAATGCTGTCAGCTATATGTTGGGCAATCATAGGGAACGGCGCTGATTTTACCGTCTTATCAAACATAAAGCGTGATGATGAAGTAGTTAAGTAATTCTTCACTTTCGACCGAGTGGCCATTACGTAGTATAACCGTGCAGCCTCATCGAGTTCCTTGGCTGTTAGAGGGTCGAGTCCACGCTTCCAAATTGCATTATCACAGCCGACAATAAAGCAGACCTTTGCTTCCAAACCTTTCGATGCATGTCCCGTTAATAGCTTTACACCATTTACACCACTTTCACGCTGCTTAGAATCTCTTGTGGTTAGATCATCAACTATATCGAATAAGCTTTGCTCTGAGTTAAGTCGAATACGGATTTCATCAAATAATATGGCTATATTGTCCAGACGCTTATCAGTTGCAGATTCATTTTCATTACCGGTTGTCTTTGCTTTAAGTGCATCAATTTTTTCATAAGCAGGAAGGGTCTTTTGAATATATGCATCTCGAATACCCTCAGTGACTTCTAACCAAAACTCTGCTTTCCATGAAGCATATGCTTTCCTTGCTTCATCTGAGGTAGCTATAAATTGTTTGGCTGCGTCTATTGTAATGTTACCGCCATCATCAAGAATGAATTCTTCTATAAGTTTGGTTTCCTCAAGCCTTAAAAGGTCATAGGACATTTGATGAAACTCTAAGACTTCATTTATTGGCTCTAAGTTCTTCCCCTTTGCCCTACCCTTAAGCAGTTCAATCGGTGTAGATTCATGGTTTTTTTGGTATTGATCCCTTATCCACATACCCGTAACTGCGATAGGCATAACATCTGTAATGCGCGACCAGGCTAAAACATCTTTTGGACGAACAATTGAACGAAGAAAAGCCATTACATCACGTACTTCAGCACACTCATAAAAATTTCTCTCACCGACCATTTCAAAAGGCATGTGGGATTGTTTCAATACGTCTTCAATTTTCTTTGCTGCAGTGCGTGTTCTGTAAATAACGTAGATATCTTCGGCCTTTTCACCAATAGATATATTACGTTTGATTTCATCGACTACCCAATTTGCCTCATCGAAATCTGAATCAAACTTGTGGTACTCAGACATTTGGTTATTGATAGTATCAATACCACATTCTAGCTGCCCTTTTGTTATTTGGTTTTGCATATCGACAGCAAAAATATTGGTTGAAGTGATCAGATTTTGAGAAGAACGATAATTCACTTTAAGTTCATGGTCTTCGAAGATTCCATAATCGTTCTGTGCATTAGTCATAAGTAGCACATCTGAACCACGAAAGTCATAGATGGCCTGTCTTCCATCCCCAACTATAAAGAGGTTTAATTTAGGGTTTCCTCTTTTCAACTCTTTGATTATTGCAGCTTGAATGTAGTTAGTATCTTGGTACTCATCGATTAGAATATGATTAAACTCGCTGGCTATTTTTTTACATAATGATGGGTTGAATTTGAGAAGGTAGTAAGTATTGGTCAACACATCATCAAAATCGATAGCATGGACCGCTCGGCAATTTTTCGCATACTTATCCCAGACTTTAATAAGTAAGAAGTCTCTCAACTTATAATTTTGTGAAATAGTAGAGTAAGCTTGATTCACGGAGTCTGCGTCATCAGTAGAATTCAGGCTTGATGAAATATCTAACCATTCCTTGTAGAGATCATCATCTTTAACTGTGATCTTAAAGAAAGTGCTGGGGGTGTGGCACTTCGCTCTTAAAAGAGACATCTGCGAAGTGAAATCTCTAGGTTTAAGCTCAAGCTTATCAATAAGTTTTTTGAAGCCATTTGGTAACGATTTTATGGATTCTTTCATTATCTTTTTTGAATCGTCATCGTCAATAATAAAGAAACCTTCAGGGTAACCTAATTTTGTTTTGAAAAATTCGTGTGAAGAATATTTGCGGAGAAAGCGATTGAAGATACCGTGGAAGGTTCCAGTCTTTATTTTATGGCCTAATAACCCGCACGTATCCTGCACTCGATCTTTGAACTCTTTTGAGGATTCATTCGTGAAAGACAGGGCTAGGATTCCATTAGGCTCAACTCCACCAGAAAGGAGGTTTGCCACTCTTGCCTCCATAGTTTTCGTCTTTCCTGTGCCAGGTCCTGCAACAACTCGAATATTTAATGATGATGACGTAGCTGCTTTATACTGCTCTTTATTTAACCCACTCAAGACTTCATTTATATCTTGCATCGGCATTGAATTTTCTAATTGATTACTCACAATCCCACCAAATCTCTTCATAATCACAAGTTTAAACTATATACTATTTTCAGAAACTAGCACAGGGTCATCTATGAAAGACTATCAATATTGGCTTGGCAAACTTAAGCTTCACAAATCGACAGCCATCTCATTTTTGGTACGAGGTAAAAATACGTCTTGCTTTGTCAAAACCTCCGTAACAAGTGGTAATACAATCCCTATCCTCAATATTCCAACCAGTTCTTATATATCTCTAATACATTCAGTTTTTTCTCATAACACTGAGAAAAGAGTATTCGATGTGGATTCTCAAGCGTATGGCGTTGAAGTAATATTCGATGGATTGAAGGAGTATGGCTTTAAGAGCATGACACTGACACACCAACCGTTGTCATATGGACAATATGTAACAGCTCTCTCTTGTCACGAAGAGGAAGAGGAAGAGGAAGAGACTTGCTCAACTTACGTAGTGCAAGCAAATCTTGAACATGAGGAGACTGCAGCGACAAGCCATACTCAATACGATAATGCAGTCAAAAATGCGGAAAAGGCCGAACTTGAGTATTTAATGCTTATGAGAAAAGCCATTCCATTTCAACTATCCAATAAAGAGAAAGGTCGGTTCGTTGAATTCGAATTAAGGCTAGAGCCAATGATCACCCATGACCCACAATTGCAAAATGGCGGTTATAATCCCTGGGGTGGCTGGTGGCGCTTTGCAGAATAAGAAAAAAGCAGCAAAAATTGTTTTGCTGCTTCTTGATAAAACTTTCCCTAATACTTCAGGTCAAAATCGGGGTGCTTCTCTGTAAGAAATTCACTTGCTTCGTCGAAACAGATTTTTAGTTTTTGTAGATCATCTGCTTGAATTGGGTTAAAAGCGCCGTTGTACTTTCGAATATACTGCATATACAGTTTGTGATATTCGTTACGAGAATCGAACCAATGACGCAAACGATCTAGTGTGTCGGATAGTTCATCTACGATTGTCAGGTCCTTCAAATTAGACTTAGAAACAATTTGCTGTATTGAAGTAGTATTTAATATAAATTCTGCAATCAACTTTTCTCTTAAACGAACCGTTTTTAGTAATTCGTCTGGTAGACCAAATGACATTATCGTTTCACGCAGAAGCTTTCTAGCCCTTCGATACGAACTTTCAGATTTTGACTGCCAAGTTCCATCTTCCATTTCATGAATATGGTGAGCATTTCGATTAGCTCGCATTCCTAATCCCATTTTCAAAATATCAGCTTTAGGAATCTTATAGGTATCAATTAATCGATAAATTAAATCTATCAATATAGCGGATTGACTATCCATAGTTGGCTGAGCTTCATTTAACCATTTATCGACAGAGTTCTCAGCTGAAGCACATACAATAGATAGTTCTTTTACACTCCAACCAGAAATTTTCACTAAATCTGATATTGTTTTAAGTGTCCAAGGAGCTGCCTGGGGATAGACATTCGTAAGGCGAGCAAACATTTCAATTTCTGGCGATGTGACTTCGTTGGCCATATCTCTTGCGTCGTCTGATACTTTTACAATTTTAGGCCAACGAGTATTTGGCAACGCTAAACCAGAACAGAATTTACCAGTGGTAACTCCTGAAGCCGCCATAACTCCCAGTAACTCAACAGATGTAAAGCCGTAATTGTAATCACAAGATGCCGGTTGACTCTCTACAATTCCGTCCAAATCTAACAGTTCTAACGAACCACTTTCCAATAACGATACTAATGAATCAGAACTATTCATAACTACACCCATGCTTAATTTCAAATGTTTTTACACTATACATCATAAAACTATTCAGCTCTTGGGTTATTGTGAAAATAATCACAATATTTCTAGCTAAAACCTTACCTAACCGAACCCCATAGCAAGCAAAGAACTTTTACAATCAATATGATTTGAAAGGATTAAGTTTCAAAAACCTACTTTAGAATGTACATTAAAGTACATAATATTTTTAAAAAAACTACTGTGTTTATGTTCAAATGTTCATTATACTAAAAAATAAACAACGTCTTAAAGTAACCAAACTAACTTACAATTATCTGTATAATTTAATGTTAGTAATTGAATGTGAGGTATCGAAAGATGAATACCGTAAGCTTGATAGCAATCTACAAAGACTCTATTGAAAAAGCAGTAGAAAACAACTCCCTTGAGTTGTGCAGCACACATTTCTTAGGGAAACTGCCTTCAACTGGAATTACATTTTTTCCTAGTGTTGCATCTTTCCAGCATTACACGTCGAACATAATGACCACTAAGCCGATGCATCTAATTACTACTAATTACGTTGGTAATCAGGTAGACGCAGCTTTACGCGTTCATTCAATCGATGACCTCAAAAAAGCTTCTATTCTTGACTTAGCAAAAGCTTCTCAAGACTTGAAATTACTTATCGCGTTATTTTTAGACGCACTGTTTGAAACTGGCGAACATGCTGAATTAGTAAATGAGCTACATAAAAAAGGTTTCATTAAATTCACTTATGGTGGCGAAAAGATCTTCACTCGGCGTTCGGCCTTGCTGCAAGTACTAGGTCACGCACCACAATTAATAGACAGATTGAGAGATATCCCCGAACTTAGTCACATTGACGCTATCAAGTTTGTAGGATATGAAAAAAACATACCTGTTGATTTGATTACTGTATTCGCCGACGGAAACTTAATCTATCAGGATGAATCTCATAGCGCCCTCGTAGCATCAGTGACTAAAGCGCCTCATGTATCATTAACTGTGCCTAGCTTGATAAAAACAGCTGAACCTAAAATTAGCTTGGAACTTTTAAAAGCCCAAGTTAATCAATCGAAAAAGGTTAATGCAGCATGATGTACTACGTAAACCCTAAATGATACATTCACCAAGGATTTAAAAGACACCAAAAAAACCTCACTCGATTTCTCAATGTGAGGTTTTTTTATTCAACTTTAAACACACCTTTATGCACTGAAAATGTGGAAAACGATTACATGTTGATACTGAATAAGTGACTAATTTGCTTCAACTGATCATTTTCCAACTCAACTTCTGTGTTTAAAGCGTCAGGTTCTTCTCGGCTTGTTATCGTTTGTTCATTTGGGCTCAATAAACCCTCCAATCCAAACTTATCTATTTGCTCTGAGGTGATAATTGAATTCGCGCTTGTAAGTTCTGGTGATTCACTTTGATTAGACACTTTACTAGAAGTTTTCGGTTTCGCTCCATACGCGACCTCTCGTTCTGCTAACTTAGATTTAGCTTTTTCCTGAACTTCTACAAGGTCCGAATTCTCAATTAAATTCAATAATGTTTTCAATTGATAATGCTTACGCTTATCCAATGAACCATCAGTATTGTTCAGCGAATCATAGTCCAACATATCTGATGAATATTGCTCTAATATCTCAGAAACATTTTCGGATATTTGAAGCTTAGCCGCCTGAACTAATTGATGTTGAATCCCCTTTTTAGCTCTCGACTGAGAAATGTCGACCTCATAATCTAACGAGTAACAGCGTGCATTCACCTCTTCCTTTGGTACCCCGCACTCTTTTAAAGCAGCGTTTAACTTTGTGATGTTGTTCTTGATAAGCATAACTTCAGCTTCTGGCATTCCATTTTCTTTAAGAACGAGCACGGCCTCTTCTTTTTTGAAGTTCTTTTTTGTCTTTCCGGTAATGTTAGATGTGGCCACCTCAATACGAATGTCATCACTCTGACCTTTTGAAAGCACCTTAAGGTAGTCTTGGTAAATATCTTCTTCTTTAATAATGCTTTCAGCTACCTCTTTAGACATAATCCGAAGCAATGAAGCTTTAACCATTGCTTCTTTTATATCATTAGGGATTTCTTCTGAACTCTGTATTTGATATTTAGGAATGGGCGGGGTAGGAAACAAACCCTTGGTGTACTTGTTGTAAGCTGCTTGACCTACATGAAGAATTTCAGCTTCGAACTCAGAGTCAAACGGTACATTAATGTCATCAAATGAATCTGTTGTCATGTTATATGGCGATACCATAACTTCATCGATTTCAATACCCAGCCTATTGGCTATCATCTTTCCAATTGTACACTGAGTTGAATACATCAAGGGTTCTTCATAGAGCAGAGTCTTAAGCCCCCCCTCAGATGGGAACTTATAATCCAATAGAATAATTTTCCCATCCACTTCCCATATTTGATCCACTTGAACCCTCGCCCAATTGAAATCTGGCAAGTTTGCATTAACTATCCGTTCAACTAAATCTGGTCGTTCACGTACCAACGTATATTTCTTCTGTAATTCTTCACGCTTTACCTCGTTCAGAATTGGTTCGAACCTTGTGCCACGACGCATAGCTGCATTTGGTGGCGCTGGTGAATCTATGAGGAGTTTTAGCCTAAAAATATCAATTTCAGAAGAGTGCGAATATTTTTGTTCTGAAATAGTATCTGCCAATTTATTACGGTGAGACTGTAATAAAGGGCCAATTTCACTACCTCCTATTCGAAACAGGCGATCTACGTGCCAGATTGCCCGACTTGGATCAAGTTTTATTACATCGTCTATCCAGCGATCGATATTCTCTTGCTTTAAATACGGATATTGCGGCAGTTGACTTATTTCAAATTCAAGGTGCCTTCTAATTTGGTTGATATCCTTCACGCTAACCTCCCAAAGTTACTCGTTTATTTGCATCGAATTGGTAGACAGACTATTATCTGTATTGTTCATTTACACTATATATTATTTTTTAGTTTTTGTTTAATGGAAGGGTTCAAAATGCAAGGAATGAGAGAAAAATTCAACAAATTAAAGCGTGTATCAAAACCAAACCCAAGAAACATTGCGCTCATGGTTGATAGCTATAACATTTCAGACGACGATCCAGCAAACCACTTTATAACTGGTATCGATATCCAAACAGGGCTAGAAGCGAAAGTATTTCTTCGATACGATGAAAATACTTCCGAAAATCGCCCTTCCATCGCCGATTTTGCAGACTCAAGTAACAACCTCCATGTTAATGCCTCAACTAATGGCGATAAAGCAGGGGTTGTTCTATTTAATGGCTGTGAACAATCAGGGAAATCATCTTTCAAATCAAATTGGTGTAATGTTCTTATCCGAGATAGCGCCAAGTCAAAAGAGTCTCTTTCGCTTGGTTTAAGTACCGTGGTTTTAAAAGCCGGAGAGTATGACTCTGAAAACCCTGATGCTGAAATTCGAAATCAGGCATTTGTTCGTCAAGCGATGGTTAAAGAATCAAAAATGTTTGCGGCTAATCAGTTCAATGAATTATTAAACGCCGTTAAATCAGCAATGATCCAACCAGAGGGGTCTGGACGCTATTTACCAGAAGTAGCTATTCGTATCGTAGATTACACGGAAGATGAACCATTCGTTGACTCCATCACTCTTACCGCCCCATACAAGCCCCAGGTTGATGACCAGCCTAATGAACTGTTTTCACCTGAAGAATGTGTTGAATACTTCTTATCTCGTAGGCTTGATAGTAATGGTAAAGATATTACTGGTGCATATATCGATGTATTTCAATCTATCGTTAATTCAATGAAAGAATCTGAAGAACTTTCTACTGAAGACCTATTTATTGAAGTTATGCCCGTGGAACGCCGTAAATTCGGCCCTCTTACAACGAAGAACTTCTTTGCACTGAAAGAAGTCGATGCAAGAAATGGCGGAAAAAAAGTTGTTAACGACTTATCTAAAAAAGGTGAAGTTATAGCCAACCGATACATGCGCAGAACTGAAAATGGATCTGAACGCCTATACGTACCTACCGTTATTGGGCTGTCAAAGCCAAATGACCCTAATGACAACCACCCGGACTACTTATTCGTGACAGAATCCAATACTTGCGAAGTATTTCCAAAGGGATATCCATTAGCGCATCTGCCTACAGATCATTACTCAAATGAAAATGAATTTAAAAAGGTTTTCGAAAATAAGAATGATGGCAATAAAAACCTAGTTTCGGAAGCACAAGCTCAAAATACCGAAGCTCCTAAAGCCGAAGCTCCTAAAGCCGAAGCTCCTAAAGCCGAAGCTCCTAAAGCCGAAGCTCCTAAAGTCAAAACGCCTAAAGTCAAAACGCCTAAAGCCGATGCTCCTAAAGCGGCACCAACCTCTTCAGTTAATGAATCGAACGATGTCCCATCTGAGCTAGAAGAAAGGTACGAAAAATTAGCTAAACAATTCGATGAAGATTCAGACATGGTTGATGAAAGTCTTGAAGAAGCTTCAGAACAGTTATTGGATGACGAACTATTTGGTGACCTAACTGACGCGCTTAACGGTAATGACGATTACGACCCATCAACTTCATTTAGAATGTAAAGAGAGTTTATATGGCTACAATGAAATGGCTAGACCTAAGTGCAGACAACGCAAAAATCTCTGTAGAAAGAAACCCTGGCAAGCCTGGTACCGAAATGCAAATTGTTGCGATTAGTGGAAATGTAACAAAACAGCAAGGTGAAATGCTTAAAGGGTTAGGGTTTACCCAATTAGGCATCACTAACCCTACCCGCTCAAAAGTGTTTGCTTCTATGAAGTACACTAAAAAAGAACCTATCGCAAAAGGTGATCTTAAATTATATCAATTGGTTATCAACAAAATTGAATTCGATAAGCTCCAGGAAATATTCCCTAACTCTGAAATGGTTAACACCCCTACAAGTGAACTTAAAGGCTTTTGGGAAGGCTTCGCCAAAAACACCCCTGAAGCACAGTTCTCTTCTGTCAATTCTGTTAAAAGCCAATTGGCATTACAGAGTGCAGAGTCCATCGGCCTAAATGAAAATGGCACCGAAATTTTCTTAACTTCAACGAACGATCGTTATTGCCTAAATGGTGAAAACCTTATGTTTGCTAAGAAAAGAAATTCCAACGCTTTTATGGAATTTGATTGGTTAAATAGTTCATCTAAATTGGCTGCAGCTAAATCATTAATGGCTGAAATGGAGCAAACAGGTCAAGCTATAACACCTAACCGATTAGATCAGATTATTGAAACTGGTGGAGAGAGTATCCGCTTAACTTCAAATCGTGCGGCTGAAGTTCAAACGGATATCATTATTAATTTAAACTCATTACTGTTAAATGACATCCGTAGTACACACAACAAAGAATCGATAAATTTAGAAACCCTATCCACATTAAACGACAATATGGCGAACATGCCGCATTCTCATCGAGATAGTATGTTCTCCAAGCCATTACCACCAGCCTATTCCTTTGTGGCCCGTAGTTTTCTTGAGGCGATTGATAACTGTGAATCACTTACCGTTATCAATGATAAAACTACGTCTTTAGCCACCCTTATTCCTAGCGAAATGCCGATCAGGTTCATGAAAGAACAGGGGAATCGACATGAACTATACTCGACTGCATTTCAAAATGAATTTGGTAAAACATCAACTTCCCTTTATCAAGCGGGGAACCAAGCTGTAACGCCAGGCTCTCAGATTTTATTGGCCACTAACCAAGGTTCTCTAAATGAACCTCTGGAAATATTTGGTGTAACTGTGAACTATCAAGCTGAGTTGGAAGCAGTTCAAACACTGAACACTATGAATGACAATTCTCAAGCTATGATTGTCATGAACGCTGATGACTCCTATTCACTGGGTACCGTGTCTATGGAATCTTATGATGTCCATAATCATATCTTCCAGAACTTTAATGTCGTCGATATGTTTGACGCGTCACCGATAATTTTTGGCGATAACGAGGAAGTTAACGCTAAGCGTGTTTACCTCATTAACGGAAAAAAACCAATACCTAGTAGCACCAATGCCCCAACAGATATCAAAGCTCTGTACTCGGTCAACGATATCTATGAAGTATCACTAGCACTTAAGGACGCATTTGTAAGTACCATTACATCGAAGCCTAACCTTAAATCCACCGACTTAACCTCAACCACTTCAATCTCAGATATATTGGCTAACTACACATCAAACCAAACTGAATCCTCAAAATACGATTTGAACTTCGCTCAGTCACGATATACCCCACTCACCTCACTAAGTCGCGCCAACGATATGGCCGCAATGCCAAGCAACTTCGTGAACGCAAATCGCGAAGCTGTTATTAAACTCATTAAAGATGTTGGCAACCCAGATCAATTTTTGATGTCAGAGATGGGAATGACCAGCGAAGAAATCACCTCAGTTTGGGATGCAGAGCAAATAGATGCGATCACCCTAGGTATTTGGAGGCTTAAAAATAACAAGCCATTCCTACAGGGTGATGCTACCGGTAAGGGTAAAGGGCGTACATTAGCGGCATACATGGCTTGGTCTGTAAAACAAGGCCGAACCCCAATATTCATGACTTCTAAGCCAGATTTGTTAAATGATATCTACAGGGATATCCGTGATACTGGGCTTGATAAATATATTGACCCATTTTTCCTTATGCCAGATGGCAAAGATATTGTTGATAAGAGTCAGAACTCAGTAATTTTTGATAGCAAGTCGATTACCAAAACAAAAGGTGATTATCTAGAAGGCAACTATACTTCTATCAATGAAAACTTAATCTGTACTACTTACTCTCAAATCAACGGTTTGAAATCTGTTCGTGGTCGAAAAAAAGTTAAGATTGAAGATCGTATAAACGATCGCGCTAAATGGTTAATTGAGTTCGCTAAGAATAACAATGTGCAATTCTTATTCGACGAATCACATAACATAGCGAGTAAAGACACTAACAGTAACGCTGTCATCGATCTTTTAAAGGATCAATCACAGCACCCAACCATTCGAGCATCTGCTACATGGGCTAAAAACGAAAAGAATATTGCTCAATGTAGTGATTTATTCCCCGAAGAATTTACTCCTCAAGTTCTTGAAAAAATGGTCCGACAAGGCGGAACAACTTTCATCGAGACACTTTCAACTACGTTGATAGCAGAAGGCGCTATGGTTCGCCGTGAGCACAACTATGGCAAACGTATCGTTAATATCATTGAGTCCAAACAACAGCAACGAAATAAAATAGCAACAGACACACTTTCTGAAATCATGCAGAAAGTGAAAGAGTATGGACGTGAAATTTTTAAAGGTATCGCAGCTATCTCAAGGTTTCAGCATCAACATAAAGATGTAGATATTATGTCATTTGCTGGTACTTACAGCATTATCACAGAGTCTTTTGTCGAAGCTCTTCGATCTGAAGAAATCGCTAGGAGTGCAATATATTCCATAAACAATAGCGAAAAGCCAATTATCGGTGTAGATAAAACTGCTGAACAGCAATTACGCTTTCTTTACGATTCAATTTGTGAGACTGAAGGTATAGAAAGTGGCAAACCTATTGAACTAGCAGTGTTCCCCGATTTCAAAGTAGCTCTAGACCGTTGGCTAATTCGCGAAGGTAATCGCAAAGTAAAAGTAACAATAGAGCCGACACCGGCACAAATTGCTGCAGCTAATAAAATAGGCGAGGAAGCACTTCCCACCATAACTACCGAAGATGTTCACTGGCGTAGTGAATTAGATATAACCTCTCCCACATTCCAGAAGTTAGACGCCCTAGAGAAAGAAGTATCTGATCTTATTTCCAAGATGCCAACTTTACCTCTTTCGCCTATTGATGTCGTTAAGACAGAGTTGGCAAAGCAAGGTATGACTTCAACCGAAGTATCAGGCCGAAAACTTCATGTTCGTTTAAGTGACGACGGCAATGGTTACGTCATAGAACCAACGAAATTTGATGACAAACCCCAAGCTCAATATGACTTTAACTCAAATAAAGCAAACGCAATCATTGTTACAAGGTCTGGAACCGAGGGAATCTCACTTCATGCACAAGGTAACTTTAAACAGACTGGTGCTCAAAATCGCCGTCATACCTTCCTAATGAGTTCATTCTTCGATGTAACCCAAGAAGAACAGCTATTCGGACGTGGAGAGCGCAAAGGCCAAGTAACCACATCAAAATCAAGTAAAGTAATAACTGGAATGCCCGTAGAAGCACGTTTATTGGCTATCAGTGAACGAAACCGATTAAGATTATCTGCATCGACAACCGGTAACTCACAATCGATTCGAGCTACAAATACCATACCAAATTTGATGAACAACTTTGGTAACAACGTCGTTGCTGAATACTTATCTGAACAGCAAGAAATAATGGAACTGTTAGATTTTTCTCAATCTGAACAGCAAAACATTCAAGATTTTGGATCTGATGCATTCAATAGTAATGAGATTAGCAGCCTCTCAACTAAGGTGCTAGGTCGTATGTCACTGTTGAATTACGAACAGCAAAACTCCCTACTTGATGAGTTGACCTCGTTCTATAATTCGAAATTGGAAGCTGAACGCTCAAAAGGTTTAGACCCAATAAATACGCGAATGGTTTCAGGAAAAATCACTACCATTAAAGAAAGTACTCTTTCTGGCACGACTAAAACTCATTACGTCAGTGAATTTGAAAAACCTGTGATCCTAGAGCAAATTAAGCTAGAACACCCTCCAATTCAAATGAACACCGAAGTCCTTGAAACGAATATTCATAGGTCTTTGAAGTCTCTATCTGAATATTTGCAAAAACCTAACTCTAACCTTACTGAGCTAGGTATCCACCTGATCAAGCTAAAAGAAAAAGGTCTTGAACGAGCACTACTTCAGCACAATCAAAGCGCCCTTGTATCATTACGTAACCGCAGTGCTGGTGCCGCTACTATTTCTAGTGTTGAAGAAGCTCTGGCCATGCCTGATAGCAACAAAGTTAAAACTGCATTGCGCAACTTTGAAACGATTTCGATTTTAACTAAGAGCGTTAAAATTGGACAGGTCTTAAACATTCAAGATGGTCGAAAAATCGTCATTTCAAATTTGGAGTTTCCAAAAGATAATCACAACATTCTGAACCCGTGGCTTTACAACGTTGAGTACTACTCTACCAAAGGTGAGATCGGTAAAAAAATGTCTGCTATGACATTTTCGCAGTATTTTAGTGGACCGGAGGACGTTAAGAACAACTCACTTGGGATGTATAGCAACGATCATGCTATCAATGAAGAATTTAGAAGCCTCAAACTATCCGGTGGCATCGAATTTATCAATATACTTAAAGGTAACATAGTTGAAGCAGCTCGCTTGAATGCTGAAACCCGAATGGGTTCCCAAATCATTCTAAAAGATTTAGATAATGGACGTTCAGTTCCTGTAATTCGCGCAAGAAAAGACCTCACTTTTGAAAAAATAATGAATCAACAGTTTGGAGCGAATCATGAAGCGAATGGAATTATCCTTAAGCACTATGAATTGAATCTGCAGCAATTACCTAACGTTTATATCTTCGATCATATCTCCTCCATAGGAAGTGATACTAAACAACAGGGTGCTGTTATCATAGGTGATGCTGCATCACCTATTAAAATTAAACTGCCTAAAACAAAAGCGGGACGTCGAATACTAGCTAACTCGAACCCGTTTGATTCAAGAGAAGTATTCAAAGACGGATTTAACAAGAAAACTGGATTGTATTCTGAGTACTACTTCGATCTCGAAGATTCATCTTTTGCCTTAGAAGTCCTTAATGATGCTGGCTTTAATATTCTTATTAGCGGTAATGAACTGGATCTTTTGAAGAAACAAACCAATAGAGTTCTGGCTAAATTCTCTCATTCATCTACGCAAGAAATCGACAACTCCGCAACAAGCAAGGACCAAATGACCATCAACGATGCGATGGTTGCATTAGAGTCGGAAGCTGATATGGAGAGCGACATAGAGGTTGTATTAGAAAATTCGAACAGCATAGAAAACGCAAAATCTGAAATTGAAGAATCTCTTACATTGGCTGGGGGACTGCCAGAAATAGAAGACGATATTAAACCTACAAATAAAGCTGAAGTTGCAAGTGATAAATCAGATGAAGAAATATCACATGATTTAGCGGATCTGGTTGGAGAAGTACGTGCTCAAACTCAACCCGACGCATGTATCGCTCAACCAGAAAAAGTGGAAATGGAAGATCATTCATTATCTAATACTGAAGGTATTTCAGATGTTAGTTCAGAACTAATTGAAGAAATAGAGGCCGCTATAGATACCACTTTACCGGTATTTGAAGGGGTTCACTCAGAAGATCTAAATGATGACATTATTTCCAGCCTTCAATCGCAAGTCGGTAATACAACGCTGCATACTGAAAGCGAAGGTAATCTATTGAACGTCGAGAATGCAAATTCAATTGCTTCCAATAACCCTCCGAATCCTGAAGTTGAGGACGAATTCACCGATGTGGACAACCTATTTAGTTCTGACCTTGCAGTGAATGAAAACGTAAATTCTCCTACTTCAACTGCAGAGACAGTGCCAAATGAAAGCATCGACCAGGCAGAACATGACGAAGATGAAGTCGAAGACATTATGAATTTCTTCGAAGAAAACGACATTGCAGATGAAATAGAAATGGACGAAGCCATTGCAGAATCTCTGCCGATGGATGCCACCTCGACATCAGAACTGTTAGATGAACTGAACAACAACCAAAACTCAGAAGAAATTTCTAATCTTTTTTCACCAACGCCATAAGGAAATGTAATGAAATTTTATGAAGTGTGGCCTGATTTGGTCAATTACAATCAGCAGTTTAATGAATTGGTGAATAACCTATCCGATGATGCAGAACCTCTTGAAGTGGAGTTCCCCGAAAGGGGAGTTCACTATATCTTTTTGGTAACTGTATCTGAGGTTGGTGCTGACGAGGACACAGAAGATTTCTATAAGAACCAAGTGATAATTCAAAAAATACTTGGTGCTGACGACCTATCTCACGGGATGCTTGTCGATTTGGAAGGTGAAGTAAACTGGGTTAGTGTGGGATCAGACATTATTTCTATAGATCATTACTTTGATAGTTACACTGACACGGCGGCGGTGGTGTATGGCTAAAACACTTTTAATCGTAGAATCTCCGAAGAAAATTGAAAACTTCCAAAAATATCTTGGTGATGAATACATAATTAAGGCCAGTGTTGGTCATATTCGAGACTTACCGAGTAACGACATGGGCTTAGATGAAAATCTTCGACCTATTTACGTCGAAACTAAACCAGATGTTATTGCTGCCCTCAAAAGGGCGGCTAAACAATGTTCTCAAGTCGTCATTATGACCGATTTAGATAGAGAAGGTGAAGCAATCGGTTGGCACTTAGTCGACGCATTAGATCTAGGCGATAATTACATACGATGCACCACAAACAACCTAAGCAAAGATGGCATTTTAAAAGCATTAAATAACCCACGAAAACTTGATATGAACCAAGTTTACGCACAAGAATCACGTCGGGTTCTGGATAGATTAGTCGGTTTTAAAGTAAGTGGCCTAACCAGCAAGTTGCTATCTCTACCCTCTGCAGGTCGAGTTCAATCTCCAGCTTTGAGGCTGCTTGTAGATAGACAAGAATTAATCGATAAATTCTCTAGAGTCCCATACCATGATTTAAGCATTTTACACCCTGCTCCAAATGGGAAACAGTGGATGTCCAAATTGGATGTCGAGTCGATGATTGCCACAGGGAAAATCGACCATTTACTATCTCCACAATTGCTTGACGATGCAGGAAGGCCTAAACAACGTCATATCACTAATCCTAAATTCATCCAGACGATCTCCGACGAAGTGTTTCGTCGCGGCACAATTCGCGTTGTTAGCTTTTCACAAAAGGACTCGAAAACCAAAGCTCACGCACCTTTTACAACATCAACAATGATACAGAGTGCTTCGAATTCTATTGGGTTATCTACTGAACAGGCTATGCTCGCGGCTCAAGGGCTTTTCGAAAAAGGTCTAATTACGTACCACCGAACAGATAGCACTACATTCGAAGCAGACTCTCTTAAATTAGTTCGAGATTTCATCGATACCTGGCAGAAAGGGAAAGGGACGGACAGGTACTTATCCCCAACAATCAATTCATACCCAAACCCGAATGGCGCTCAAGCTGGCCATGAAGCCATTCGACCTACCAATTTCAATTACGATCTATCACTGTTAACAAACGCTCAAGAGCGCGATTTATATAAGCTCATCTTTTGCAGAACTGTAGCGTCACAAATGAGTGATGCTCTATTTAGCACCTCTGAAGTCGTGCTAGATGGAGGATTCGAAATTGCTTCTGTACCCGTTAGATTCAAAGCTCACGGTCGCATTCCAGTTTTTGATGGATGGAAAAGCATTTACTCTGAATCTGAGGAATTAGGTGAATTCGATGAAAAACCGTCTGAACAATTGATACCTGAAGTCTTTAATGATCAAAGCGTACAAGTCCTCAATTGCTCAGTCCAAAAGAAAACAACCAAGCCACCATCTAGATATACCGAGGCAAGTCTTGTCTGCGACCTTGAGAAGCGCGGTATTGGTCGACCATCAACTTATGCCACTATTTTTAAAACGCTCTACTCTAGACCGTACATTAAGGCTGATGGCCGTTTTTTAAGTCCTATGAAAAATGGTACCGACCTCATTAGCAACCTAAAAAATAGGTTTAAATTTGTGGAATATGATTTCACCGTTGCAATGGAATTAGAAATTGACAAGGTAGCGTCTGGTAGAACTACTTATGACATGCTCGTACCTAAGCTAAACGCGGAACTTGATATGGAAATAGAGAGTTTTGTTGCACATAGCAAGAGCACTATTCGATTCTGCCATTGTCCTAAATGCGATAAAGAATCACTTATCAAGAAAATAAACCAAAAGAAGAAGTTTACGTATTGGAGCTGTACTACCGAAAATTGTGAAGGTTTCTACCCCGATAAAGATAACAACCCGAATACCGATTACAAACCCGCTCAAAAATCACAATTCGATTGCCCTAAATGCAAAAAGCTTAAACTTTCTCTAAGTCGTGAAAACGCAGACAACCCTAAGCGGTGGTTCTTTTGTACAAAAGAGTGCAATTTCCTCTGTGCAGCTAAACCAGACAGCAACTCAAGTCTAATATTTACACCCGACCTCTCTGAATATGAACGTAATCATAAATACAACTGTCCTAAGTGCAAATCTGGCTTCCTTAAAAATTTGTTTAAGCGAGATCAGGAAAGAACTCCATTTTGGATGTGTGAAAACGATAAAAAGTGTAAGACATACATAGAGGATATTAATGGTTCTCCAAACTTTGACTTATACGAAATTGAATTTAAACGTAATCATACTCACAAATGCCCTTCATGTGGCCCGGGCTATCTGAAATTTAACCAAATGAAGACCGACGCACAACGTGTTTGGTGGAGTTGTGATCAAGGAAAGGGTAAGTGCAATACTTCATTAAATGATAAGAATGGATCTCCTGATATTGATGGTTGGAATGCTAAAGTTGAAGAGCTCGCGAAGCTGGTGGACTGTCCGAATTGTCGTAATGGCAAATTAATTAAAGCCAAAAACAAGCCTCTGTATCGTTGTTCAAATACAAATGCTAAAGGGGCAAGTAAATGTATGACATTCATAGATTGCGACTCTAATGGTCAACCTGATTTGGATAAACACTTCAACAAAGGGAAAAACAACTCTAGCCAGGTCAAACCAACTGTCAATGCATGTCCTAATTGCAAGGAAGAACTTAAGATTAACAAATTGACTCACAAGGCTACTTGTATAAACAAACATACATTCAAGGTAAATGCTAAAGGTGTCATTCTAACTCTTGGAGGAGCTGGCCAACCAATAATTCAATAAATTACATTCAAAAAAACGCTCAAAATAGTGAGCGTTTTAACTAAGATTCCAATCTACTTCGTCAGCTAGCTAACCTACATTTTACTTCAACAAGCGCCTTGAAGAATCGGTGAGCATTAACTGATTCATCATCGATGATTACACGCCATGAATTCCCCTCATCTACAACTGAAACCTGCGGCACTTCACCTTGATAATTAAGATCTACGAGCAATGTTGGGATAGCTAACGGTTCATACCCCTGATTGCAGATATCATTCGTGTATGACAGTTTTTCATACTGACTCAATTCAAATGCATTGTAAGGATAATTAAAGGCATAAGACGATGATTTTGATACAACTAACTTCCACTTATCTCTTACCTGATAGCCAACTAGATTGGGAGCATTATTTATAGAAAGAACCTTTACGCTAGGAACACCATTTGCTTTTAAAGTGCGATACATCGAAACCATCGATGATTCGCTCAATAACAGACTATTAATAGACAATAATTCTTCGATAAAACCCTCGTCATTCAGTGATCTCCGCTTATTTGAAATGTAATACGATGCTATCACTCCAAGCTTAGGGTTTTCCTCAATCGCTTTAGATACTTTTTGCTTTGAAGACAGTTCGCCTAACGCAAGTAAATGCTGAGTTTTGGACACATTATCATGGAGCTCATTGACTCGCTTTAACAACAGGCTATCCGACTCATTAACAAAGCAACCTGAAAGCGAAAGCACCATAACCGTGATCGATGTAGATTTCTTTAGGTTTAACATTATCCACCTTACACAATATAAGAATTCTGATATAGTCTATTTACACATAGTAGTATAAATGGAAAGCAAGTAAAAATGATAGTCTTTGTTAGAAACCCAACAAGTAGCGAACGACGGGAAATACTTGGTATACACCACCTAAGCCATGAGTCAGAAATACAGGATGTCTTAAATGGATATAGCAACAATGTCGAATATTACAGTATCGCCGAGAATGTGAACTTCAGCGTTGAGGGGAATACTCGCAAAAGTCGGATTTACATCAGCAAATTTGGTTTGCCGAAGTCCATAGAAAAGACACTGTTAAATGGAGAGTGGAAATGCAGAGCAGACAATTTAATATAATCATTATTGTTTTGTTAGGGCTTATACTGATTGTTATGACCAGTATCGCCTCTATATATGCATACAGCTTGCTTGCTAAACAAAACAGCTCGAATCAATCATTGCAATCCATTGAGGTTATCGTAGATGACAAACCTACGACCGAAAGTTTGATGTTATACAAAGAGCAATCAAAAACAGTCGACGATATCAAACCTGAACTGCATAGAAATGTACCTACTGTCGTTCTCAACTCTCAAATACTTCAATCTACAAAATTAACTCAAACACCACCGACGAAAACAAAGTCACAAATAGATAGAACAATACCAAATTGGGACTGCAAATTATTTTACTGCAATGAAGGTGACCCGAAGATTTACCCACTGAGAGCTAGTATGGCTCAAGCCTTAACCAACGCTACCGCCTTTGAGTTAACATCAGACTTACCAAATGCGCCTGTTTCAATGGTTGTAATTTTTGACCCTACATGTCCTGAATGTAAGCGTTTCTATCGAGAAACGATTACTGAAGTTTTACATAGGAACGGAAACGTTAAAATCATTCCGACCATTTACTCTGACAACCTCTCCGTCTATAAATTACGTGAAGTCCAAAAGATGCTATGCGCTTCAGACTTAGATCAATTCCTTCACAATATTGCCAATCGATTACCTACAGCTAAAGATTACGATTGCAAGGTAACCGTGGATGACGCACGAAAAATCGTGGGCAAAACAAAAGAACTACTAACTCCATTTGGCGTAGCTGGTGCTACCCCCCTAACACTAACTAAAACATCCAATTGGTTAGGTTTTCAGCCATACAAAAACGTCGTTAAACACATCAACCCATAAAGATTAAGACAAGGTACAGCAAGTGACTGCAAATACTCTAATTTACAAAAAAACAACACTAATGGTACTCACCGTCTGTTTAGGCCCCCTTATTGCCGGATGCTCGATAAAACCTCAAAGTAACTACGATGTTGGTGATCCTATTCAAGTAACAACAGACTTACTGAAAGATACAAGACACTTCAATGTCACATCTGACTATAACCCTTCTTATTTAGATTCATTGCTGAAACGTAACCCAGTAACTCTTATTGACGACCAAGATTGGCAACAACTTTTCATTAAAACAGAATTTTCGAGCGATAAATCTTACAGATTGGAAGAAAATTTACGTCGCACCTGTTGGTCTTTAAACAATGAAGCCGAACTCAAAATAGTATCCAGAGCTCATAGAGGCTCCGACTACGACAATATCATAACTGCATGCGTTTCTAAGCGATTAGGGCCTTATAAACCCTTATTCTTCTACTCTCAAGTACAAGACAGAGTCATAGGTGATTACCTCATGATGTTAACACCTAAAAACCACTATTCAGACCAAGCTTATCTGTGTAAGGCCAAAACTGAAGGTTACGACCTACCCTCAAATCTATTTTGTAAAGTCAATTCACAATAAGAGTAATAACTTATGGGGATAGTTAAATCGTCATTAAAGACTCTGCTTAATCCATCGTGGGCAGGTACGTTAGGAGGCAAAGCTAAAGCTCCTTGGGCTCAAGCTTCTGAACAATGGCACCAAGTTGAAAACAAGAGGATTAAAGGCCTTTCTGCAGTTGATTGGGCGCACCAAATATTGACCAATAACATTACAACGGAAAACCAAGAAATCATCATAGAGCGCCACAAAAATAGAGCTAGGCATAATAAATACGGCATCTATATATCAGTATTCGCCGCCAATGTTTGTTGTGTTGCTCTTATCTTCGACCTAACAGACTCCATTGCATACACAGCAATAAGTGTGAACTGTGGTTTGCAATTCTTAAAAATGTGGGTTGTTAATTTGCACAGACAAAAGCAGGTGCTAGTAGGTGCTCTATTCCCTCTTTCATGGATGGTTACAGATTTCAATAACATTAAGTTCTTAGACAAGGGCGTTTATCACAAGAAGAAATTGGTTCACCCTGCCTTTCCGTTTATGGGTGAAGCACTAGATAATCTCAAAAAACTAGAATCCAACAACAAATAAAAAAAGGTAAGCCAATTGTCAGAACACAACGGAAATGGAAGCAGCGACACGCTATTCGTAATCTTAATGATCGCAGGAACTCTCATATGTGGCACCTTATATTATTTCGATGAAATCATAACAATACCTTGGGCCTTATGGCGTTACGCAGACTCATTTATTTGGTCAAACCTCCCTCTACCCGACTTTATTACAGTTCCTCACGCCAACATCATTAAGTCATTCGATAACTTAGAAGAACTTAGGCTACTGGAATATGGTCACGTATACCAAGTGGAGCAATCTGTAATGTTTGTTACAACTTGGCTGTATCTCCTTATATCTATACCTGGAATAAAGCGTGTTGTAACAAAGAATAGACACGCAGATAAATTCAAGGAAAGATTGAATTTGGACTCCTTGATAGAACAACAATCGGTACTATGGCGATATAATCGATATCTGATTAAGCACAATCCAATAAAAGAGAGTTTAGACGTAAATGTAAGTCGATTTGCAGCAAGAGAAAACGTACGATCTGGACTAAAGAGGACAAAAATCATTAGACCACACAGGCCCACAAATACAGTGATATTTGATCTTCCATTAGCTACAGAAATATTCTCTAAACAACTACGATACCCCATTAAGACAGTGGATGACGTACTCAACCTACCATTCCAGTTTCATTTTTTTATTTGTATTTTTGCATCTCGCATAAGTGAACTACCTGATTTGATTTCGCCAGAAAGGATAAATGACGCAAAAAAAAGGGTTAAACGCATAAAACTCATAAAATGGGTAACCCCTACGATTTTAAAAAAGGTTTATAAAAATAAGTTCAAAGCTTTAGAGCATGAACTTATCTCGCTCGCTTATCATAACTACAATGCTACTCAAAAGATCAAACATTCCCTTGGGGTTAACGAGGATTTCCGCTTCCAAATGTTAGGTGATTACTCATATTTTCTGAATGACGAGCATGATGTAACCTACATCGAAGATGAAATAGCAAGAGTACTTCCAATAGTTATGGAGAATGAAATTGTATTGGAATATTTATCTCAACATGCATTTGCTGAAACATTTTTAAGGCGCCTACTTAGAGAGTCCAGGAGTCTAGGAAAGCTTTCTTCATCACAATTTGGATATTTAAAGATTATGGACAGGCAGTTATGGTACGCAATGAATGACGAGGGGCTACCGGGTTCGACAATAGAAACTGCAGGTATTAAAGCGCACTTTGAAGCCGAGTACACTCGCAAAAGACGTCATGTATTCCCCACTGTAGACCAAGCATTTAGTAATTTGGAAAATATGAACATCCCTAAAGACTGCGACCAATTTGACACCATAGTAACATTACCTGATCACCCATACTCAGAACTATTTCCTTACGATCCGACAGTTGAATACAATGAACACAAGCAGAAACTAGACAACGATCCAGAGTATCGAATTCAACAAACGTTAATTCGACAACCTAAAGTCAAAAGTTAATGTACTGGTACATAGATTTAGAGATAAGCGGCAACCGAGCTTATGATGAAGTAGTCGAGCTATCGATAATTGAGTCAAGTTCTTTAACTGCAGAGGGTTCAGTGATTTTCAACAGCTTAATATCTGGTGCAGAATCTTTAACCCTGGAAGCGCAAGCGATAACCGGCATTAGTATTGAAGATTTAAACGATAACTCACTTCCGACGATATCTGATGTCATCGATACTATTGCTGAAAGACCTAATTCTACGATTTTAGTGAGCTATAATTTACAGTTTGATTTGGATTTCATACACCATTCTGGGATGCTAACCGGTGATAATAGGATGGAAAGAATGATGATCAAAGGTATATGCTTACTACAGGCAGTAAAAACATACAGCGGAAAGCATGTAAGCCTTGATGACAGCCTTGGGATAAGAAGGAGTACACATCGCTCACTATATGATACCAAACTTCACATGGAGCTGCACAGGCGCTTAGGTAGGGTAACCACCAGCAAAGTAGAGAGTTTTATTGTAAATTCAACGCCAGAGTTTATCGCTTAAATTGAATGGATTGGCTAAGCAATACAACATTGGATGGGGTTTCTGACGCCTCTTTAGCTGATTCAATTGGCTTAATACCGTGGTTAACAATAGCTTCTAGAGAAACTTTTAACTTTGCTAAAGCTACAGTGTCAGTTACTGAATCACATCGAGTAGACAAAGATTCTATGGTCATCTGCCTTAAAATTGAATCTGTATCTATTGGCATATTAAAGTGGGCTTGCATTAATAAGAAATCTATCCTTTTGTACGTATGCTTTTGGGTTTTGAGAAATATCACACCTATGTACATCCCCCGTAGCTACCTCTTCTGCAACCATCCTGGCTATATCTGTATATGATGTATGCACTTCTGATTGAATAACAGTTAAAGCAACAGGTTTACGAGAGCGAAGGGCTTTAAAATAATCACTCATAGCTGAGCAATCATCGGAGGTAACGGACACTTTGAATGTGAAAAATTGGCTAAACAAAAATAGACGTAGATAAATAGACTCATTAATAATCGTCACGTTGAAATCAGTGACTTCAGATATAGATTTTAATATTTCTAATTGAGGGACTTCTAAGGCAATTACCATATATTGAGATAGGGAGCGGTTTATGCGAAATCGCGATAAGTCATCAATGAGGTGAACACGCAATTCGCCCGGCACTTCCAAAAGAAAATCGTCATACTCTTGGTGACCAGCCACATTATCTTCATTGACGGTAAATTTATCACCATTTATCTGCTCAAGCATAAATTCACCAAACACAGCGTTCATTTTTGGTATTTGCTCTACGCTGTTGACCATCCTTGCGCTGCCCTGTCCTAAATCAATTCTCATAATTTTACTGCTCTCTAAAGCCTATTTATTGTATAGTGTGTAAACTGAATATCTTGAGGTTAAAACCCTATTTTCGTCACACTTTTTACCTAACTTTCGTCAAGATACATTATTCACTATTGGTTAACAAACTTTATAGAGCGATTACTATGTCATTTATTGACCATTTATTTATACATTCGGGTGCTATGAGCATATTTTGTTATCATGGTCACAATTTACAAAAAGATCAACAAGCACTAATCGAAGCTTTTCTCCTTTACAGTACACATTCTAATTCTGTTCTGACCCTTGGTAAAACTGTATACAACGAACTTGTTCATGTAGAAAGTGACGGAGAATTACGTTTGTTCATGGAACTTAAAACCGCAGTTGACCCTACTTTACAACACCTGTTCTGCCTCGATGCCGTTATTGAAACTTGCAATAGTCACTGCATCAAAACAGAGATAAATGGCGAAGTTAGATATGAGACTAAAGATCTATGTACGTTCTTCCTCAACTACACCAATGCTAATAAAGGTAAGACTCTAGATATTCGCAAATTTACTCAAGACCTAATGACGCATTTAGTGAACGAAACAAGGCTAAACGCTAACACCAACCTAGCCATGTGCTTGTAAGGAATGAATTATGGGTAATCGCATTAAGGATGTTTTGAACCAAAAAATTAATGATAGCCAAGGCGAAGATTACAAGGTTCAGGTTAAGACAACTTCGATTAAACAGTCAAAACAATCATCTCTTAGTATGAGTGTTTTTAAATCCATAACCCCTATTGTCCTCAAAGTTATGTCTAAAACGACAACTACTGAAGAATTTGCTCACGAACTAAAAGACATCATCACGTCAATTGCAGCAAACATAGAGGCTCAATCAAAAAACCTAGGTCGTATTTCTGGGGGGCTCACTGAAGACGAAACGTGGATTTATCGTCGAATCTTTGCTATTTCAGCAAAGGAGCAGGGACGACAATCAAAAATCCAATCACAATTCATACTAGCATTACTGACGAATACAGAATCAGCCGACAAACTGATTAATATGACTGGTATAGATAAGGGAAAAATACAAACCCTAATCACCCAAATTAACAGTTACAATCGCTACCAAGAAAGGGATAATTTCTTTTCGACCGTAAACTCTTCAATCATTTCCTCTGCGAATAAGGTTCAAAATGAACTGTCTCACATACAATTTTTTAGTGAAAAAGAGTCTGCATTAAGCCTCATCCACGGCGCTATATCAGTGACAGCAGAAACTCTATATCGCCGACAATCAGACTTGCCTAATTCAGAGCAAAAACAAATGCTCAGGAAATCATGCATGAACCACGCTACAAGCATAATTGTAGAGTGTGTAAAGCAAATTGCTAAAAGTTACGACAATAACATTCGACCAACGGATTTTGATGAGTTCGACGAAATATTGGATAAAAAGGTGTCGTTTTGCACGAGAGCTATAGATAAAACAACGTCTTCCCTTGTCAATGTTATCTGGGGGCTTGAAAATAGTCATAAGGCATCTGAAATACTACAAGCTTCTTTAACTGGTACAAATGTTTCAACGGCATTAAATAATATTGAAATTCTCACAGAACTTGCGTCTGTTTCATCGAATGAAAACGGCTCTGATAATGTACAAGCAAAAAGGTACGCCGCCCTCTTAAATGATTTGAGTTTTATCGTCGAATACTCCATTGAAAACACCTCATTTGTAACGAGCATCGATAGAGAGCAAGCAATGGCTTTTGCGAAACACTCTTACTACAACGCGTTTAAAAATCCACTTAAATACTTACACAAAAGCGATGCCGACTTGTCGATTAAGCATCTAAAAATGTGTAATAACATTGCGATTTACCTTCTATCTGAACAGTCTGAATTTAACAATGTAATGAACAATAACGGCTTGATGCCTGAAGACATACAAGCGTTTAGAAGATCTAAGACTATTGCGTTTAAGGCTAGTGCGAACAACCCATTATCAGCAAGACAATTCATCGTCCCGTCTATTGCAGAATTAACATCCGTCTTATTTGAGACTCAACGCTTTAACTGGGGCATAAATACTGCTTATCTTGCACCCAAGCTTGGTTCTATGCTTATGGATGCAACTAACAAGCTTTACTTAACCAATAAAGAATCCACGACTTGCAGTTCTACATCAATGTTCAGGTCCAGTTTAGAGTCAGCTTCATACTTACTTCGAAGCTTATGGAGAACAAAATCCACAGAAACACTCGAATCGTCTAATAGAAGTTATGCGATGGGGAAAATATCTGAAAAAGAATGCCATAAAGTAATTGAAAAATTCCACATAGAATACCTCAATAAAGTTGATGAACTTACCTATAACTCAAGACTACTAAAAGGCTGTATCGATGATATCTACAATGCTTCAGACAATTTCGACTACCAAGCCACAGTATCGCCAAATTGAACAGTAAAGGGTCAGGATGAAATTCAATAAACTCAGAAGGAAATGCATGGGGTTAATTGCGGGAGGGGCAATTGGCGGTGGTGTAGCTCTTGTTACTCCTAAAACCGCTAACGCATTTAGCATGCCTCTAAGCCCAGAAGAACTCATGGAACAACTTATCGAGCAAGGCGGTGCCATCCTTATGAGATTTTTGGGGTATCGATTCTCAAGTAACTTCCAAGATGCTTTTGATCGATACACCGATAACAACAAAGAAACAACAAAAGAAAAAAATGGAGATATGGCCAAAAACATAACTCAATCCTATGAAGCAACAATATTTAAGATGACTGAGTTGATGAATCATGAAATCAGCTTGGATCTGTATACCCCATCCACGGCATGTGCGAACGGCGAACTCTCAAAAGCGAACAACAGATTAAACAAAGCTATTGGTTCTGCCACTCCAAAAGCAAGAAATACGATACACGAATATTTTGAAATTAAGTCTGAAAACTTAAGTGAAGCGATATTTTATCGAAATAAGACCTTTAGTACGTTGTTGAACTCTCAAGGCGAACCTGAATTTAAAGAGTTGGAAAAACTCATCGGCGTAAGTCACTTTGATGACACAAAGCGAGCTGAACAAGAGATCGCTGCTCTCATAGGAGATAGACCATCCTATGAAGATTCAACTTCAAACCTTGATGCCATTGTTAATCAATCAGACCAGATTAAAGAAAATATCGTCATTGATGCCTTGATGGGTATCTTTATTCAACGTATAGCGTCTTCGAATGTACCGGTAGAGTTCAGAAAATCCTTAAGTTCTGAACTCAATAAAATGTATCCAAATTCGAAGCTTTCAAGTATCGAATTGCTACACCTAGAAACACTCTCACTGAGTTCTAATGAATTATTCAATAATGCCGTATCTAACTCTCCATCACTCACCACAGCTATCCAATACTACAATCCCATACAAGCTGTTGAGAATAAAATACAAGTTGAACGATTAAAAATAGCTGAATTACGAAATTTAGTGAAAAGTTCATCCAAACTGGAGAGTGAAAATGGCTAATTTGGATTATGGTCACACTAAAATAGATTGCAATAGAAGGGATTTTTTCCGATACGCAGCTGGTGGAGCTGTAGCTGCTGGAACAATGACATACTCCAGCGATAGCCATGCCATCGTTATTACCGCTGCAGCTATAGCTGCGGGGGAAAAAATTGGTTGGGCGGCGAAGCCATTCCTAGACTTGGGGGAAATGACACTTAGTGAACTGTATGACATGTTCATAAAAGAAATGACTAGCATGTTCAGTAAAGGGGCAACACAGGCCATAGATATGGTCCCCAATGCAATGCAACAAATCTTCAACAATGACTATTTACATAGAATACAGCCTTTAAGTGACCCTTGTTCCTACAATAGCCTAGCCCATGTTGGCGTAAAGCGATTGATTCAATCGGAAAACCTAGCCCGCGAATTAAACCGACAAGGTGTTTTATCTACAAAACCATTAGGTGAGTGCCTACCAACATATGCTTGTTCTTTCATTGATTCTCAACGAACCGAACCTATGGATGAACAAGAATACTTAGGTTTACGCGACCAATTCCAAAGAATAAACACACCTCAACAAAAGCTTGAAAGTTTCACGCTTGATTACTTAAGAGTTTGCCAAAGTGCTAAGCGTACTCTTAATACAGCAATTTTGAATTATGAAATGTCGCGAATTTATACGAATCGCCATATAGATTCATTTGAGAAAATCAGATCCACTTATCAATCTGAGAAGTGGCGAACATCTATGAATGAAACAGCTGCGGATATCTCATTAGCTCAAGAGGTCATCTACCAGAAAAGTAGTTCTGTTCAGATAATGTTCGAACTGCTAGTAGCAGAGCAGAACTTACTTGTAGCAGAGTGCATAGATGCCCTTTCAACAAAGAAGGAAATTCAAGAATGAGAAAAATGGAATGTAAAGTAAAAAAAGATAGTGAAGCGATTACTTTTTCTTCCTATATCGATTACTCAACAACATTCAACTCTTGGGCAACACCATCGAGCTTGAATAACTCAACATCTATAATTGAACCGGCCCCTGTAAATACTAAATACATTGCAGTTGGAGCTCTCGCCGCTGCGGCATTTACGTATTCTCCGAAGGCTAATGCAGGACTAGATGACATAATTAACCAGCTTACATCACAGTTCGAAGAGATGTTTGAACCATTACTATCGAGTGTACTCGGTGGTTTCGGAAAAATCTTAAATGCTGGTCAGTCCGACGGCTCTTCAGCCATCGTAAAAGCCATTTCTACAAGTGGCGATATGCAGATCAAAGCTTTAACTGAGGCGGCTAATAACCGCCTTACGATGGCTTCTATGCCACCACCTAATCACTGTGAGTCAGATGATATAGGTATGGCAAGTAAAAACAGCAATCAATCATCTAACCTAACACTAAGGGAGCTAAGTAAAACGTCAGTTAAGAACTATGAACCGAATAGCATTCCATTTTCGGTTCGAATCTCTGGGATTGCAAATCGATACAGCAACAACGAGCACATAACCATGTCGACGGCTCTTTCATCAACAAAACTAGATAGTTCGCAAGTAAAGATGATGATCGACGGTATTGATGTATTAACTGCAAAACAAACTGATTCAATTTCACTAGACCCGGCAATGGCTAATTCAGAAAGCAATGTAAGTAGAACCGAATATTTATTGCAAAGTGCTAAGGCAGCTAAATTGGAAGTTTCCAAAGGTGCCTTTTATGATGCGGTCGCTGATAGAACAGTAGCTTCTCATGGTGAAAGCAAACTTAGCCTAATTGAAAAAGAAGTAGACCGTACGTACGGGGGCGGTAGTTCATGGAGAGATGATTTGTTGAATTTCGGTGACCCTACGCCGCTTCTAGCAGAACTCAACAAACAAGTTTCATTAAGTAATTACATTTTGTCTGAATCTCTAAAAAAAACTAGCCAACAAAATATTCTTATCGCAACCAATAACGTAGATACAATCTAAGGATCACTCATGAAGAATAAAATCAACGCTGACTCTATCAATGTGGGTGGTTCAAATGTTCACGATACACTTTCTTCAACCGAATCATTGGAACACATACGAATACACGCAAGAGTATTTGACGAGGCGGTACAAAAGGAACTTGAGGCCCTAAAGCAATTGTACGAATCTGCTCCAGAAAATGCTCATAGACTTGAAGAATTCAAGATAAATGACAGATCTTTCGACGCCGACAAAACATACTGCGACGATGAACATTTGAATGCACTTGTAAAGCAAGAGTTACACGACAACTCTGTACTTTACGAAAAATTAAAAGCAGAGTTTGAACTGGAGAACACCAAAAACAACAATAGTTCATCACCGAGTTTTTTGAACTTTTTAAAATTCGGTAGCCCTAAGTCTTTAGATGTGGAATATAAAAAACAACGAAAAAACAAACACATAAGAATGCTTGAAGAAAACACCCAAAAGATACTAAATTCACAAGACAAGTTTAACCGAAGCCTAGCTCTTACTGAAAGTCATTTTAAAACTCTAAATGAAATATTTGAAAATAAAGGCATTTCAGACATAAATGCGCTTAATCAAGGCGATCTTCTGTCTGCAATGCAAGATGATGCGGCATTCTCAAATCAATTAAGAATTACGCTAGCTGCCCATAAAGACTTGTTAAACAATATTGAATTTCAAAGTACGGATGTTTTAAATCAAGGTACTTTAGACGTATCATCTAAAACCATATCCACAGAGTACCTTAACCAAATGCGAGCAATGTGCAATGAGTCCAACGTACAAATGGAAACTCTCAATAATATCATTAAGAAGACGGCCCCAACTTTAGATAAGGAATACGCGGGAAACCAACTGGAATCTTCGGATGGGATTTTCGACCAATTTAACAAAGAATCGCTTGATGAGTTTTTAGCGAATGTTGGTAATATTTTTCAAGCTTTCAAATCCTTAATCATGCCGAGTTCAAGCATCTCTACACACACGATGGGTCAATAAAGACCATTGGAGTCTCATAGCAGACTCCAATGCAATTCATCCTCTACTCCACTTCCGAGGCCTCTTCTTCCTTAATATAACCTTTAGCAATAATCGATTGCTGAATATCTAACTTCACTTTTTTAAGTATACTTATCGCTAACGCTTTATTCGTTTGAGGGATTGGATCGTGCGGGTGTTCGGTTTTCCTATAGAAGTCATTTACAACTGAAGTACTTTTTAGAGTGTGCGAACGTAACTCACTCTCCGATACTGGCGAGTTCATTCTCTCAATAGCGGTTTCCGAAGATAATTCTTCGTTATTTAACTGCTCTTGTATCTGCTCACTTCGTAGTGACAATGCAGAAATAGTTGCAAGGCTGTTAATGGTTTCCTCTTTAGAGGTACCTTGCGCTTTGAATATCGAATCTAATGCATTAAGTTGCTCGATATCAGCTTCAGTACCAATACCAAGTAAAGTGTTTAAATCATCATTTATATCGGCATCTTCGGACTGAGCATTAAGAGATGCTACGGATGCATCATCACTGGAAGGTACATTACCTTCAGTTGTAATGACGTCTGAGGTAAAAATAACTCCTGAATCACTCTGTTTGCTCTCACTAACAACTTCTCCTTTGTTTTCACCATCAAGAGTCGGAGTAACTTCAAAGTGGTCACCATCAGAAACAGATTCATCATGCGATGAAGATGGCAAATTAAAATCTAAATCATTTAAGACGTCCATTTCCCTTGTATCTACGGGAGGTACCTCATGTACCCTCTCAGTAGGCTTTTCCTCAATTGCATCATTCGATACCACCGAAGGCTCTGCAGCGTACAAACTATCCATGTAAGAGTTATGCTGTTCGCCTAAATCTCGCATTTCTTCAACGCTATCTCTTACAAACGCTGAAAACGACAGCATTGATTTAGACAAAGAATTATCTGTTGCAGTTTCAGCTAAAGATAGAATGTTTGAAAGCTTCCCAATTTCTTGAACAAAAGACAAATCGATGGTGTTTAACTTTGACTTATTACTCGTAATAAGTTCGTACTCAGAGTACAGCAATAGCCAATCGTCAACATTTTCACGTAATTCTTCCGCAGGTTCTGGCAACATCATCCAGAAATCATTAATCGTAAGCGTTTCCAACTCTTTAGGGTGCAAGTTGGGGCCATCTATCCTATGCAATCTATCTACAGCATTTACGTAAATTTCGCCTTCGCGTAACCTTGAAACTTCACGTCGGTCTAATCGAGATTCCTCTTTATAAGATGCTCTAGATTCTTTTTGCCTTTGAGCTCCTGTAGACTCCGAATAATCGAGGTCCATCCCTTCTCGCTGCCAAACATAATCAATATCTGCTAGTTTGCTATACAACTCGAACGTAACATCGTCAATTATCCTTCCGGCTACCTTAATCGTTGTGTTACCTAAAACTGTATCTACCTCAGATTCAATCGATCCACCAAGCTTCTTAAGGGCAGGGATATCCTGCGCAGAATACCACGCCGAATAGCCTAAACCACGAGCCTGGGCAGCAACAGCACCTTCACCTTCAGAAAACATCATCCCTACTTCGTCCATGATATTGATGTATGGGTATGGCGCGTTTGTCGGCCTTTGTTTTAGGTTCTTTTTTACTTCACCAACAAAGACATCACCTAGAGATTGCCCCATTATGCCCTTTCTGGAAGCCATGATGATTCGCCCCATACTGGCGACGGATTCTGTAGAACCTTCCAGCGCAGGAAGCAACCCTAATAATACGCGATCTTGGTTAACAATCGCTTCTATATCAATTTCACCTCGGATAACACCAAAGATATCCGCATAGTCACCACCTAAAGTGTTAAATACAACGACGATCTGCATTGCTGCAAAACCCCATTGATCATAAACCTGTGGGCTTTGTACGCTTTCACCCCTTGTTATCTTTTGGAAGAATTCTGCAGTCATACCAGGTAAGGTTTTGATGAAACCCATCAACTCTTTTTTCTCTACCTCTGGAATTAATTCATTTCCAAGCAATGAACCCGCAGTTTCTAAAACTAAGTAATCCAACAGGGCAGGAATAGACAATTGAATCTCACCCAAATCTCTCAAGCAATGGGTTGGACGCATCAAGCCGGCAACAAGGGAATCTGCTCGCTTTGCCCAAATATCACCATCACCAGACATTAACGACTTAAAGGTTTCAGTATTCTGTGCCGCTGAACCACTTTCAACCAAATTGTAGGTGTTGGTTGTCCTATCAGTAGCATATTTATTTCGATTTCGACTACCACGTATGTAGTTAAGCAGAAAAAAATCGTCTATACGATTTGTTCTCCACATCATCGTTTGATGCATGAGAATTATTGATAAATCAGCTTTTGCATCCACGTACATATAACCGGCACCCCATACAAGAGCATTGGCTGAGCCGATACCAGATATTGTGAAAGTCTTACCTGACCCCGTTGTTGCTAAAAAAGCTAGATGCTGTCGAAGCATAGAGTTAGAAAACCATGCCTGTTCATTGGTACCGTAAACATTGCCAAAATATGCAATCCCATCAGCAGGGTCATATTTTACTTCGCCTTTAGAACCCTTTGCCGGAGAAGGGTTGAAATAATCAACCTTATCACCAGATGTTATCGGAGAATAATAGGGAAAATTGCACCGCAAATTAGCTCTGGTCCTGATCAAAATGTGGACTAAAGTTGCAACTAATGGAAAAATAAATGGCATTACGAAAAATGTTATAAGGGATAAGCTGTATAGCCATATAACACTGTCGCTCTGAAGAAAATCAAAGAATTTTTCGATTTTTGTTTTGGGTCTGTTTTGTAAGTACTCCTTACTTACAACGTGCTTTGTATAGTCACTCATACACTGCGCCTACTCAACATCCATTCTTAAACCTAACCCACTGCCAGATTCGAACAATTCGCTTCCGTTAACTAAGCTTGAAGGCTTCACATCATTAAATTTATACCCTACCCCTGTTCCTATACTGTCCGGCATGTCAACGCCATACCAATTACCAATATCCTTAGCAGAGTACCCACAAAAATTGCCGAAATCGGGTAGCTTTATAGACTTGAAAATCTCACCACCAAAACCATTAATTAGTTCATTCAGCCCACAATCCTCCAAGAGACTTGGGAATTCAGGCATTCCATATCGAGACATTTTCTCTTGCAAAAGCTGTGAACTGGATTTGCAAGTAGCTGCTTGTAGCCCTCCGGCAAAGCTAAACGTTGTACCGAGAATGATTAATGCTATGAATTTTCTATTTAAATTGGACATACTTATTCTTCCAAATTGAATTGTGATTTTAGGTTGTTGATCACTAATTGCTGACGTTCAGAATTGAACACTCGTTGAAATAGTTTCAACTTCAAAAATAGATATATGCGTCTAGTTAAAATCGAATTTGATATGTTTTCATGCTGGGAGGAAACAGACGAACTCGGAACATCAAGCATCTTGTGTGCATCTGACTCGGAGATGTAACAAATATCACCAAATAACTTCATTGATCGTGAAAAGCTCAATTGACTTTGTAAGTTCACCAAATCCTCAATGGTGACCCTCCTTCCAAACAAATCTGAGATTCCACCAACCATGCTTGCTAACTCATCGTCCTTAAGGGACTCATTAATTGTTTGTTTTTGTTCTAACAAAGAACTAATAATGTCGAAGTAAGACTGCACCTCACTATCCGAATCTACAGCCCAACCTTCGAGATTATCCACCTGCTCAATAACCTTTCGTTCATCATCATCGAATTTTGCCAACCACGCTTCTATGTCATCATTTGATAGCATTGCCTGTCCTTATTGCCGATTTATGATTTACACTATACAATATAAATAGTCATTGTAAGAGTTTAGGAAGGGAAATGAATAGAAAAAATTGGATAGGCAGCAATATATTTTTTCCTATATTGATCACGATAATATTTTTGCTTCCTCCAGACGGACATGCCAATACAACATCAGCAGTAACAGACGTCACTTCTGATTCAAAATTTCCTTCCGATATCGCTGAAAAAAACAAAGCTCACTTTGAAAGTTTGAAGGATAGAGCTATTGAAATTACTGACAAGCAAGGTGTATGGCTACCCAAGGGTTTTTTCTCAGGTCCAAGTAATAACGATATTTTCTTTCACCAAATGAAATTAGTTTTTGGTGAACCCGTTAGTCACGTTTTAAGGCTACTCAATGGTACTTCAGACAGCAACGCTTCTACCAAGACGGTAACCCTCGGGACCCTTTACGCCAAAATAATGAACTCAATAGGCATCATAATAATTATAGTTACGCTTGTTGGGTCATCATTATTGTTTATGTTCAAAAGGTCGATGGACATTTCATATCTAACAGTCGATAAAGAAGAGTCCTTGCCATTCTTAATGGCACGCGGATCTATAGGATCACTAATCACCTTTCCGATACCCGCATTAGGAGGTATGTCGCTACTGCAAGGAATTACAATATTCATCATTTTGATTGGTCTTGGAGCTGCCACAGCTACTATCAAAATTTCCGTTCCTTACACCCTTTCCCCTGGTATGGCTTATCAACCTCAACCTAAAGTTGCTCGATTTGTCGACTACATCCTGGAAGCTAAAACTTGTTCAATCGCAATGGGGTTAATGGATGGCGTATCTCCTGATGCATATAAGGGTATGGATAATGTTAAAATCGACGACAAAGGGAAATATCGGATTACACCAAACCAAGAATTCAAAATATATAAACATGTGGCATATTTTGGCGCAAACGGAAACGGAGACTGCGGCCAGCTTACTTTGTTCAATTATCAAACTCCAAATTCACTCGATAGTTTGGAAGATATTTTGCTCCTTACCTCTCACCAAGTTGGAGCAGAAAAAGCCGGTGAATATTTGAATAAAATATGGAAAGAACCATTAATTCACAACATAGCTAAAAAACTCACAACGAATAACCTTAACAACATGGAAGAACTTGCAAAAAAATACGCCGTTTACCGTGAGCGTATGCAAGATGAAATGATAGGTGACCTTTCTAACGAATTGAAAGATCGCTTAAATCAAAGTTCTTCCCCTCTTAATGGATCATCACTATCGTCTGTTTACGCAGAAGCCGTTGCCGATGTAGGATTTATGGGCCTAGGTGGTTTTTACACAATGCTAAGTGTAAGGCAGATGGAGATTACAATGATTCTATCTGATATCTACGGTGACCGAGAGCAACCTCACTGGCGTCCAAACACCACAGATTCCATATTTGCGGGAGTTGTAAAATGGTTTAAGAGTTTTGGTCATAGTTACGACAACCTAGAAATCCCCCAAAAAAACATATTGATGTTTTATAACTCTGCTCAAAAATACTCATTAAACAACGATATACAAAACATCATGAACTCATCAATGGACAAGTTCACGACAACTCAACTAGCTCAATCGATGGGGCAAAATATTATTGAAATTATCCGTTCGGATAGTAACGGAGTGTACTTCCCTAACCCTCTCGTTGAAATGCGAACTATCGGAAATGTAATCATCAATACAGCTTTTACGTATGCTGCAGTTTCCGTCGCATCTTCCATCACTCCAGCGGGTACCGTGATGAAAGAAGGTCTTAATCAAATAGGTGGTGCCGCAATTGATTTTGAAGCTCTAGCAGAAAAAGGTGGCGCAATGAGTGCGGCTTTAATTCTGTCCTTACTAGGTATAGGGGTCTTTTACTCTTACATAGTCCCTAATATACCTTATATCATGTGGAGTGTTGCGGTATTTTCTTTCTTCTCATACGCAATGGGCTCGATTATTTCTTCTGGTTGGTGGGGTGGCGCCATGGCGTTAAACGACCCACAAAATGAACGGACATTTGGTGGTCGATTTCAAGAAGGCGCAAACATAATACTTACACTTTTAATCCGCCCAACTCTAATGACGATGTGTTTCTTTTTGGCAATGATCTTAAATATTGCGCTTGGATACTATTTACATTGGACTTTAGAAGCGGCTTCTGTCTCTGCCAGTTACGGTGGGTTTAACTTTTTAGCCATTTTGGGGACACTTTTTGTCAATGCGATTGTTATGACTGCCGGGATTATCAAAAATCACAGCCTTATTTGGGAACTACCGGACCAATTTCAAAGGATGCTGAGCTTTAGAAATGCGATCGAAGACAACTCTCACGACAGCGCTATGTCTACATCACAACAAATGTCCGGCACATTGGCAGGTAATGTATCAACCGTGACCCAATCAATGCTAAAGAACCCAGTAAAAGGTGTTTAATAAAAACTCAGATTTAACTAACCACTCAATTTAACAGGAGATTTTCATGGGCGGATTCGGAGCTAAAGCAAGACAAGCTATAAAGGAAGCAAACAGACAAGCTGAAATTCAAGGGGAAGAAGATGAGGAAATCATTTCTAGTGATGCTTTAGTATCTACATCTGAACCTGCTGTTGAGCAAGTAACTGAAGTTGAAGAATCACAAGAGGCCGATCTTGAAGAATCACAAGA
>NZ_JBFRTD010000010.1:393305-452551 GCF_041473955.1 Vibrio sp. 10N.222.54.E6 | reverse complement strand
ATGGAACGCCTATCTTCAGGCTCTAAAATCAACAGCGCAAAAGATGACGCTGCTGGCCTACAAATCTCGAACCGTTTGAACGTTCAGAGCCGCGGTCTTGATGTTGCTGTACGTAACGCGAACGATGGTATCTCTATCGCTCAAACAGCAGAAGGTGCGATGAATGAAACATCAAACATTCTACAACGTATGCGTGATTTGTCTTTGCAATCAACAAACGGTTCAAATACCAAATCTGACCGTGTAGCAATCCAAGAAGAAGTAACGGCGCTTAATGATGAACTAAATCGTATCGCTGAAACCACATCTTTTGGTGGCAACAAGCTGCTTAACGGTACTCACGGTACTAAGTCATTCCAAATTGGTGCAGACAATGGTGAGGCAGTAATGCTTCAACTGAAAGACATGCGTTCTGATAACGACCAAATGGGCGGCAGCAGCTACCAATTTACAGAAGCTAAAGGTAAAGATTGGGGCGTGAAAGCTGGCGCGAATGACTTAACCATGTCATTAAAAGACAGCTTCGGTGACCAACGAGAAATCAACATCTCTGCTAAAGCTGGCGATGACATTGAAGAGCTAGCGACTTACATTAACGGTCAACAAGACCTAGTAAAAGCATCAATTGATGAAGAAGGTAAACTGCAAATCTTCGCTGGCAACAATAAAGTTGATGGAGAAATTGCATTTTCTGGTGCTTTATCAGATGAATTAGGCATGCAAGCAGGTGCGAAACCTGAGGACCCAAAAACTCTAGAGGGTAAGCAAGTAACGGTTGATACTATCGACGTAACGTCTGTTGGTGGCGCTCAAGAATCTGTTGCTGTTATCGATGCGGCACTTAAATATGTAGATAGCCACCGTTCTGAGCTTGGTGCATTCCAAAACCGTTTTGACCACGCAATTAACAACTTAGATAACATCAACGAGAACGTTAATGCATCTAAGAGCCGTATCAAAGATACCGATTTCGCGAAAGAAACGACTAACATGACTAAGTCTCAAATTCTTTCACAAGCTTCAAGCTCGATTCTTGCACAAGCGAAGCAAGCTCCGAACTCGGCACTTAGCCTACTAGGTTAATCGGTTGAAAAGCCACGTTGACTTTAAGCGTTGTTGATCACAAGCGTCAACGTTAGGCTTCCACAAATTAGCTCGTGGTGAGAGATGAGCGCTAAACAGACCCAGCTTCGGCTGGGTTTTTTATTGCCTGTTATTTAGCGAAGGTATATTTGGAAAAGTGCAGTGCTGGTAAGCAGACGCAAAAGAGAGATTCCCTATCACGCTCGTTCCTCACTGTAGGGAATGACGACTATAGGCGGTATTGATCAATTGTTTACCTGAATCGAAGTCTTTAGTCGTCATCTCAGAATCGAGTAGAACGAGATATCAGAGATCTCTGTTTGTTAAAATTCACAAGTGTAATTTGATGTATAGGCGAAATGCCTTGAATAGCGCTTAACAACGTTTAGTAAAAAACTAGGTCGGATAGCAGGGGATAAACGGTCAGTGTAGTTGTCATTGGTTGAGGGAACTAGGAGAAGGGTTTCGGTGTGATAGTCAGTACTGCCTATCTGAGGTATTGAACAAATATAGCAGGCACAAAAAACGCTACCCTTAGGTAGCGTTTTAATTAAAGCAGATAAGTAATCGGGATTACTTAGTTACTTTAAGAACTGGAGTTTCGCCAACAGTTACAGAACCAGAAAGCTTGTTCAGCTCCTTGATTTCGTCCATGTTAGAGATAACAACTGGAGTAAGCGTAGATTTTGCTTTCTCTTCTAGAAGCGCAAGGTCGAAAGTGATGATTGTGTCACCAGCTTTAACAGATTGACCTTCTTCAGCTACACGAGTGAAGCCTTCGCCTTTAAGTTCAACAGTATCGATACCGAAGTGAACGAAAAGCTCAATACCGTCGTCAGACTCGATAGAGAATGCGTGGTTTGTTTCGAAGATTTTACCGATAGTACCGTTAACTGGAGCTACCATTTTATCGCCAGCTGGTTTGATAGCAATGCCATCACCAACGATTTTTTCAGCGAAAACTACATCTGGCACGTCTTCGATGTTTACGATTTCACCAGAAAGAGGTGCGATGATTTCGATTGCACCAGCATCAGCGCTGTCATCAGATACAAGCTTTTTCAGTTTGTCAAACAGACCCATTGTGTCATGCTCCTAACGTTTAGTTTTATTCTGTAGAATATACTATACCAATCTAACAAATTAGACGACTATTTTTAGCCGTCTAACTTCATTAAGCTCTTGGTGATTACTGAGTTTTCTCAGCGATGAACTTTTCTACACAAGCTTCAATTTCTGCAGCTGTAGGTAGAGATAGTGCTTCGTCAGCCATAGCTTTAACTTCAGCGAAGTTAGAGTTACGGATTACTTTCTTAACTTTAGGGATAGAGATACCGCTCATAGAGAACTCATCTAGACCCATACCAAGAAGAAGTAGAGTTGCACGCTCATCACCTGCTAGTTCGCCACACATACCTGTCCATTTACCTTCTTTGTGAGAAGCATCGATTACTTGCTTGATAACAAGAAGAACCGCTGGAGATAGTGGGTTGTATAGGTGAGAAATCATTTCGTTACCACGGTCTACCGCAAGAGTATATTGCGTTAGGTCGTTAGTACCGATAGAGAAGAAAGATACTTCTTTCGCTAGGTGGTGTGCGATTGCAGCTGCTGCTGGAGTCTCAACCATTACGCCGATTTCGATTTCTTCATCGAAAGCTAGGCCTTCAGCGCGAAGTTCAACTTTGTACTCTTCGATTGCTTTTTTCAGTTCACGGATCTCTTCAACAGAAATGATCATTGGGAACATGATGCGTAGTTTACCGTGTGCAGATGCACGTAGGATACCACGTAGTTGGTCACGTAGAATTTCACGACGATCCAAGCTGATACGTACTGCACGCCAGCCTAGGAAAGGGTTCATTTCTTGTGGAAGGTCCATGTATGGTAGGTCTTTATCGCCACCGATATCCATAGTACGGATAATCACTGACTCGCCTTCCATTGCTTCCGCTACTTCTTTGTAAGCAACGTATTGCTCTTCTTCAGTAGGAAGTGCAGTACGGTCCATGAATAGGAATTCAGTACGGTACAGACCAACGCCTTCACCGCCGTTACGCAGAATACCGTCACAGTCTTTTACTGTACCGATGTTGCCACAAACTTCTACACGGTGACCGTCTAGAGTTTCAGCATGTAAGTCTTTTAGTTTTGCTAGTTCAACTGCTTCTGCTTCGAAATCAGATTTGATTTTCTTAGCTTCTGCTAATTCAGCGTCAGAAGGGTTGATGATGATCTTGTTGTTCATCGCGTCTAGCACAAGCATGTCGCCGTTTTTAACTTGCTTAGTGATATCGTTAGTACCAACGATAGCTGGAAGCTCAAGTGAACGTGCCATGATTGAAGTATGAGATGTACGACCGCCGATGTCACAAGCAAAACCAAGAACGTAGTCTAGGTTGATTTGTGCCGTTTCAGATGGCGTTAAATCGTAAGCAACTAGGATAACTTCTTCATTGATATCTGCTAGAGATACAATGTTGATGCCTAGTGCATTTTTAACGAAGCGAGTACCGATATCACGGATATCAGTCGCACGTTCTTTTAGGTACTCATCATCAAGCGACTCAAGTGCAACAGCTTGCTCTTCGATCACTGTGTAGATCGCGTTGTCTGCGTGCATTTTGTCTTTCTTGATGAGTGCTAAAATCTCTTCTTCTAGCTCTTCATCTTCAAGCAGCATGATGTGGCCTTCAAAGATTGCTTCTTTTTCTTCGCCAAAAGTTTCAAGTGCTTTTTGCTTTACAACTTCAAGTTGTTGAGAAGATTTGTTACGAGCGTCAAAAAAACGCTGAACTTCTGCTTCAACTTGATCGTCTGAGATAGATTGAGTGTTTAGGACAATTTCATCTTCTTGAAGTAGTAGTGCTTTACCGAAAGCAATACCAGGAGATGCTAGGATGCCTGAAATCATAGCCTTACCTTAGTTGTTCAACTGTAAACGGGAGAATGTGTGACTTTAAGTCGTCGACTAATGTCGCGCTTATTGCTATCTATTTCGAATTGCTATCTATTTCGAACAAAGCCACTTTGCTGTGCAAAATGGCTTTGAAAGAAGGAGACCGTATTAGTGTAGTTGATCCATAAGAGCAACTAGGTGGTCTACAGCTTGCTGAGCTTGAGGGCCTTCAGCTGAAATAGTAACGTTAGTACCTTTTACTAGGCCTAAAGTTTGTAGTTTGAACAGGCTTTTCGCGCTAGCGCTTTTGCCGTTAGAAGTCACTGTGATGTCAGCGTCGAAAGATTTTGCTTCTTTAACAAACTGTGCAGCTGGACGAGTGTGAAGACCGTTTTCTGCTGTGATTTCTACTTGCTTCTCGTACATTTTATATACCCCAATTAATTTATTTTTTGTAAGTTTGTAACCAGATTTAGCTTAACTGCTTTAGCTCAAATGCGCTAGAGGCTAGTACGCCATGTTCGTGTTAGAACTTAGACTGGTTATAAATTTTTATCCAGCCATGGTCGTCTTTTGTTGAGTACTCATGACTTTCAGAATTTGTTTATTGCTTCTTTTATTTTGAAGCGAAAAATAAAACAGACCCGATATTACCAAAGGTGAGGCAGGGATCAACAAAAAAGCCCCTAAATGGGGCTTTTTTGGACGAAAAATTGATTTGACCACATATTATTGTTGGTTCTCTTTTTCCGTAAAGATACCAGCAAATAGGGCCGTACTAAGGTAACGCTCGCCCGAGCTTGGTAGTACAGTAACGATAGTTTTCCCTGCAAATTCAGGTAGTTCCGAAATTCTGTTTGCTGCTACTACTGCTGCACCAGATGAGATGCCCGCTAGGATACCTTCTTCTTTCATTAGGCGTTGAGCCATCTCAATTGCTTCTTCAGAAGTTACTGACTCTACACGGTCAATAATGTCTAAATCTAGGTTGCCAGGAATGAAACCTGCGCCAATACCTTGGATTTTGTGTGGTGCTGGTTTGATTTCTTCACCTGCAAGTGCCTGCGCAATCACTGGAGATTCTGCTGGTTCAACGGCTACAGAAGTGATGGCTTTGCCTTTTTCACCTTTAATGTAACGACTTGTTCCAGTGATAGTGCCACCTGTACCTACACCGGCTACAAACACATCGATCTCACCATCTGTTGCTTCCCAAATTTCAGGGCCAGTTGTCTGCTCGTGAATTTGTGGGTTCGCTGGGTTGTTGAATTGTTGCAGTAGTAGGTATTTGTCTGGGTCTGAAGCAACAATCTCTTCAGCTTTAGCAATCGCGCCGTTCATACCTTTTGGTGCTTCAGTTAGCACTAGGTTTGCGCCAAGAGCTTTAAGCAGCTTACGACGTTCTAGGCTCATTGATTCAGGCATTGTTAGTGTTAGCTTGTAACCGCGCGCTGCAGCTACGAATGCAAGAGCAACACCTGTATTACCACTGGTAGGCTCAACAAGCTCGATACCTGGCTTAAGCGTACCTGCTTTTTCTGCTTCCCAGATCATGTTTGAACCGATACGACACTTAACGCTGAAGCTTGGGTTACGAGCTTCGATCTTAGCTAGGACGTTACCTTTGCTTACCTTGTTTAGGCGGACTAAAGGTGTGTTACCAATCGTTAGGGTGTTGTCTTCGTAGATCTTGCTCATGCGATATTCCTTCATTTAATGACAGAACTAAACGTAGTATATCTACCAATTTACCGTCTAGTGTCTTTCGATGTTTGTTTAGCTTGAATTTAGATTAAACAAGTTGAAAAAAAGGTAAAAGGATTAAAAAGTTATATCATATAGAGATGTCGCAGGATTCACGCCTATCTTTATTGAAATCAGAACTTCAAAAAGATAGGCGTTGTTAGAGCAGGCTGTAGAACTATAGGCGATAGCTATAGACGAGAGCGTAGGGCTTGGTCTTTAAACTCTGCAACCCACATTGCAGTAGCGCCGCAGACGGCAACTGGCATCACAATCAGGTTTAAAACTGGAATGGTAGTAAACACGGAAACAAGTGCGCCGAAGCTGTAGCTCTTACCTTGCTTTTGTTTCAAATTATTTCTCATGTCATCGAACTTGATTTTATGGTTGTCGAACGGGTAGTCAGCGTACTGAATAGCTAACATCCATGCAGTGAAAATGAACCATAAAAACGGTGCAACAGTTTGTCCTAGCGCTGGAATTAACAAAAGTAGGAACAAACCGATCGCTTTTGGCAGGATATAGACAAGCTTGCGCCATTCTCTTGCTAAAATACGAGGGGTGTCTTTAAGTACATCCAGTAAACCATCATCATTGACTTTTTTACCACTCAGCAGTTCTTCGACTTTTTCCGCGAGTAATCCGTTGAAAGGTGCGGCAATAAAGTTAGCGAGTGTACTGAAGAAATACGAAAACGTGGCCAAAACGGTTAACACAAGTAGTGGCCATAGGATATATGACAACCACGACAAGAAACTTGGCAATGCACCAATCCAGCCTTCAATCCAAGTGTTTAAGTTGGAGAAAATATAAAATAAAGCACCGCCCACAAGTAACACGTTAGCGATAAGAGGAAGCAGTACAAACTTACGGATACTCGGCGATAAGGCAATTTTTATTCCGAAAATAAAATAGCCAAAGCCAGAGCGAGGAACAGATTCAATAGTCATATTTAAATTGGGTCACATGTGAATTTGGTTAAATAGCAAACATCTCTAGTGTACTCGACCGAAATTAAGAAAAAAAGCGTGGTGAAAATCACACCAAGTAATGAACTAATTGTATTAAGTGGTTCTAAAACAGTGGCTACTTTTGATAGAGTAGTGAGATTAGCCAAATTAACCTAACTTAGTGACAGCGTTTTTATAGCTAGTTGACTAAGAAAGCTGAGAGCGAAAAATGCAGGAATTGCGATTTGTACTCATTATTGTTGGCGCATTAGCTATCGCCGCATTATTGTTCCATGGTCTATGGACGAGTAAGAAAGAAGGGAAAGCAAAGTTTGGAGATAAGCCGCTTGGTAAGCTTGATAATGACAGCTTAGATGAAGCTGAAACGATCCCAAACCGTTCATTCGCTCCTGAGGATGATTTTGAGATAATCCGAAAAGAGCGTAAAGAACCGGATTTTGCTGTCTCACCGTCTGCAACTGATCCGCTGATTGACTCAGATCCATTGTCAGCGCCACAGCAAAAAGAAGCTCACGAAGACGAAATAGAATTGAATGATCTTCCTTCTTTCAGTGTTGAAGACCCGATCGAAGTTAAAGGTGAGCTTGAACAGGTTGAGGAAGAGAAGGTTGTTGAACCTGAAGTTCCGAACTTTGAATTGACTGACGAGCAAAAACAAAATCACGCAGGCTTTAAAGAGCAGTACGGTTCGTTTGAAGAAGCCTCTGATGCGGTCGCTGATCCACTACTTTCTAGCGAAGGCTTAACGCCAAGCGAACCATTTATTGGGAAAGAAGTGGTTGCTGCACAAAGTGTTACTTCGGTTGAAGAAACTAAGTTAGATAAAGATGCTAACTTAGCTGGGGAAGCTCAGTTGGGTAACGAAGTTAATTTAGCTGACGAAAGTAAGTTAGATGAAAAAGCTCATTCAGATGAAGATCTTGGCCTTGAAGTCATTGTTCTTAATGTTCACTGTGCTGGGGAGATCCCATTTGTGGGTACTGAACTTTTCCGTAGCATGGAGAACAACGGCCTAGCTTATGGTGAAATGTCGATTTATCACTGCTTTGCACAAGCGAGCGATGAGCCAAAAGTTATTTTCAGCGTAGCAAATATGATGCAGCCAGGAACACTAGAACATGACGATCCTGCTGACTTTACCACAAAAGGTATTTCGTTCTTTATGACGCTGCCTTGTTATGGTCAAGCTGATCAAAACTTCAATGTGATGCTGAGTGCTGCACAGAAAATTGCCGACGATATGGGCGGAAACGTATTGGATGAGTCACGTAACTTAATGACGCCAAACCGTTTGTCTGATTACCGTAAGCAAATCCGAGACTTTATGACGGCAGCTAACGCCTAGCCGTATTGTTTAGCCTTGTAAATAATCTATATTTATAGAAAAGGGCTCCTAAGGGAGCCCTTTTTGATATTTCAATCACGACAGAGAATGATATGAAAGAATCGATTCAAGTTACCTTAGAGCAGTTAAGAGAAACTCTGCACTATCATGCCGTTCGTTATTACGTAGAAGATAGCCCTGAGATCCCTGATGTCGAGTACGATCGATTGATGCAACAACTGCTAAAGCTCGAAGAAGAGAACCCAGAACTTGTGACGGTAGATTCGCCGAGTCAGCGTGTCGGCGGTCAGCCTCTAGACGGCTTCACTCAAGTGACCCATGAGATCCCGATGCTTTCTTTAGATAATGCTTTCTCTGATGACGATTTAGATGCGTTCAATAAGCGCATGTCTGATCGAGCGCCAACTGCGAACCTAAAGACCTTCTGTTGTGAACCTAAGCTTGATGGTTTAGCGGTGAGCCTACTCTATGTAAAAGGCACCTTAGTACAGGCAGCGACGCGTGGTGATGGTGCGACTGGCGAAAATATTACCGAAAACGTGCGTACGATCAGCTCGATTCCGCTTAAGTTACAAGGTGAAGGTTGGCCGGAACGTATTGAAGTACGTGGCGAAGTGTTTATGCCAAAAGCGGGCTTCGACAAATTGAATGAGATGGCATTGAAGAAGGGCGAGAAGGTCTTTGTGAATCCACGTAATGCCGCCGCAGGTAGCTTACGTCAGCTTGATTCTCGTATTACAGCAAAACGCCCCTTGGCTTTCTACGCATACAGTGTCGGTGTTGTACAAGGCGCTGAGCTTTCAAATAGCCACTATCAACGATTCCTGCAGCTGAAAGCTTGGGGCTTGCCTATGTGCCCAGAGACAAAGCAGCTAAGTTCTCTTGAAGATGTAAAAGCCTATTACCAAGATATCATGACTCGTCGTGACACCTTGGCTTATGAAATTGATGGGGTGGTGATTAAGGTTGATGACATTGCCGCACAAGAAACTCTAGGTTTTGTTGCACGCGCACCTCGCTGGGCTATTGCTTATAAGTTCCCAGCTCAAGAAGAAATTACTCTGCTCAATGATGTTGAGTTTCAGGTCGGTCGTACAGGCGCTATTACGCCGGTTGCTAAGCTTGAACCTATTTTTGTTGGCGGCGTGACGGTGAGTAATGCAACGCTGCACAATGCTGATGAGATCGCTCGTTTAGGTGTGAAGGTCGGAGATAGCGTGATTATCCGCCGTGCTGGTGACGTCATTCCACAAATTGTAGCTGTTGTACAAGATCGTCGTCCTGAGACGGCTAAAGACATTGTGTTCCCGGACGCCTGCCCTGTATGTAATTCTGCAGTGGAGCGCGTAGAGGGCGAAGCTGTAGCGCGTTGTACTGGCGGTTTAGTGTGTCAGGCGCAGCGTAAAGAGGCACTTAAGCACTTTGTGTCTAGAAAGGCGCTGGATGTCGATGGCCTTGGCGTAAAGGTGATAGAACAGCTTGTGGATCGCGAAATGGTCGAAACGCCAGCGGACCTGTTTAAGTTGAGCGCGGGCGTGATTACGGTTCTTGATCGTATGGGACCTAAATCGGCACAGAATGTAGTGAGTGCGCTTAACAAAGCGAAAGACACGACATTGGCACGCTTCCTTTATTCTTTAGGAATTCGAGAAGTCGGTGAAGCGACGGCTATGAACTTAGCTCAGCACTTTAAAACGCTAGAGTTGGTTCAAGCTGCAACTCATGAGCAGTTGGTTGAAGTGTCAGATATTGGTGACATCGTAGCAAGTCACCTCACGAGCTTCTTCTCACAAGAGAAAAACAGAGCAGTAGTCGACCAACTTATCGAGCTTGGAGTTAACTGGCCTGCAATTGAAGCTGTTGCGGATGATCAAGAGCTACCGTTAGAAGGCAAAGTAGTTGTGTTGACTGGCTCACTTTCTAAATTAGGTCGCAGCGAAGCGAAAGCTGCTTTGCAAGCTTTAGGTGCAAAAGTAACCGGTAGCGTGTCTAAGAAAACGGATATCTTATTTGCTGGTGAAGCCGCTGGTTCTAAACTGACTAAAGCACAAGATTTAGGTATCGAAATAAGAACAGAAGAAGATCTAATAGCCCTTATTTCGTAAGTAAATACAGATAAAAAAAGCTCAAAGGCACTCCTTTCAAGGGAGTGCCTTTTTCGTTTCTGATATAAAAGTAATCACTTTTTAATTGTTGAGAAATTTGTTCCTATACGAACTATGAAATCAGGACAGTGATGACGCTCAACATTAATGAAATGTTGTTATAGTTGTTTGCTAAATGCGAGTGATATCAATTTTTAAGAGGCTGCTGTGTTAGTAAGTTTTTGTTTTTTAATGTTTTTACTCTTTTGCCCCTCGGTTTTTTCAATTAGTAGATCTGGATCACTAAGTACATGATAAATTTGCACCAACTCATATTTTTTTAGATGAAAATTAAGTTCTCATTGATCTTTTTTGGGGTGAAGTTAGTCTTATTGGCATGGATGCACATTGTGTATAACCAGAAAGGAAATCGAGAATTCGGTGTTTCAGGGTTCTCAAACAAGAAAAGGTATTTCTCTCTACGGCGGCCAACTTTAGGCGGGAAATATTCAAACAGCTATATCCATTTTTAGGAGTTTTATTCCATGGAAAACAAAATTTTCAAACGTACTTTACTTGGTGCTGCAGTTGCGATGATTTCAAGTGGTGCATTCGCATCTGAATCTTCTCAAGTTGGTGTTATCTCAGATTTTAACGTTCAGGCTTACGGTGTAGCAGCAATCTCTGTTGTTAACTACGATTCAGAAAAAACTAAAAACGGCGTAAAAACTGATACAGGTACGGGATACGATTACGAGAATGAATCTCGAATTGGTTTCCGTGCAAGTAAAGACATGTTCGAGAACGTGAACGTATTCATGCAAATTGAATCTGGTTACGTTGGTGAAAACGGTGACGGTGCGACACTAGGTAATCGTGATACGTTCTTAGGCCTGCAAGGTGACTGGGGTAAAGTACGTTTTGGTCGTATGCTGACGCCAATGTATGAAGTAATTGACTGGCCTTATGCTAACCCAGGTTTGGGCGCAGTATGGGACTGGGGCGGCGATGTTAAATACAACCGTGACCGTCATGGTGATATGGCTCGATACGATTCTGCTGACTTGAATGGTTTTACATTCAACCTAGCAACAGGTCGTGGTGACTCAAGTGTTAAAGATAACTACTTCTACGGCGCGGCTGCTCACTACCGTTTAGCTGATACGGTTACTTTCCACGCTGCTGTTGAATCAGAATCAGATCGTCAACTAACAGCTGCAACAGCTGGAACTGCTGCTGGTACATGTTTAGTTGCTACGGGTTGTGATGGCGTAAACTTTGGCGGTGCAACTCCTGCAGTTGCTGCAACTTCTGCTGAAATGGCTGATACATTTGGTTATCTAATCGGTTTTGAAGCGTCACTTCCAGCAGGTTTCGGTATTTCTGCAGCCTACAAAGCGGGTGAGTCAGATGTTCAAGGCGGCGCTAAGTCTGAACAGGCTTCATACTCTGTAATCGGTCAGTACTGGAACGGCCCTTGGGGCTTCAAACTAGGTTACGCAGCTAACCTAGAGTCTGAAACTGATGGTGTTAAAAACGCTGATGAAGATAGCGTAATCTCAGGTCAGCTAATGTACGTTCATAACGGCTTTGTTCCTTACATCCGTATTGCACAGCGTGATATCAAAGCTGACGATAAAGGTTCTATTGCTAACACAGATACGTTCGTTACACGTATTGGTTTAGAGTACGGCTTCTAATTGAAACCATGCTTTAAGTAAAGAGATGCGCTGACTAATTAGTCGGCGCATATTCATTTCTGGTCCAGCCTAAGAAAGAAAAGGCATCGAATAATATTATGGGGAAACCCTCGAGGTAGTTAATATGAAAAAAATAGTTTTAGCATCGATTCCTTTATTCTTAATTGGATGTACAACATTAGATTCTAATAGTGATTTTACAGATTCTGTTAAAAGAATAGAGAGTAAGCAAAATTACCAAATTGTCGTTGGTGAGTCGCTGTCTCCTGATGTGCTTGAAGTTAGACAAGGTCAGCTAGTTAACTCGTCTTTAGAGCTAAATTACGTTACCCCAAACAGTACTGTAACGGTACCTGATTCATACATAACGATGGAGCTTCAGTACTTTAAAAATTACAACGAGTATCGCTCTGTCTTAGTTCAAGGTTCTGAAGGTAAAGTGCCATTAAAACCTTATGCGGCTTCAGCTGAAACATGCAGCGATATATGTACTCAAACACAGTATGTGAAATTTCCTGTATCTAATGAAATCTTCAACGAAGCACCTTTTAAAGATCTAATTTTTGATGTCCAGGTTTCAAATGCGAACAGCATTTCGTTTTCTATTCCTGCTGGCTACATCGAAGCAATCGTAAATACGGGTGATAAAAACGCAACAGCTAAATCTGTTATGGCAGCACCTGTAGCCGCAGCCGCACCTGTAGTTGCAGTTCCCGCGCTTCAGCAAGAGCCGGTAAGCCAAGCTCAAGAGATGTCAAAATATTGGTTTGAACAAATTCCAACAGAACAAAGAGACTCCGTTATTAACTGGTCTGTAGCAAATCGAAATGGTGTTGTTGATTCTTTAGGTGATAATGTCAAAGAGATTGAAATGTTCGAATATTGGTTTAACAAAGCTTCCAAAGAAGAACGTAAAACGATAATCAAACAATTAATCGAGTTTTAAAGGAAAGGAGCCTAGGCTCCTTTTTTGTTAGTGTAGAACCTTACCATTACTATGCTTGCATATAACGATAGGCATATATTCTACAACACTACTTCCTAAGTCACATTTTATGATCGGTCCAGATGCAGTGCTTCCTACATTTTGGGCGGATACAGAGAAGCTTAAAACTAAGCTAAAAATTAACGCTAGATAACATTTCATAATGACACCTCACTAAAAATCTCTTCAAACAAGAGATATTCATTAGTATGTGAGGTATTTCTCAAAAATCAAAAAAATCAAAAAATTTCCTATGAAAAATAATGAATGCCTATTTTGCTATTTCAAACAGTAACTTGTTGATAGTTGGTGTTTGGGTTTGTTGGAAAATCTAAGCTACTCTCATCATTTGATGTAAAATAGCCATAAACAGCAGACTTTATTTTCGAACATTATATTGCTTCAATGTTTTTGTTTCGGTAGTTAGCATTCCTAGATGTTTGAATAATAGTCTTAGGTTTCTAAATAGTTTTTATGCGATATTTACTTGAGTAATATTATGAACATAAGCGAAGTTGCAAGCCTCACGCAGTTATCACCTAAGTCTATTCGTTTGTATGAAGACAAAGGGGTGATATCTGCACCGTTGCGTTCTGAAAATGGTTATCGGTCTTATGGTGAGAAGCAGATTAAAGAGCTCGGAATCGTAGCGAAAGCGAGAAGCGCTGGTTTTTCGCTTGATGAGTGTCGTGCGCTTGTTGAATTAGCCGACAACCCATGTCGCGAAAGTGCCGATGTTAAAGCAAAAGCGTTAAGTAAATTGGAAGAAGTGAATAAAAAAATTGAAGACTTACTGATCATTCAGAAGACATTGAAAGAGTGGGTTGAACAATGCCCTGGTGACTCAAATAGCCATTGCCCAATTATTGATTCACTTGTAGAGAAAAAGCCATAAGTTGGTTACTTATGGCTTTGACGGAGGGTTTTCTTGATTATTGTTTAGTAGGGCTTATAGTGAGAACAATGCCATCGACAGCAGTAATCACGACTTCCTCTCCCGCATCAATATCATGTGTACTCATCGCAGACCATGAGCTATCCCCTAGCTTTATCCTGCAGTTACCTTTTTGTACCGGCTCTAAGAGGCGAGTCTTTCTTCCAATCAGTTGCTTCTCTCGCTGATTAAGGTCTCGAGTAGAGTCAGATTGCTTGTCACTAGACAGCTGTCTTCTCCACCACAGCCAAGTGGTGATAAGCGAGAAGCTCGCAAAGGATAGCCATTGCATCTGCCAACCGATTGGTAGTGCGCCTAATAGGGCCCCGACTAGCATGGCAGATATGCCTATCCATAAAAAGTAACCAGCGGTTCCAATTAGCTCAAGCGCTAACAATGCTAGGCCAAACGCTAACCAATGCCAGTAGTTTACTTGTTCGAGCAATTCGACCATAAGTTAGTCCTTACTACCCTTGTCATTCTTATGTGCAAACATCTCTGCAATACCCGCAACAGAACCCATTAGTCCAGTCGCTTCGAGCGGTAGCATGATGATCTTACCGTTTTCTGCTTGGCCAATAGACTTCAGTGCGTCGGTGTAACCTTGTGCAATAAAGTAATTGACTGCTTGCATGTCACCTTGAGCAATCGCTGTTGATACCATTTCTGTCGCTTTAGCCTCAGCTTCGGCAGCCCGTTCACGAGCTTCAGCTTGAAGTATCGCGGCTTGCTTTTGGCCTTCTGCTTTTAAGATTTCTGATTGCTTGTGACCTTCTGCTTTCAATATCTCAGCTTGTCGTACACCCTCTGCCTCTAGGATATCTGCACGTTTGTTACGCTCGGCTTTCATCTGAGCATTCATCGCAGCGGTAAGGTCTGCTGGTGGCTGTACGTCTTTGATTTCGATACGTGTAACTTTGACACCCCAAGGGTTTGTCGCTTCATCAACGATATTCAATAATTTGGTGTTAATCATGTCTCGCTGGCTGAGCATTTCATCCAGTTCCATCGAGCCCAGTACAGTACGGATATTGGTGAGAGTTAAATTACGAATCGCGTGCTCAAGATCATTCACCTCATAAGCCGCTTTAGGCGCGTCGATCACTTGAACGAAACACACCGCATCAATAACCACATTTGCATTATCTTTGGAGATGACTTCTTGTGCCGGGATGTCGAGAACACGTTCCATCATACTGATGCGTTGTCCGATTTTATCGATAAATGGAATGATCAGGTTCAGACCTGGTTGGAGGGTTTGTGTATAACGGCCGAAGCGTTCTACGGTCCAGTTATTGCCTTGCGGAACCGTTTTTACTCCGGCGAAAATAAACAATATTGCGACGGCAGTAAAGACGCCGATAGTAATCAATGTATCAATAGCCATACAAAATCCTTTGCAAGTTTAAGTTTTTGATAGTTCAGTATTGATACTGGCTCATATTTAAATTCTGAGCAAATTTATAAATGAGAAATGGGCCATAAAATATTGATTTTATGGCCCATTTTACATTCTATTATTCGATAAACTAATTGATTGAATTGTCAATTTTCGATGAGATATACGATGCTTATCTTTAGTACTTTTAGGGTTTAGTTAGTAGAGCAGAGAGTACAGCTGTCGGCGGTACTTACTGGCAACTGGGTTACCTTGTCCAAGCGCACTTAAGATATCCATGAACTCTTTTTTCATATCGCCATTGCAAACATTTAGATCTTTTGCAAGGAAAGACCACAACAGTTCCATCGCTTCTTCGTTGCGATTCACTTGGTGATATTGCAATGCTAATTCAGATGCTGTCTTAGCGTCATATGGGTCTTGCTGAAGAGCGGTTTCTAATGCTTGTATTTCAGGGCTGTCTGCTGCTTGCTTGTGAAGCTCAAGCTTTGCGACTAAGCCTTTATAGTAATTATCTTGGTACTCTAGAGGAATGGTGGCTAGCTGAGTTTCAGCTAGATCAAACTGTTGCGTTTCTAGTAAACATTCTGCGATTGCCAGTTTTACCTCGCCTTTGCTCGTCAGCTCTATTGGCAATTGTTGCATTGCTGCGAGCGCTTGTGCGTGCTCGCCTGCTTGCATTTGCTCGAGAGCCTGACGCAGTGCGAGCTCGTCTTGGCTAGGAAGGTGTTTTCCTAACATTTCAACAATCGCTTGTATGCTTTGTGGGCCACCCAAACCATCAACAGGCTGACCGTTAACAAACAGTGCAATAGTAGGGAGTGCTTGTACGCCAAATTGGCTAGCAATTGCCTGCTCTTGTTCACAATTCAACAGAGCTAAAGTAAAAGCGCCGTTGTATTGCTGAGTTAATGTTTGCAGTTCAGGGATCACCTGAGCACTTTCTTGGCTCATTGGTGCCCAAAAGTGGATGAGTACAGGCGTCTGCATTGAGGTTTCTAATACTTGACGAAAGTTCTGCTCATTAAGTTCAACAATATGCGGAGATTGCATTTACGTTCCTTGAGGTGTGTTTTGTGGGTACGTTGCAAATATGGGGGGAGATGCTGGTAACTTCAAGATCTAACTTGGTTATCTCAAATAAAAAGAGCCAAAATAGAAAAACGCTATGCTTCTATGTTGATAGAGTGGTTATCTCAACAGGGAAGGCATAGCGTTATCATTGAGGTGGTCAGTGAGGCATAGCGTAAGATACTCAAAACAGAATAAACAACGTAATCGCCAGAGTCACACCGACCCAATTAAGGCGGTTTAAAGTCATGAAATATCCAGATTAGGTTCATCAATTGGGAATAATTGATGAGATAGGACAATCATGACATCTTATTGTTACGGAAAAATTACATCGTTACATTAAAGTTTGCGACTGTTGATGCAAAGTTAGTAATTTATGCAGCTTTTCTCAAAATAGGGTCTAGCAAGCGACTTGGTAGCATTCTTTTCAATACCGCGAAGACTTTAGTTGGGGTCGTCACTCGGTATCTGAGTTTGGGTTTATCGGCGGTGAGTGCGTGATAAACCGGTTCAATACAACTTTCAGGCGGAAGAACAAAAGCGTTGTTCGATGATTCTTTTTCGAGTCGGTCTTTTTGTTGTTGATAAGCTTCTTGATGAGCGCTGCCAGCAATGGTGATCCATTTATTGAAAGCTTTCAGGGCATTATTTCTAAATTGGGTTTCTATTGGACCTGGCTGCAATAACGAGATATGAATACCACTACCATGCAGTTCTAAACGTAACGTATCTGTCCAGCCTTCTAGAGCGAACTTTGAAGCGTTGTAAGCGCCACGATATTTCATGGCCGCAAAGCCTAATACGGAACTGTTTTGTACGATTCGACCTTCGCCGCGTTCGCGCATGTGCGGAAGTATCTGACAAACAAGATGATGCCAGCCAAAGAAGTTGGTTTCGAATTGCTCTTTGAGACCTTGGGTTGGTAAGTCTTCTAGCGCGCCAGCTTGACCATAAGCGCCGTTATTGAATAAACCATATAATCCGTTAGGCGCTAGCTCAATAGCAAGTTGTGCAGCTTGTTCAATGCTTTCTTGGTTAGAAAGGTCGAGCTGTATGCAGGTCAGTCCCTCATCTTGCAGACGCTGTACATCTTGCGGATGACGACACGATGCAATGACGTGGAAACCACGCTTTTGTAGTGCATGCGCACATGTATAGCCAATACCCGTTGAGCAACCGGTGATCAGAATCGACTTGTTCACGCTTAATCCTTCATTAGAGTCTTTATCGCTCTAGGGTAAAGAATTAATCTTGATGTTGTAACAAGTTTTTTAAGGCTGGTTCTATTCTTGAGTAACTAAAGATAAATCCCATTTCAGTGAGTTTCTTTGGTTTGGAACGAATGCTGTCAAAGAGCAGACAAGAAGATTCACCCATCAGAAGCGACATTGCCCATTTCGGAGTGAATAAGAAATGAGGTCGGCGTAGTTGCTTGGCGAGTGTACTGCTGAACAGTTTGTTGGTGACAGGGTGCGGGGCACACATATTAAATTCCCCTTGAGCGTGAGGAGTTGACAATAAGTGGTTGATGGCTCTCACCATATCAAGCATGTGAATCCAAGGCATGTACTGTTCGCCTGAACCAAGTGGTCCGCCTACTCCGAGTTTGTAGGGCATTAGCATCTTCTTTAGAGCACCACCATTTTCACCTAACACAATCCCCGTTCTTAGTAGTATCACACGCGTCTCATCGGACTGGGCTCTCTTGGCGATCTCTTCCCAGTGCGCGCAGACTTTGTGAGGAAAACTTTCGTCTTCTACTCGTAGTGATTCATCAAATGGGTGTTGCTGTTGATCGCCATAGTAACCCACGGCTGAGCCGCTAATGAAAGCCTGCGGTGGGTTGCTACTGGCATGAATTAACTCGACCAGTTTTTCAGTAATGTGCCAACGACTGTTACAGATCCTCTCTTTTTGCTCCGTACTCCAACGCTTGTCAGCGATCGGTTCGCCAGCAAGATTGACCACGACATCGAAGTCATTGAGATCGCTGAGTTCATCAAGAGATTGAATGTAATGAAGGTTATTCTGGTTCAGGTGATTTAGGTTTTGCTTCGCTTTTTCGGGGCTCCGTGTCAACAATGTCACATCGTCAGTATTCCAACTTTTGACCAATTCAGAACCAATAAATCCCGTACCACCAGTTAACAATATCTTCATACCAATCTCCCTATTAAACATAATTATAGACATGGCTTGTTTTTGAACGCCAATCAATACGAAAAAATCACTATAACGATCAGTTGGTTTCAATTGTGTGATACCCAAATTACGCCGTATCAATTTACGAAAGAATGAAATTAAATTAATCAGGTTAGGATGTATACCGCTATCACACTTATGCATTTTACTCCGATATGTTACCAACTGCGTAATATTTGTCACATAAGGAATGATAAGGATTTGCCATGATTATTAGTAATTAATAACCAGACACAATTTCAATGACTAGGAGTTGCGATGACGGCAGTGCTTGCTTTGTTTCGAGCCATGTTAGGTAGCCTAAGGGATCTCTTGCCGATCGTGGCGGTGATTGCTTTCTTCCAGCTTGCTGTTTTGCAAGAACCACTCCCTCATCTGTTGTCTATTCTAACTGGCTTAGTGCTGGTGGTTTTTGGACTGACTTTTTTTATCTTTGGCCTTGAGATGGGTCTGTTCCCAATCGGCGAGTCGATGGCTCAAGCTTTTGCTCGTAAGGGGAGCGTGTTTTGGTTATTGACCTTCGCTTTCTGTTTAGGGTTTGGTACCACCATTGCGGAACCCGCATTAACCGCAGTGGCCGCCGAAGCAGCAGAAGTGGCCGCTGAAGGTGGTGTTATTCCCAACTCTCTAGACGAAATGGAACAGTACGCCGATGGCTTGCGTTTCACCGTAGCATTGTCGGTGGGGATCGCCATCTTACTTGGGGTGCTGCGAATCTTAAAAGGTTGGCCAATTCAGTACATGATCATCGGAGGTTATATTGGAGTTGTGGTGCTCACTGCATTTGCCCCTGAAAACATCATTGGGATTGCGTACGACTCTGGCGGAGTGACTACATCGACCATTACCGTTCCGTTAGTGACCGCATTGGGCGTGGGTTTAGCCTCTGCGATTAAAGGGAGAAATCCGATGATTGATGGCTTTGGATTGATCGCCTTTGCTTCACTGCTGCCGATGATGTTTGTCATGGTCTACGGGATGGTGGTGACATGATCAGTGCTCAGCAATTTATCGACACCTTTCTTGGTACTGTCATGGATGTGATTCCGATTGCGGTGATCATCTTCGGTTTCCAATTAGCGGTGCTGCGCAAGCCAGTTAATAACTTAGGCAAAGTGCTGATAGGTTTCTTTTACGTCATTCTTGGGTTGTCGCTCTTTTTGATGGGGTTAGAGCTCGCGCTGTTTCCTTTAGGGGAGACTATGGCAATGCAACTCACCGAACCAAGTTTTTTGACTGAGTTCAAGGTCAGTTCAGGCCTTGCCTTAGTTTGGTTTGACTATTACTGGGTTTACCTTTTCGCGTTTTGTATTGGTTTCAGTACCACGATAGCCGAGCCCTCTTTGATCGCCGTTGCTATTAAGGCAAACCAAGTTTCCGGTGGCAGTATCAGTGTTAACGGGCTGAGGATCTCCGTGGCGTTAGGTGTAGCGATTGGCATATCGCTAGGTAGTTATCGCATCGTGGCTGGCGACCCTATTCATTACTACATCATTGCTGGCTATGTCATTGTGGTTATTCAGACCTTTTATGCGCCCAAATTGATTATTCCGTTAGCTTACGATTCTGGTGGGGTTACGACATCAACGGTGACGGTACCTTTAGTGACGGCACTTGGGTTGGGACTCGCGTCAACGGTGCCAGGAAGAAATCCGGTAATTGATGGCTTTGGGTTGATTGCTTTCGCGAGCTTATTTCCAATTATATCCGTGATGGGGTATGCCCAAATAACGCAATGGCTAAACCGATCACAATCCTCTAAGGAGAGCAAAGATGCGCTTTAAACTTATCTTAGCGTTTGTAGAAGAAAGCAAGACCGATATCGTGCTCGACGCCGCGCGTGATGCGGGTGCAACAGGGGCAACCGTGATTAACAATGCCAGAGGGCAGGGGCTAAACCAAAAGCGCACCTTCTTTGGGTTAACGTTAGAGGTGCAAAAAGATGTGCTGCTGTTTGTCGTCGAGGAGCACCTAGCTAGGCATATTCTAGAAACTATCGGTGAAGTCGGGGAGTTTGACCAAGAGTCAGGGCAAGGGATAGCAGTGCAGATCGATGTCGAAGATGCAGTCGGGGTCGCGCACCAAGTTGAAACATTAACTAAGGTTGTGGAGGACGAGTTATGAGTGGCAGTGAAAAAATCCGAGTAAGCGATGTAATGGCTAATACGTATGTGATTATCGATGGGCTAACCACTGTGTTGGAAGCGATAGAGATGGCTAAGAAGCATAAAGTGAAAGCCATCATTGTCGATAAGCGCCACGAAGATGACGAATACGGCATCGTATTGATGAATGATATTGCTAAGAAAGTACTGGCTAAGAACCGTTCTCCGAAGCGAACCAATGTTTATGAGATCATGACCAAGCCAGCGCTAAGCGTGTCTGCCGATATGAATGTGAAGTACTGTGCACGCTTGTTTGAGCGTTTTGGTATCAGTCGTGCCCCTGTGGTCAGTGACCATAAAATAGTCGGTATGGTTAGTTACAATAATATCGTGATCAACGGTATGGCGAGAGATGACGTGTAGCTGTTAGATACGTACAATAGGCTCATAAATTTTATGGAGAAGTACGTGTGAAATTATTTTTTGCTTCAGACCTACACGGTTCGCTGCCAGCAACAGAAAGGGTATTAGAACTCTACCAAGCGTCTGGTGCGCAATATTTAGTGCTATTGGGTGACATTCTGAATCATGGTCCAAGAAACCCGATCCCTGAAGGATACAATCCGCCGGCGGTTGCAGAGAAGTTGAATGCGTTTTCTCAAGAGATCATTGCTGTTCGTGGTAACTGCGATAGCGAAGTGGATCAGATGTTGTTGTCTTTTCCAATGATGATGGATTACTCGTGGGTACTATTAGAATCAGGCCAACGTATTTTTCTAACTCATGGTCATTTGTACAACACCAATAAACGCCCCGAGCTAAAGGCGGGTGATATTATTGCCCATGGTCATACCCATATTCCTGTTGCTGAATACCAAGATGACATCTTTATCTTTAATCCTAGCTCGGTGACATTCCCACGAGATGGCCACGCAGCGAGCTATGGCATCTATGAAAATAATATCTTTAAAGTCATTAGCCTTGAAGGTGATGTTCTCGTGAGTGGCGAGCTTTAAATAAACTCAATCGGCGGCGTTAGAAAAGGCTCACTTTGAGTCTACGTGGCCGAGGTCTCTGTCTGGAGCAATGATGTTTCGTACTCTTTGCTTCAGAACTTTAGCCTCAGGAAAACCGTCGTCCGCTTTTCTTTCCCAAATCTGTATTCCATTACAAAAAACCTCAAATCGACCTCCGGTATCAGGGTGTAAACTCACTTGCTCTATCTCTTCACTGAAAGTATGCAGTAACTCTTGGCATAACCAACTAGAACGAAGCATCCAATTGCATTGACGACAATAGTGTATTGCGATGGTTGCCTTGGTGATTGATGCACTTACCGAGCTTGGTTCTGTATTCATAGATACCCCTAAAAATTCTAAAACAGTAGTTTGATGTCAACAGTTAATAAAAAAGGGGCATCATGCCCCTTTCTATTGGTATATCGTTTAATGATATACAGTAAATCACTGTTGAGTTTTAGCTTAATCTGATTTTAGTTTGAGACAGTATTAGTTTGAGAATAACACCGTAGAACCATGATTTAGGCTAGTGAGCAGCAGTGCTTTCTGATTAATAATATCAATGCGTCGGCTTTGTTCTGCATCCATTTTAATCACTTGAGTGATCAGCTCGAGTTGCTCCTCTGAAAAGTCTTGTCGCTCAGCAGAAGTGACATCTTTAAACTCCGTTGGTGAAATCAGTAAGTAATTATCGTTAATATCCCACTGACCGGTTTCGGAAATATTGATGACGTTTGCGGGTGCAGTCTGAGTGCCATACAGTTTAACTACAGCCATTCTCAGATACGTACCGTTTGGCAAATACTTCGCATTCGATGATAGCTCAACCTTACGCAGTGGCCCGATTGAATCCTCTTGCTTGATATCGCTAATCAGAGTCACCATTTTCGATTGCCATTCGTGTTGCGTAAGCAAGCGTTCTATCTTTGCATCGCTACCCCAGTATAACCAGCCGCTCAAGAAAGCAGAGATAACCAGTAAAATAATGGATAATTTTAATTTCATGTTACTGACCACCGTTACAAATGTCGTGTACATCCGACTGGTTTGCGTAAATTCTTAGAGTTACATTCTCGCTCGAGTAATCTTGAGGGTGAATATAGTTTAGAGCTAGATTGTTACCTTGTCCGCCTGTTGCAATCACCTCAGTTGGCTTTAGCATGCCAGTGTGGCTGGTGTTGTAACGCAATACACATTTCTCTATCGCTGGCAGCCAACTAGTCAGAGTTGGATGGTTGATTGGGGTTTGAACTTTGACACCATTAACCTCTGCTAATGTTCGAAACTCTGACTCTGCTGGGTTCTTTAACGTTAAAACGAGTATTGGCATAATGAAAGCGACAAGTAACATTCCAAACGTTAACCATTTATTCGAACTTTCATCTTTAGGTTTAACCTGATTGGTTACTGGCTCGACTTCGACATGATTTTCTTGAGCCTTTGCAGTTGGCTCTGGATCAATAGTTTCAGTGATGACCTCATCAGCTAATGTGGTATTAGCAAATGTTAAAATAGGCTCTACGTCACTTTCTGCAATTTCAGCTGTTGTTGGCTGATCGTTTGATGACAGTGGTGCTGAGCGCTCAACAGTCGCGATAAATTGATAACCACGTTTAGGAACGGTTTTTACAAATGCTGGAGATTTGGTTGAGTCTTTTAGCATTTTTCTGAGTGTCGATACCGCTTGCGTTAAGCTGGAGTCGTCCACCTCAAAGCCTTGGTCTCGCCAAACATATTCGTGTAATTCGTTACGAGTGATAACTTCATTGGGTCTTTCTGACAGCATCAGGAGAATGCGGCTTTCATTGCTGCCAAGACGTACGACTTCACCGTCGCTCATCTGATCAACAAGTGAGTTGCTATTTGGGTCAAATACGAACCGCTGTGCGAGAATAAACTTTGTGCCGATATTGCTCATTGAACTCTTCTATTTTGGATGATTTGGGGTGCGAAATAGACAAATCTCAGGTGAAGTTCTGTTAATTCTTCACCAAATCATGGCTTCTTTTATGTTCTTTTATATTTATAACACTCAAGGATAATAAAAACAGATCAAAAAAACAGTGTTTTTATGCTTTTTGACCTTGAATTTACATTTGTCATCCTCATGTTAATGAACATAAGAGAGGCATAATGTGCAACGCCCCTATGATTATTCAACATAAAGTATAGATGTTTTGGAGTAAAAATGAGCGAAACGGCAACGCAAAATAAAGAGACTCGTGGCTTTCAATCTGAAGTAAAACAACTACTTCACCTAATGATTCACTCACTGTATTCAAATAAAGAAATCTTCCTACGTGAGCTGATCTCTAACGCATCTGACGCGGCTGATAAGCTTCGTTTTCAAGCGCTATCAAATGGCGACCTTTACCAAGGCGATGCTGATTTAGGTGTGAAACTTTCGTTCAACGCTGAAGCAAATACTTTAACGATCTCTGATAACGGCATAGGTATGAGCCGCGACAACGTTATTGAGCATTTAGGTACTATTGCTAAGTCAGGCACAGCTGACTTTTTCTCAAAGCTGTCTGAAGACCAAAGCAAAGACTCTCAGCTTATTGGCCAATTTGGTGTTGGTTTCTATTCTGCATTTATCGTTGCAGACGCAGTGACTGTTCGCACTCGAGCAGCTGGACTTGCTAATGACCAAGCCGTGCAATGGCACTCTGCGGGTGAAGGTGATTACACTATCGAAGACATCACGAAAGAATCTCGTGGTACAGACATCATTCTTCATATGCGTGAAGACGGCAAAGAGTTCTTAAATGAATGGCGTCTGCGTGAAGTGATTGGTAAGTATTCTGATCACATCGGTATCCCTGTCTCTATCTTCACAGCGGTGAAAGATGACGAAGGTAAAGACACCGAAGAGAAGCATTGGGAGCAGATTAACAAGGCTCAAGCGCTTTGGACTCGTAACAAGTCTGATATCGAGAAAGAAGAGTACCAAGAGTTTTACAAGCACGTATCTCACGACTTTGCTGATCCACTAACGTGGAGCCATAACAAAGTTGAAGGTAAGAACGACTACACAAGCCTACTTTACATCCCAGCTAAAGCACCTTGGGATATGATGAATCGTGACCATAAGAGCGGCCTTAAGCTTTATGTACAGCGCGTATTCATCATGGATGATGCAGAGCAGTTCATGCCATCTTACATGCGTTTCGTTCGCGGCTTGATTGATTCAAACGATTTACCACTGAACGTGTCTCGTGAAATCCTGCAAGATAATAAGGTAACTCAGTCTCTTCGTGGCGCATGTACCAAGCGTGTACTCACTATGCTTGAGCGCATGGCGAAGAATGACAACGACAAGTACTTGGAGTTTTGGAAAGAGTTCGGCCTAGTACTGAAAGAAGGCCCTGCTGAAGACATGGCGAACAAAGAAAAAATCGCAGGTCTACTTCGTTTCTCATCAACGGAAGAGGATTCTGTTGAGCAAACCATCAGCCTCGCTTCTTACGTTGAACGTATGAAAGAAGGCCAAGACAAGATTTATTACCTAACGGCAGACAGCTATGCCGCGGCTAAGAACAGCCCACACTTGGAGCAGTTCAAAGCAAAAGGCATTGAAGTGGTTCTAATGTACGATCGTATCGATGAGTATGTGATGAATTACCTAACTGACTTCGACGGTAAGCAGTTCCAGTCGATCACAAAAGCAGGCTTAGATCTAAGCAAGTTTGAAGGTGAAGAAGAGAAAGAGAAGCAAAAAGAGACGGAAGAAGAGTTCAAGTCTGTTGTTGATCGCACTCAAGCTTACCTTGGTGATCGTGTTAAAGAGGTTCGCACGACATTCAAGTTAGCAACTACACCTGCTGTTGTTGTGACCGATGATTTCGAGATGGGCACTCAAATGGCTAAGCTTCTTGAAGCTGCGGGTCAAGCTGCACCTGAAGTTAAGTACATCTTTGAGATTAACCCTGAGCACGCACTTGTGAAACAGATGGCTGATGAAGCGGACGAACAAGCGTTTGGCCGTTGGGTTGAGCTACTACTTGGTCAAGCTATGCTGGCTGAAAAGGGCTCAATGGAAGATCCGTCACAATTCTTAGGTGCAATCAACGAACTACTGACAAAACGTTAGTCTTTCGACTTTGGGCTAAGCTCATAATTATAATTAAAAGCTCGCTAATGCGGGCTTTTTTTATGAACGTCGCTTAACTTCATCGAAATGTCGCTAAAGTTGCTAACAAGACGAACGCAAACGCTGTCGATACATTCTTTAGTCTTAATTTAAGCAAAATTGAATATTAATGTGATAGAATGCTCGACCTAATCAGCTGGTACTATGAACCTATCATCTCCAGTTGTATGATTTTTAAACGTTATACCGAAACTTACCGTTTTGCTTCTGTTTACAGTTGTGCTTAGCCTCAGTTGTTACCTAATCTCTCTTGTTCGACTTAAATTGAACCAGAAAGGCGGGATAGTGAGCTTCGGTATAAATCATAATTTTTATAAGAGGATTAAACATGCGCATCATTCTTCTAGGTGCTCCTGGCGCGGGTAAAGGTACTCAAGCTAACTTCATCATGAACAAATTTGGTATCCCTCAAATTTCAACTGGTGACATGCTACGTGCTGCTATCAAAGCGGGTACTGAGCTTGGTAAGCAAGCAAAATCAGTAATCGACGCTGGTCAGCTAGTTTCTGATGAAATTATCCTTGGTCTAATCAAAGAGCGTATCGCTCAAGATGACTGTGAGAAAGGTTTCCTACTAGACGGTTTCCCACGCACAATCCCTCAAGCTGATGGCCTAAAAGAAATGGGTATCGCAGTAGACTACGTTGTTGAATTCGACGTAGCTGACGATGTGATTGTTGAGCGTATGGCTGGTCGTCGTGCTCACCTTCCTTCTGGCCGTACATACCACAATGTGTACAACCCGCCTAAAGAAGAAGGTAAAGATGACATCACTGGCGAAGAGCTAGTGGTTCGTGATGACGACAAAGAAAAAACAGTTCGTGCACGTCTAGGTGTATACCACGATCAAACAGCTCCGCTTATCTCTTACTACGGTAAAGAAGCTGAAGCAGGTAACACTAAGTACCTTAAGTTCGACGGTACTAAGCAAGTTGCTGAAGTTAGTGCAGAACTTGAGAAAGCACTAGCATAATTGGCTAACAGCCAGTTTTAGAATTTGATATATTGGAAGCGACCTTAAGGTCGCTTTTTTTGTTTCAATTTTTAGTCATATACCAATCTAGATAAACTCGATTGTGCACTGTTTCCGTGGTACGGCTTAGATTCGCGCGGCTAACGATCAATGTGATGTTGTGATCACCTAGGTTAAGAACGATTATTCTTAAATTTAGTAGCACAACAATGATCTTAAACTTATGTAGATTAGTATATTACGTTCCAGAAAATCACATATTGGTCTCAGGTATCTATGGAAAATAATAAAAAGCAGGGCGTTTTACTGGTGAACTTAGGAACACCAGACTCAGCGACCCCAGCTGGCGTTCGTCGATTTTTGAGTGAATTCTTACACGACAAGCGAGTCGTAAACTTAACGCGTTGGTTGTGGTGTCCTATTTTACATGGGGTGATCTTACCGATTAGAGCGCCGAAAGTGGCTAAGCTGTATCAGTCTGTTTGGATGGATGAAGGCTCACCACTGCTTGTGTACTCTCAAAGACAAGCCGAAAAGCTCCAGAAAAAATTACAGATACCCGTAGCGCTGGGTATGACCTATGGTAACCCAAGCCTTAAAACGGGCGTTGAGCAATTAATGGGTCAGGGCGTTGAAGACATCATCGTATTGCCTTTATATCCTCAATACTCAGGCACAACCACAGCGGCCGTATCTGATGGCTTAACCAAGGCCTTTAAGCAGATGCCAGTGATTCCGAGCTATCGCTTTATTCGCGACTACTACGCGCACCCAAGCTACGCAAAAGCATTGGCTGAAAGCGTGCGTAGCCATTGGGATAAAAATGGTAGAGCCGATCATTTAGTTTGTTCTTTCCACGGTATTCCGAAACGATTGGCTGATGAAGGCGACATCTACCCACAGCATTGTGAAGCGACAACAAAGCTCCTTGCTGCTGAGTTAGGCTTATCAGCGGACGATATCACCATGACATACCAATCTCGATTTGGTCGAGAAGAGTGGTTGAAGCCATACACTGACGAGACACTTGAATCATTGCCAAGCAAAGGCATCAAAAAAATCGATATTATGGCGCCTGCATTTTCTGTGGATTGTTTAGAAACGTTAGAAGAGATTTCGGATCAGTGTAAAGAGACCTTCATTGACGCTGGTGGCTCAGACTTTAGCTACATTACGTGTCTGAATGATAGAGACTCGCACATCGATATGATGGCGGAGTTAGTGGCGCTGTATCGTTAAATACGACTTCGCCTAAATTGTCATGCATATCTAAAAATAGCAAAAGGGCTGCTCAATGAGCAGCCCTTTTTGATCTGGATGTTTCTTCTTGAAATAGGTCTAGATATTAAGCAACCGAAGTTTCTGCTTTTGGCTCTGCTTCAAGCATCATGTTGCTTTCTACGCCATGCATCCATGATACAAGCTTGCCAGCACAAAGAAGCAGTAAGACGCCACTTATTGTCGCTGTAATTGCGATACCACCGAAGATAGACATTGCGCCAAGCTCACCAACGTGAGAACCCACAAGGCCAGCTACGTAGTTTGCGACAGCGTTGAAGCCAAACCATGCCCCCATCATTAGTGATGCGAGACGAAGCGGAGCTAACTTAGTGACCAACGACAGGCCAATAGGAGATAGACAAAGTTCGCCAAGGGTATGGAAGAAGAAAGCACCGACTAGCCACAGCATTGATGTTTTCACTGTTAGGTCGCCACCTTGCTCCATTACAGCGCCCATCATGCACACAAAACCAAGAGCTAGGAAGAACAAAGCCATTGCAAATTTCACTGGAGAATTTGGTTCACGCTTACCAAGCTTAACCCAAAATGCAGCAATGATTGGTGCAAGTGTAATGATGAAGAATGGGTTCAGAGATTGGAACCACGCCGCTGGGACTTCAAAGCCACCAATCATGCGGTCAGTATATTGTTGAGTATAGATATTCATCAGACCGCCAGCTTGTTCAAAGCCCGCCCAGAAAACTATGACGAATAGACCCATAACCAGAATAACTTTTAATCGATCGAACTCTTCTTTGGTTAGTGGCGTTTTTTCTTTAGATTGGTTCAGTGCTTTTGCTCGCGCAGCTGCTGGCACTGAACCAATGTTACCTAACCAAGATTGAGCCATTGTCATTTGCATGATTAAGCTAATAACCATACCAATACCAGCGGCTAAGAAACCTGCTTTCCAGCCGAAAGAGTCGACAGCAGCGCCTGAAATCAAGCCACCTAATAATGCACCTAAGTTGATGCCCATGTAGAAAATGGTGAATGCACCGTCACGGCGGTTATCGCCTTCTTGGTATAGGTCGCCAACCATGGTCGAGATGTTTGGCTTAAACATACCGTTACCACTGATAAGGAGTGCTAAACCTAGATAAAGAGCATTTACTTGGTCTAAGCCAATAGCGCCGTTAGGAAGAGCGAGTGTAAATTGGCCGAGTGCCATTAATACACCACCCACTAGGATCGATTTACGTTGTCCTAAGTAGTTATCGGCAATCCAGCCACCGATCAATGGCGTGATGTAGACTAAGCCAGTGTAAATACCGTAGAGATCAAGTGCGTCTTTCGTTGACCAACCAAGCCCACCGTTGAGGGTCGTGTCAGTCAAAAATAAAACAAGGATGGCACGCATCGCGTAGTAGGAGAAACGTTCCCATAGCTCTGTGCTAAATAATAAAAATAGGCCTCTAGGGTGGCCAAAGATGTTGTGATTGCTTGGCATAAGTTTTACTAATTTTAGGTATTAAAAGATTTTATAGTCATTCATGTATACACAGTAGGGTAAAAGTCTGCAATAGGCGTATTTTGTGGTCACGATAACTTGGTTTTGCTAAAGTGTTGATATTAAATAAATTTACTTTTAATGTGGCCCATTCTGCTTGTGCTGCAAACTAATTTTCCATATTTGACCTGGTTGGTTAGTAACCTTTTTTAAGATCCTATCCAATAAAAATGTTTAGATCTATTGCCCTAGCCTATCGTTATGATCTTATAGGGAATGTTATTCATATTATCTGCGATATACATATGCTTACAGCAATGAGTCTTTTGATCTCTAAATGTTCCTTGTACAATGACTGACCAAATTTTTTACCTATGACTTTTTGGTTGATAAGTCTGTCTGTTGCGCGTAATTTCTCGCTTATCAGGACTCATTTATTAACGGCGACTAAACTGTTTTAGGCTGTGGTTAAATGTCCAAAGAACGAAGATGGCGAGTTAAATGAAACGTTGGTATTTACTTTACTGTAAGCGTGGTGATCAAAAACGCGCTCAACAGCACCTAGAAAATCAGGGGGTAGAGTGCTTTTACCCTCAAATAGAAGTCGAAAAGGTAGTGAGAGGGAAAGAGAAGCTGGTCCAAGAACCGCTGTTCCCATCCTATATCTTTGTCCGTTTTGATTATGAGCAAGGCCCAAGCTTTACTACCGTTCGTTCAACTCGTGGTGTTGTCGACTTTATTAAGTTCGGTGCAAGGCCGTATGAAGTCCAAGGTGATTTGGTTTTTGAGCTAAAAGAGTTCGAGAAGTGTTGCAGTAGCGAAGTTGAAGATTGCTGTGTTGAGTTTGAATCAGGGCAAGTTGTCAAAATTAATAGTGGCCAGTTTGCGGGTGTTGAAGCTATTTACCATCAGAAAGATGGCGAAGCTCGATCCATTATGCTCGTAAAAATGATCAGCCAAGTGGTTCCGATCAGTATTGAAAACGAAGCACTACAAGCTCACGTATAAGTGAAATATTAAAAAGTAAAAACTAGGCTTAAAACAAAAAGGCGCATAATGCGCCTTTTTTAGTATTTGATTTTTCAAACGCTTAAGCGTTATAGGCGTCGTTGTGAACGGCTTGTACCGCACGGCCTGATGGGTCTACACAGTTTTTGAATGACTCATCCCACTCGATCGCTTTTGCTGATGAACAGGCAACTGAAGGGCCGCCAGGTACACACTCTGCCGCCGATTCTAGAGGGAATAGCTCCTCAAAGATTTCACGGTAAGCATAACCTTCTTTGGTTGTTGGTGTGTTGTAAGGGAAACGGAACTGAGCAGCTTCCATTTGTTGATCCGTTACTTTTTCTTCAGCCGTTGCTTTCAATGTATCAATCCAGTCGTAGCCAACACCATCAGAGAACTGTTCTTTTTGGCGCCATGCGATTGAATCTGGTAAGTAGTCTTCAAAACACTCACGTAGGATGTGTTTCTCCATTTTACCGTTACCGCACATTTTGTCTTCAGGGTTTAAACGCATAGCCACATCGATGAACTCTTTATCCAAGAATGGTACACGACCTTCGACTCCCCATGCTGCAAGTGATTTGTTTGCACGAGCACAGTCAAACATGCTTAGAGCAAGAAGTTTACGTACCGTCTCTTCGTGGAACTCTTTTGCGTTTGGCGCTTTATGGAAGTACAGGTAGCCACCAAAGATTTCATCAGCACCTTCACCAGAAAGTACCATCTTGATACCCATTGCTTTGATCTTACGAGCTAGCAAGTACATCGGCGTTGAAGCACGGATGGTCGTAACATCATAAGTTTCGATGTGGTAGATAACATCACGGATTGCATCTAAGCCTTCCTGAATGGTGTAAGTCATCTCATGGTGTACAGTACCGATTTTGTCCGCAACTTCACGTGCAGCAATCAGATCGGGAGCATTTTCTAGGCCAACAGCAAATGAGTGTAGTTGTGGCCACCAAGCTTCTGATTGCTCGTCATCTTCGATACGCATTGCTGCAAAACGTTTAGCGACTGCAGAAGTGATTGATGAATCAAGGCCACCAGATAGAAGTACACCGTAAGGAACGTCAGTCATTAGTTGACGCTTAACAGCAGCTTCTAGCGCTTCAGTTAGCTCTTCTTTGCTTGTGCTGTTACCTTGAACGGCTGCGTATTCGTTCCAATCGCGGATGTAGTAGCGTTGAGGTTCTGTATCTTTAGAAGAGTAGAAGCTACCAGGAGGGAACTCACTGATCGTCTTACAAACTGGAACCAGTGCTTTCATCTCTGAAGCAACGTAATAGTTGCCGTGCTCATCGTAGCCTTGGTAAAGCGGGATGATGCCAATATGGTCGCGGCCGACTAGGTATTCGTCTTTCTCTTCGTCATATAAAACGAAAGCGAAAATACCGTTAAGTTCTTCTAAAAGGTCGGCACCCATCTCTTGGTAAAGCGCAAGAATGACTTCACAATCAGAGTCAGTTTGGAACTGGTATTTATCTTCATAGCGAGCGCGAAGTTCTTTGTGGTTATAGATTTCGCCATTGACTGCAAGAATGTGTTTTTTGTCTTGGCTATATAGTGGTTGAGCACCACTATTTAGGCCGACGATAGCTAGACGCTCGTGAGCAAGGATAGCTTTTTCACCAGCATAGATACCAGACCAGTCTGGGCCACGGTGACGAAGCTTTTTAGACATTTCTAAAGCAATAGGGCGAAGTGCTGCGGCATCACTTTTAATGTCGAGAATGCCAAATACTGAACACATAGAACTTCCTTTTAAATAATTTCTAAATCAACTGTATTCAATTTGCCATTCTGGCTAAAAAAAGCAACCGAATATGAGCAAAAAAATAATATAAAGGGGGTTATATTAGAAAGTATCTAATTTAAAGGTGGTTTTGGTGAGTGGTGTCTAATTGCGGTTGGTTTTTTGAACAAAAACCTCTCAAAAGTGCAAAAAAAGCGCAATTTTGAGAGGTTGAATGGAACATGTTGAATATTATATTTTATTGATGTTCGGATTCAATTGTTCACAAACATGTCGGGCAAAACCGCTGCCAGCTTCGCTGTAAATGTTAAATGCCGCATCGACGCCATTCTCTTTCAGTGTTTCGAGCTGATCTGGATATTCGGCAATTGCCGCTATTTGACCTTTAAAGTTGCGTGATTTTAATTGTTCTAAGGCGGTTTGATTACCCTGGTGGTGAGGCATAGCCAAGATCACCAGTTTTACGTTTGCTGTGTCTAAAATTCGTTCCCAGAAATCCGGGTCAGTTGCGTCACCAGAAATAACGTTTCTGCCATGGCTTCTGTGGTTATGTGCCGCGTCTTCACGAACTTCTACACCTAAACTCACTTTGCCGTAGCGTGAGCGTAATTCGTCGTAGGCACCAGTACCAATGCGTCCCATGCCAAGAATTAGAACCTGAGCCCGACCTGGGTCAATTCGTTTGTCGCGTTGGTGGAGCTTCTCAGCAGCGTGCTCTTTTAACCAGCGACCTGATTGTTGATAAAGTTTGTGACCCGCTTTGTTGAGAGGTGCAGCGATTAAGAACGACAATGAAACGGCTATAGCCACTGCCACCAAGATGTCGCCAGACATCCAGCCCATCTTAAAAGCAAGGCCACCGACGATGAGGCCAAATTCACTGTAGTTAAACAGTGACAAAGAAGTGAGTAGGGAGGTTCGAACACGGAACTTGAATCGGTTTAGTACCAAGAAGTACAGAACGCCTTTCACTGGCAGTAACAATAAGAACAAGACTGCAAGCATAAAACCCTGAATAGTTGGCTGTTCTGACAAGCCAATATTCAAGAAGAAGCAGACGAGGAAAAGCTCTTTGAGGTTAAACAGCGACTTCGATAGCTCTGAAGCTTTTGGGTGACCGGCTAATAGCATACCTAGGATAAGGGCACCTAAGTCTGGTTTTACTCCTACAAACTGGAACAAGCCAGCACCAACAACTAATGCGAAGAAGATACCGAATAGCACCAACATTTCACCGTGCCCAACCCAATCGAGGACTTTGTAGAACAATGGGCGAAAGAAAGGCAAAGCGAACAGTGCGATCGCATACCACTCTGGAATTTTGCCCGTCGATGCAGTCAAGAATACGACAGCAAAGATATCTTGCATGACCAGAATGCCAATCGCTAGTGTGCCATAGGTAGCATTCATTTCCCCTTTCTCTTGTAGAGACTTGACCGCAAATACAGTACTAGAAAATGAAAGAGCAAAACCGAGTAGAACGATCTGTTCTATTGACATGGCTGCTAGAGATGAAATACCTAGAAACTTAAAACCAAATAGAGCGGCTGCAAAAAACAGAGTGGATAAAAGATTGTGGATTGTTGCGCCAGCCCAGATCTCTTTAGAGAGTAGGGTTTTGATGTCCAGCTTTAAGCCAATAGTAAATAAGAGAAGGGTGACACCAAGGTCAGCCAAAGTAATGATGGTGTCATTGGTTTCAAAGCCAAGGGCATAAAGCCCGAAACCTGCAACCAAAAAACCAACTAATGGGGGGAGGTGGCATTTTAAAGCAATAAATCCTGCGATAAACGCAGTGGATATTAATATAAGTTCCATAACTTGTTGTTGTAGTTCCCTAGCTTAAAAAAACGGGCCGTGTTTATACAAACACGGCCCGCGGAAAATCAGAATTGTTTTCTTTAGTCTTCAAGAAGCTTTTGCAGTAACACACCGTTGAGCATGGCGCGCTTAATCATGGCAAAGGCTCCCATCGTAGGATGTTTATCGATCTGTGATGCTACAATAGGCAGGCCGCTATGGAAAGTCGTTAACGACTGATTCTCTACATTGCGCTTAATTGCAGGGAAAACAATCTCTTGTGCCTTAGTAATATCACCAGCAATGATTACTTTCTGAGGGTTAAACAGGTTAATCGTCATCGCGATAGCCTTACCTAACTGGTTTCCTACTCGGACTAAGCTTTGCTTCGCGAGTTCATCGCCATTGATTGCGTGGTCACAAACATCTTGAATCGTAATATGTTCAAGTTCCGTTAAAGAAGATTCATAGCCTTGCTTAATGAGCTTCTGCACTCGATCAACGATGGCAGGGTTTGCCGCTACGGTTTCAAGACAACCGAAGTTACCACACTGGCATTGTTCCCCTAGCGGATCAATTTGGATATGACCAATTTCACCCACGTTACGGTTATGGCCTAAGAAAACCTGTCCATTAACGATAATACCAGCACCCGTACCACGGTGCACACTGACCAAAATAGAATCTTGACTGTCTTTACTTGCACCGAAGTAGTGCTCAGCAAGCGCCATTCCTCTAACGTCATTACCAACAAAACAAGCCACATGGAAAGTGTCGCGAATAATGTCGCTCAATGCGAGGTTATCGATGTCCGTGTTTGGCATGTACTCAACAACACCGGTCGTTGGGTTGACCAAGCCTGGAAGGGTGACACCAATGGCAATCAGTTGGTCGATCTTTGGCTGATGCTCAGCAATGAAAGCCTTGAGGTTATTGACCAAGCCTTGTGTAAGGTCTGATTGGTCTGAATAATCTAGGTCTTGTTGTTGGAAAGCCAATTCACGACCACCAAGGTCATGAAGGCTTATTTGAATATAGTCTCTACCTAAGCGTACAGCGACAGAATGAAAAGGGTCGACTTCTGTGGTTAGGGAGATCGCGCGTCTACCGCCAGTAGACGCTTGTTGCGCAACCTCTTTAATGAGGCCGCGCTCCAAAAGTTGGCGGGTAATTTTTGTAACACTTGCCGGTGCGAGTTGGCTTACATCAGCCACTTGTATACGACTGATAGGCCCTTGCTGGTCTATTAGTCGGTATACCGCCGCACTGTTTAGTTGTTTAACTAAGTCTACGTTACCTATTTGTCCGCCATTCATACTTAATTGTGCTCGTATTGTCCATTAACAACAGTCGCTTTAACGTTAAAGTCTCGGTCAAATACAGCTAGGTTTGCAACCATGCCTTTTTTGATTCGACCTAGCTTGCTTTCTACACCGATAGCCGTAGCTGGGTATAGCGTAGCCATGCGAAGAGCTTCGTCTAAAGCGATACCAGCGTGCTCAACTGTATTCTGAACTGCTTCAATCATAGTCAGAGCTGAGCCGCCCAGTGTGCCGTTTTCATCAACACACTTACCATCTCGGTAATATACTTTCTTACCGACAAAAATAAAGTATTCCATGTCAGCACCTGCAGGAGCTGTGGCATCCGTCACTAATACTAACTTTTCTCCCTTGATTTTGTGCGCAATTCTGATGTTTGCGTAATCAACGTGGAAGCCGTCGGCGATGATACCTGCATAAACTTCTGGCGTGTCGTAAATCGCGCCAACAACGCCAGGTTCACGACCAACCATAGGGGTCATTGCATTGAATAGGTGGGTAGCGAAAGTGATACCAGATTCGAAACTTTGTCGAGCTTCTGCGTAAGTCGCGTTTGTGTGGCCGATAGAAACGACAACGCCTGCTTTGTGTAGGCGCTCGATATGTTCTGGATCATTAAGCTCTGGTGCCAATGTTACTTTTGAAACTAGGTCGCTGTTCTCGCAAATCAGTTCAATCATTTCGCTGTCTGATTTACGAATGTGATCGACGCTGTGGATGCCTTTTTTTGCAACGTTTAGGTATGGACCTTCAAGGTGCAGACCTAGTGATTGGTTTTGGTACTGGTTGTGATATTCACGAGCTGCAGTAATAACTGCACGCATATCTTCGTCTGAAGAAGTGATGAGCGTTGGCAGGAAGCTAGTACAGCCTGATTTAAGGTTTGCTTCGTGCATGATCTGCATTGTTTCTGCCGTGATCTCATCGTTAAGCATTACACCGCCACAACCATTCAGTTGTAAGTCAATGAAACCTGGGCTTAGGTTTGCTCCGTTTAGATCGCGAACCTCGATTCCTTCTGGCAATTCAGAGATAGGACAGACTTTTTTGATCAGTTCATTTTCTATTACGACGGCATGATCGGTTAGAACATCACTACCAGTGTAAATTTTACAGTTACTTAGCGCGTACATAGTCAGCTAATCCTTATTTCGTGAGATCTTTTAAATTTGTTCGTTACCTAAATGTGGACTTAGTTTGCGAGCATCATTTACGTAACGATTTATCTTTTATGGGCGAACGGCTTCAAAATGGGAAGCTATTTAAGTTGTTGAAAAACATATGAACAATTGATCTTTATTATACATTTAGGTTCATTGTTAATGATTATTCATAGGGTAATCTAAAGTTAGGAATATCATGTTTTTGCCTAATGATTAGATTTGAATTTTATCTATAAACGCTCATTTTTTTGAATGATAAAATAAGTTTTATGATCTCGCTAGCAAAAACCTCTGGATTTGGTAAAAACTGGTGATTAGGATCACAAATGGTAAGGTTTTAATTTGCGGGGCAAAATTAATTGAATACACTGAATAGGACTAAATTGAGCGACTAAAATAAGTTTCTCAAATGAATTCTAAAAAATCCTATAGGGGGAAACAACTGGTGAATATTCTAGGATATGCACAGAAGCTAGGTAAGGCATTAATGCTACCTATCGCAACACTTCCGATTGCGGCGCTTCTACTACGTTTAGGTCAAGGCGATCTACTTGATATTCCATTCATGGCAGAAGCTGGTGGAGCGATCTTCGGTAACCTACCATTGCTATTTGGTCTAGGTATCGCGATTGGTCTTTCTAAAGACGGTAACGGCGCAGCAGGTCTTGCTGGTGCAGTTGCTTACTTCGTACTAACAGCGACAGCAACAACAATTAACGCTGACGTAAACATGTCATTCTTCGGCGGTATCTTCGCTGGTATCATCGCAGGTCACTCTTACAACGCTTTCCATGCAACACGTCTTCCTGAGTGGCTGGCTTTCTTTGCGGGTAAACGTTTAGTACCTATCATGGCTGGTCTATTTGCACTTGTTGCAGGTGCTGTGTCTGGTGTGGTTTGGCCTGGTGTTCAATCTGGTCTAGACGCACTGGCTCACGCAGTATCAACATCTGGCGCTATTGGTCAATTCGTTTACGGTACTCTTAACCGTGCACTTATCCCTGTAGGTCTACACCACGTATTGAACTCATACTTCTGGTTCGGTATGGGTACATGTCAAGAAATCATCGTTGCTGGTCAAGGCGCATTCGCTAACATCACTCAACTTTGTGTTGACCCATCACTAGCTAAAACTCTAGTTGTTGGCCAAGAGCACACATTCACATTCGCTAACTCTGTAACTCCAGAAATCACTACTGTAGTTAAAGAAGTGACTGAAACTGTTAAATCTGGCGACCTACACCGTTTCTTCGGTGGCGATAAAGGCGCTGGCGTGTTCATGAACGGTTTCTTCCCTGTAATGATGTTCGGTCTACCAGGTGCTGCACTTGCAATGTACCTAGCTGCTCCTGCTGAAAAACGCAGCCAAGTTGGTGGCGCACTGTTCTCAGTTGCATTCTGTTCATTCCTAACAGGTATCACAGAGCCGCTAGAATTCATGTTCGTATTCCTAGCTCCTGCTCTATACGCAATGCACGCTGTATTTACAGGTCTGTCTCTAGTAGTTGCAAACATGTTTGGTACTCTGCACGGTTTCGGTTTCTCTGCTGGTCTTATCGACTTCGTATTGAACTGGGGTCTAGCAACTAAACCATTCGTACTACTACTAATCGGTCTTGGTTTCGGTGCTTTATACTTCTTCACTTTCTCTTTCGCAATCCGCGCTTTCAACTTGAAATCGCCAGGTCGTGAAGATGATGACGAAGCTGTAGCAGCTCCTGCTGGCGACGCACCAAAAGGTGAAGTTGCACGTCAATACCTGAAAGCACTAGGTGGTCACGACAACCTAACTTCAATCGACGCTTGTATCACTCGTCTACGTCTAACTCTTAAAGACCGCTCTATCGCAGATGAAGCTGTTCTTAAGAAGCTTGGCGCTAAAGGTGTGGTTAAACTAGGTGAAAACAACCTACAGGTTATCCTAGGCCCACTAGCTGAAATCGTAGCTGGCGAAATGAAAGCTATAGGTGCAGGTGAAGACCTATCTGATGTAAAACTTCCATAGTGACGGAAGTACTTAATTAAGAAGTAAAGTTACTCTTAAGTAAGTTTCAAATTGAAAGCCTCCCAAACGGGAGGCTTTTTTGTGCCTACTGTTTAAGGTCAATGAACCCGGTTCGTTCTATTCTTCATCGAATAGCAGAAATAATCGCAATTAACGGACGGTTCTTATTGTGCAAAGGCGAAGAATTGTGGATGATTAGCAACAATGATCTTTCTATCTTTGACAGGCGCTGTAAGCGACCATTTTCATTGGTACAAAAGATAACTTTCTCTGACAATACTAAATACATAGAGGTGCTATAGATGAGTGAAGCTGAGGCTCGTCCATCGAATTTCATTCGCCAAATTATCGATAAAGATTTAGCGGATGGTACACACAGTAGCGTGCATACTCGTTTCCCGCCGGAGCCAAATGGCTACCTGCACATTGGTCACGCTAAATCTATTTGCTTGAACTTTGGTATTGCTCAGGACTACCAGGGACAATGTAATCTTCGTTTCGATGATACAAACCCTGAAAAAGAAGACGTTGAATACGTTGAGTCAATTAAGAATGATGTAAGCTGGTTAGGCTTTGAATGGTCTGGTGATATTTGTTACTCATCAAACTACTTCGATACGCTTTACGCTTATGCTGTGGAATTAATTAATAAAGGCTTAGCGTACGTTGACGAGCTAAGTCCTGATCAAATCCGTGAGTACCGTGGCACGCTAAAAGAGCCAGGTAAAGCGAGCCCATACCGTGATCGCAGCCCTGAAGAGAACTTAGCGTTGTTCGAAAAAATGCGTGACGGTGGCTTTGAAGAAGGTAAAGTGTGTCTACGTGCTAAGATCGACATGAGCTCTTCATTCATGGTTATGCGCGATCCTGTTATCTACCGTGTTCGTTTTGCTCACCACCATCAAACTGCTGATAAGTGGTGCATTTACCCAATGTACGACTTTACTCACTGTATCTCTGATGCGCTAGAGGGCATTACGCACTCTATCTGTACGCTTGAATTCCAAGATAACCGTCGTTTGTATGACTGGGTTCTAGACAACATCACGATTGATTGCCAACCTCGTCAGTACGAGTTTAGTCGTCTGAATCTTGAATACACGGTAATGTCGAAGCGTAAGCTGAACCAACTTGTGGTTGAAAACCTAGTTGAAGGTTGGGACGATCCACGTATGCCAACTATTTCTGGTTTGCGTCGTCGTGGCTTCACTTCAAGCTCGATTCGTGAATTCTGTAAACGTATTGGTGTGACTAAGCAAGAGAACATGATTGAGTTCGGTTCACTTGAATCTTGTATCCGTGATGACCTGAACGAAAATGCACCCCGTGCAATGGCTGTTCTTGATCCGATCAAGGTCGTGATTGAAAACTACGACGCTGATACAGTAGAAACATTAACGGTAGCAAACCACCCGAACAAGCCAGAAATGGGTACTCGTGAAGTACCATTTACACGAGAAGTTTGGATTGAGCGTGATGACTTCCGTGAAGAAGCAAACAAAAAGTACAAGCGTTTGGTTCTAGGTAAAGAAGTTCGTCTACGTGGTGCTTACGTGATCAAAGCTGAACGTATCGAAAAAGATGCAGAAGGCAACATTACGACTATCTTCTGTTCTTACGACAATGAAACATTGGGTAAGAACCCTACAGATGGGCGTAAAGTGAAAGGCGTTATTCACTGGGTATCTGCTGATAAAGCGTTGCCTGCTGAGATTCGTTTATACGATCGTCTATTCACAGTGCCAAACCCTGCCGCTGCTGATGATTTCGCTGCAACGCTAAACCCTGAATCACTTGTTACGCTAAACGGTTTTGTTGAACCTAGCCTAGGAGAAGGTGTGGCAGAGCAAGCGTACCAGTTTGAACGTACAGGTTATTTCTGTGTAGATTCGAAAGACTCTAAAGCAGACGCGCTAGTATTCAACCGCACGGTTGGTCTACGTGACACTTGGGGTAAAACTGAGGCTTAATGGCTTTGTTTTTCTCTACTCTATTTTTCCAAGCTCTGTTTCTCGGAGCTTAGTTTCTCAAGAGACGCTTAATAAAAAACCGGCTTAGAGCCGGTTTTTTTGTGTCTGGGAAATAACCAAATTGTGGGCCAAGCTACTGTGATTCTTAATACAATATCAGCCCAAATAAAAAACGCCGACCTAAGCCAGCGTTCTGTGTTACTTCTTCGCTTTATGTGCGTCTGGGTTGCCTTTGCAATCCCCAGTGATGCTTTTACCATACAGATACAAACTGTGGTTAGTTAGCTGTACATTGTAGCGTTGAGCGATTTCTTTTTGTCTTTCTTCGATAAGATCATCAGAGAACTCGATAACTTCACCGCAGTCTAAACATACTAGGTGATCGTGGTGATGCTGTGTTGAAAGTTCGAATACAGACTTACCACCTTCAAAGTGGTGACGAGTTACAATGCCTGCATCATCGAATTGGTTTAGTACGCGATAAACGGTCGCAAGACCAATCTCTTCACCTAAGTCGATCAGCTTTTTATATAAATCTTCAGCACTAATATGTTGGCAGTCTGGTTGTTGTAATACTTCTAAAATTTTGAGCCGTGGGAGGGTCACTTTAAGACCAGCATCTTTTAGCGCTTGATTATTGTCTGACATATACTTTCCTGTTGATGATCTGCAGCAATTAACAGAATTCAATATTAATACCATTATAGTTTAGTCAGGCATAACAATAAACCACGAACTTCAAAGGGTTACTCACTGACATCACAATCTGTTTTGTAAATTGGAAGTATCTCACTTATAGTGGAGGTACGACCAGCCAGGTGGCGGTGTTTTTTGATATGAACATGGATTGTTGTTATGAATAAGCAACTCGCAAAAATATATAAACCTAATATTGTAAAATTTGCACTCAATATTTGGCCTCCCTTTTGGGGCTCGGGAATTCGAATAGCCCACATTAGCGCTGACTTTAGGGTTGTTAAGACTGTGCTCAAGTTGCGGTGGTGGAATAAGAACGCTAATCGGACTCAATATGGCGGCAGTATCTTTTCTCTTACCGATCCCGTTTACTCGTTAATGCTAATGGGGATTTTAGGTGAGCGATATTATGTTTGGGATAAAGAGGCGAGTATTAACTTTATCAAGCCTGGTCAATCCGACTTGTATGCAGACTTTGAGATAAGCCAAGGGCAACTTGAGGATATCTATCGTCAGACACAACTTGGTGAGAAGTGTTTCCCCGAATTTATCATCCACGTTAAAGATAAGCAGGGAAGTGTGGTTTCGGAAATTCAGCGAACTCTCTATGTGAGAAAGAAGCCACAATTTAGAGAGGATGACGAAGCATTAGAAGCTGAGTGTTGATTGATAAATATTGAATAGAAAAAAACCTCCTATAAGGAGGTTTTTTCATATCTACATAACGGTCATTAATTGTAACAATTAATGACCGCTAATGAATTAGTCTTCAAGCTCTGCTAGGCACATCTCTTCGTGGATTTGTTTAACCCAGTTAGATACACGCTCATCAGTCAGCTCAGGTTGACGGTCTTCATCGATACATAGACCAACGAACTGGCTGTCATCGCCTTCAACTAAACCTTTCGATGCTTCGAATTCGTAGCCTTCAGTTGACGTATGACCTAGGATAGTACCGCCTTTTGCTTCAACGATATCACGGATAGTACCCATAGCATCGCAGAAGTATTCTGCGTAATCTTCTTGGTCGCCACAACCAAAAATAGCAACAAGCTTAGTTGAGAAATCAATAGCTTCTAGCTCAGGGAAAAAGTCATCCCAATCACATTGTGCTTCGCCGTAGTACCACGTAGGGATACCAAGCAGCAGCAGATCGAAGTTATCGATATCTTCTTTGCTGCTTTTTGCAATGTCTTGAACTTGAACGAGCTGCTTGCCCAATTGCTTTTGAATCATCTTAGCAACAGCTTCAGTGTTACCTGTATCGCTACCAAAGAAGAGACCTACACTTGCCATAGAATCATTACCTTTCATTTTGTCTGTTGTCGGTGTAATAAAGTTCGGAGGAAATCGTTAGATTCCAGTTCCTTCCCAGCTTAGTTGGATTATCCCTTTTGCGATAAAGCCTGCGCAGCCAAGGAAAAGTACTAACCATACGATACGACGACCAAATGCAGGAACATTTCCCTGCTTTAGAACGTCTTTAATTGCCATTCCGATTAGAAAGAAAATCGCGGCAAACAGAAGATCTAAACCAACAGATTCAATGATGTTCATGTAGTCGTAAAGCATGGGAACCTTATATACCAAATTTGCTTGGGCGCACTATATCACTGTTGTGAGATAAAGTTAATCTGCTGTGATTACACAGCTCTCATTTATATCGACTAATCAACCTATCTAAGTGATGAATTTCCTTATTGCACGGAGCACTTCAGCGGGCTTTTCCGCGTGTAGCCAATGTCCAGTATTGGCGATAACATGTGCCTTTGCGTTGGAAAACTGCTGTTGAACGGCGGTTTGATGTTCAGCCGTCAGGTAATCTGAGTCACCACCCTTGATTAGCAAGGTTTTGACCGAGGTTTTGTCAATCGGTTCCCAACCAATAATCTGTGGGTAGTTGTTTAATAGCGAGGCAACATTGAAACGCCATTCCATGATGCCTTGTTCTGATTTGAACAAAGATTTCGTTAAGAACTGGCGAACCCCATCAATTTCGATATGTTTTGCGAGGACCTTAAGCGCCTCTGAGCGTGATGTCGGTTTTTCTTCTATCACAGCTTGTAGGCCTGCGAATACGTTGTCGTGACGATTTTGGGTGTACGCGACTGGTGCCATATCTAAGACAATCAATTTATGCAGCGTCAGATGTTGTGCCAGTGCCATCGCTACCTTGCCACCCATCGAGTGACCAATCACAGTGACACCTTCTAACTCAAGATCATTCAGCAGTTGAGCCACATCTTGTGCCATAGCTTGATAATTATGAGTGTCATTATGGAAAGATTGGCCGTGGTTACGTAGATCGATGCTAAGTACCTGATGATCGGTTTTTAGATCCCTAGCGAGCAAGCCAAGGTTGTCCAAATTTCCGAATAATCCATGGATCAAAACAATGGTGTGACCCTCACCTTCAATTTTATAGTTGAGCTGTACTGACATTTTTATCTTATTCATGGTGGGTTTGACGTAGAGTATCCGCGCGGATCTCGCTATAATCCCTCAGAGTTTAAACATTGAGATTGTGAAAAGCGAATGAAAACAATTGAGGTTGATGAGGACCTATACCGTTTTATTGCGGGTCAGACAGAACGTATTGGCGAAAGCGCTTCAGATATTCTGCGCCGCTTGTTACTGGTTGATAACCAAGGCACGGTTCCGATCGAAGAGATCGTTGAGCCAAAAGGTATCGTTGTTAGCAAAGAGGTAGGCTTTACTCCAGAGAAGTTCGATGGCGTTAAAGAAATGCGCTCACTACTAATATCAGATGAGTTTGCATCACTAAAGAAAGCCATTGATCGTTTCATGCTTGTGTTATCAACACTGCATAAAATCGACCCTTTAAGCTTTTCAGAAGCAACTCAAGTAAAAGGCCGTAAGCGTGTTTACTTTGCAGACAACGAAGCGACGTTGTTAGCAAACGGCAACACAACTAAGCCTAAAGCTATTCCACAAAGTCCTTTTTGGGTTATTACGAATAACAATACAAGCCGAAAAAGACAGATGGTTGAACAGCTTATGAGCCGCATGAGTTTCCAAGCAGAATTGATAGAAAAAGTAACAGGTTCAATTTAACGAAATCTGATTTAAACCTCATAATATCCATGGCTAAGAAGATATTATGAGGTTTTTTTGTTTTTAAATTTTATATAAGGATGTCGATAATGGCTATGCACCCTCGTGCCGGGCAGAAAGCTCTGCAGGAAGATCTTCATAATATCCCGGCTTTAGTTGCAAACTATTTCTTACAGCAACCGGATGCTACTAACCCAGATCATAAAGTACTGTTCGGTACTTCAGGTCACCGCGGTACAGCAGACAAATCAACATTTAATGAAAACCACATTCTAGCGATCGCACAAGCGGTTGCTGAGGTTCGTGCCGATCAAGGTACAACAGGCCCACTTTTCTTAGGCAAAGATACTCACGCTCTATCTGAACCTGCTTTTTCTACGGTTATTGAAGTGCTAGTTGCAAACGGCGTTGAGGTTATCGTTCAAGAAAACAATGGCTTTACTCCAACTCCAGGTATCTCGCACGCGATTCTTACGCACAATCTAGTGAATGATAAAAAAGCTGACGGCATTGTTATCACGCCTTCACATAACCCACCTCAAGACGGGGGCATTAAATACAACCCGACACACGGTGGCCCTGCTGAAGCTGAACTGACTCAAGCGATTGAAGATCGTGCGAATGTGATTATTGCTGAGCAAATGCAAGGCGTTAAGCGCACTCCTATCGCACAGGCTAAACAGTCTGAGCTGGTGAAAGAAGTTGATTTAGTTGCTCCTTACGTTGCTGACTTGGTTAACGTGGTTGATATGGAAGCAATCCAGAAAGCAAACATCAAGATTGGTGTTGATCCACTGGGTGGTAGCGGTATTGATTACTGGCGTCAAATTGGCAAAGCGTACAACCTAGACCTGACTCTGGTCAGTGAAGCTGTTGATCCTTCGTTCCAATTTATGTCTCTAGACAAAGATGGTGTGGTTCGTATGGACTGTTCTTCTCCATACGCAATGGCAGGCTTACTGGCACTTAAAGACGACTATCAATTAGCGTTTGGCAACGACCCAGACTACGATCGCCACGGCATTGTTACGCCAAAAGGCTTGATGAATCCAAACCACTTCCTAGCGGTGTGTATTGACTACTTATACCGTAACCGTGAAGGTTGGGGTAAAGACGTTGCAGTGGGTAAAACATTGGTATCAAGTGCTCTGATTGACCGCGTTGTTGCTGACTTAGGTCGCGAGCTTTGCGAAGTGCCAGTGGGATTCAAATGGTTCGTTGATGGTCTTTATAACGGTCAGTTTGGTTTCGGTGGTGAAGAGAGTGCGGGGGCATCTTTCTTACGTAAAGACGGTACGCCTTGGTCAACAGATAAAGATGGCCTGATTCTTTGCCTACTTGCCGCTGAGATCACAGCAGTAACGGGCAAGAACCCACAAGAATACTACGAAGAACTTGCCGCTAAACATGGCGAATCTAAGTACAACCGTATTCAAGCAGTAGCTAACGGCGCACAAAAAGACGTGCTTAAGAAGCTATCTCCAGAGATGGTTTCAGCTGAGACGCTTGCTGGTGATGCGATTACTGCTCGCTTAACACACGCCCCAGGTAATGGCGCTGCGATTGGCGGCCTAAAAGTGACAACTGAGAACGGTTGGTTTGCCGCTCGTCCATCAGGCACTGAAGACATCTACAAGATCTACTGTGAAAGCTTTAAAGGTGAAGAGCACCTAAAAGCAATCGAAGCAGAAGCTCAAGAGATTGTTAACCAAGTATTTGCAGCCGCTGGTCTATAATCGAATACAGATTAGTAGAGTCATCAAGTAAATAGTGAAAGGGTTGATGTGAAAGCATCAGCCCTTTTTATTTGTCTGTGAGTAAGTGGCTAAGACTAAATCAACTCAATGGCTGAATAGATTAGCCGTGTGGCCAGCTTTGTGGCATCACAAACCAAAACTGCCCTGATTTGGTTTGCCCATGAACGAAGCGATCACCAAACTCGGTGATAGGCTCGCAGGTGAAATCATCAGTGCCCGCTGCCCATTGCTCTTTGGTGAGAGGGTAGAGCACTTCAGGAATTAAATGAGCTTGGTTTTGATAGCACCAAAAACCGTTTACTTGGCTTGGATTAATGTCGTAACTCAAACATTCAGTCGGTACTTTTTGATCTAAGAAGGGGTTGGTATATAGACGCCCCTGCATGAGGAGATGTTTTGAGTCGACATCGGTCTCTGGATACTGTTCAATAAAGGCGGCTGAAGATGACATACCAAGCTGGTGGCTTAGCATCCTATCGAGCTTCTTATCCAATTGATCATGAGAGTTTGGCCCAAACCATGTTTGTTCATGGAGCAGATAGAACTTAATCGCCACTTCCCAATGTTGCAGCTTTTGGCTGCTCTCCTCTTCAAGAATAAAGTCGATTGCACCTAGCGTTCTGCCATCCACATTAATCTGAATTTCATCGTACTTGATCGAATAATCAGGTGAAGCTTCGATGACTTGTTCACATAGGTGCTGGTAGAGGAAACCTAACCTAGGATTACCATTGTATGTATGTGATGCATCTATGGTATGAGGGCTTGAGAATGCACTGAGATCCGAAATCGGTGGCTTGATTTCTAGTAATGGCGGTGAGTCGATGACCCATTGGTAAAAACATTGCAGTGCTGTCATCTCTTCCTCATAAACTAGCTCTTTATAAACATAACCCTGGGGCTTTCGACATTCTACCCGTAAATTGATATAACGACGTTATTATAAAGGTAAGCTGGAAATAAAAATGAATAACTTACAATTAGAAAAGCTACTTAACGAAAAACTGCAGCCACAGCAAATTAAAGATTACTGTCCTAATGGTCTTCAAGTTGAAGGCGTAACAGAAGTGAAGCGAATCGTTACTGGTGTGACAGCTTCTCAAGCCTTGATTGATAAAGCGGTAGAACTGAACGCAGACGCTTTATTAGTCCATCACGGCTTCTTCTGGAAAGGTGAATCAGAAGCAATTCGTGGCATGAAGGGTAAGCGCATTCGTACCCTGATTAAAAATGACATCAACCTTTTAGGATACCATCTCCCTCTTGATATCCACCCTGAGCTTGGTAACAACGCTAAGCTTGCAGAGTTGCTTGATATCGAAGTCGAAGGCGGTTTAGAAGGGCACCCACAATCTGTTGCGATGTTTGGCAAGTTGAGTGCGCCAATGACGGGTGCAGAGTTTGCTGCAAAAATTGACCAAGTTCTAAATCGTAAACCACTGCATATCGCTCCAGAAAACCAAGACAAAATGATTACTACTGTCGGTTGGTGCACCGGTGGTGGTCAAGATTACATTGAGTTAGCGGCTTCTCAAGGTATTGATGCATTTATCTCTGGTGAAATTTCAGAGCGCACTACGTACTCAGCACGTGAACAAGACATTCATTACTTTGCCGCAGGCCACCATGCAACAGAACGCTATGGGGTGAAAGCGCTAGGTGAATGGCTAACGAAAGAACATGGCTTAGACGTAGAATTTATCGATATTGATAATCCAGTGTAGCCACGTTTAGAGGTTATGACTTTCTGGATATTTGTACCTTCATTGAAGTGATACGAAATACTGGAAGATAAAAAAGGGTTGATGTTAATACATCAACCCTTTTTGATTTTAATCGATTAGAAAAGTCGAAACTTTACTATTCGCGCTCGTGTAGAGCTTGGAAATCACGCTGTTCTTCACCAGTGTACAACTGACGAGGGCGACCGATGCGGTTCGTCGGATCGCTGTGCATTTCGTTCCAGTGTGCAATCCAACCGATAGTACGAGACATCGCGAAGATTACTGTGAACATTGATACCGGAATACCGATCGCTTTCAGAATGATACCTGAGTAGAAATCTACGTTCGGGTATAGTTTCTTCGATACAAAGTACTCATCAGAAAGAGCGATGCGCTCAAGCTCCATTGCAACGTCAAGTAGTGGATCTTGAATGTTCAGCTCTTTAAGTACTTCGTGGCACGCTTCGCGCATTACCGTTGCACGCGGATCGTAGTTCTTGTAAACACGGTGACCGAAGCCCATTAAACGGAACGGGTCATCTTTGTCTTTTGCTTTTGCTACGTACTCTTCAATGTTGTCTACGCTACCGATCTCTTCAAGCATCATTAGACAAGCTTCGTTAGCACCGCCGTGAGCAGGACCCCACAAAGAAGCGATACCAGCAGCAATACAAGCAAATGGGTTTGCGCCCGAAGAGCCTGCTAAACGAACCGTTGACGTTGAAGCATTTTGTTCGTGATCTGCGTGTAACGTAAAGATTTTGTCCATTGCGCGAGCAACAACAGGGTTTACTTCATATTCTTCACATGGATTTGCATACATCATGTGCAGGAAGTTTTCTGCGTAGCCTAGGTCATTGCGTGGGTAGATAAACGGTTGACCGATAGAATATTTGTAACACATTGCAGCCAGTGTTGGCATTTTTGAAATTAGGCGGTATGCCGCAATTTCACGGTGTGTGTCGTTATTAACATCTAATGAATCATGATAGAACGCAGCAAGCGCACCTACCACACCACACATAACAGCCATTGGGTGAGCATCACGGCGGAAGCCGTGGAAGAAACTAGCAATTTGCTCATGAACCATGGTGTGACGCGTGACAGTCGTCTTGAACTCTTCGTATTGAGCTCGAGAAGGAGCTTCGCCGTATAAAAGAATGTAACAAACTTCTAAGTAATCAGCATTATTGGCCAGTTGATCAATTGGATAACCACGGTGTAGAAGGATACCTTTTCCACCGTCAATATAAGTGATTTGCGATTCACAAGATGCAGTGGCAAGAAAACCAGGATCAAAAGTGAAAAAACCATTAGAACCCAGTGTACGAACGTCGATGACTGGAGTACCAAGTACACCTTCTGTAATCGGCAATTCGATCGGCGCTTGACCTTCAATATGAAGGGTAGCTTTCTTATCCGCCATAACAATCTCCTTTGTTATTATTAATCCGTCCAGGATGTTTATGTGCCATTTTTTTACTGGTCTTACGTCAGAAAGTCAATTTTTCTGCAGCTTTGTGTGCACTTGTTAGTGTTTTTTACATTAAATTCGTTAAAAGTCTGTGCTGTGTAGCATTATTTGTTGCATCAATTGTATTAGAATGTTGCCAGCCGTATAGTGGCGCTGAAAAGTTTGGTTAAAACCTTATAAATGCAAGGCTAAGAAGAAATGTGAGGTGTCTTCGGAAATCTAGCTGTTAACAATTATTTTACAATTATCTAAGGCTCAACTTATGTTATTTGTTAAGTTAATGTTAAATTTTGAGGGTTTGCAATCAAATTTTGTCCATAACAATACATAAGGTTATTTAATGACCATCATGCTCAATGGAGCTGAGTGAGCGAGCCCGTGAAAGAAAGAAAGACAAGACCTGTTAATTTAGATTTACAGACCATCCACTTTCCTATCACAGCAATAGCTTCCATCCTACACCGTGTGTCTGGGGTGATTACTTTTGTTGCGATCGGAATTCTGCTTTGGTTACTATCCATTTCCCTCTCTTCCCCTGTAGGCTTTATGGAAGCTAGCGACATTGTCGACGGTTTCTTCGTGAAGTTTATTCTGTGGGGCATTTTAACCGCTTTGGCTTACCACATTGCTGGTGGTATTCGTCACCTTCTTATGGACCTTGGTCACTTTGAAGAGCTGGAATCTGGCGCTAAGAGCGCGAAGGTTGCATTCGCAGCAACAGCGGTATTGTCTCTACTAGCGGGGATCTTAGTATGGTAAACAACGTTTCTACTTTTGGTCGTAATGGTGTGCATGATTATCTATTGATTCGTGCAACAGCCATCATTATGACGCTTTACACTATCTACCTAGTGAGCTTTTGTGCTTTCTCCGGTGATATTTCTTACGCATCTTGGACGCAATTCTTTGGTGGTACTTTCACTAAAGTCTTCACCATGTTAGCGCTTACTTCAATTTTGGTTCACGCGTGGATCGGCTTGTGGCAAGTACTAACTGACTACATCAAATGTGCAAAATTGCGCGTTGGTCTTCAAGTCGGTGTTGTTGCGGTTCTTCTAGGATATTTCTTCTCTGGTCTGTTTATTTTGTGGGGTGCGTAAGTGACTATTCCTGTTCGTGAGTTTGATGCTGTAGTAATTGGCGCTGGTGGTGCTGGTATGCGCGCCGCGCTACAAATTTCTGAGCAAGGCCTATCTTGTGCGTTGCTTTCTAAAGTTTTCCCAACTCGTTCTCATACTGTATCTGCGCAAGGTGGTATCACCGTTGCTCTTGGTAATGCGCATGAAGATCACTGGGAACAACACATGTACGATACGGTAAAAGGTTCCGATTACATCGGCGACCAAGATGCTATCGAATACATGTGTAAAAATGGTCCTGAGTCGGTTATCGAACTAGAAAAAATGGGTCTTCCATTTTCTCGTTTTGATAACGGCAGTATTTACCAACGTCCGTTTGGTGGCCAATCTAAGAATTTTGGTGGTGAGCAAGCGGCTCGTACCGCAGCGGCAGCCGACCGTACTGGTCACGCACTGTTACACACGCTTTACCAACAAAACATTAAACACAAAACGACGGTTTTCTCTGAGTGGTATGCACTGGATCTTGTTAAAAACGAAGATGGTGCAATCTTAGGTACTACCGCGCTTTGTATGGAGACGGGTGAGGTTTGCTACTTCAAAGCGAAGGCAACAATCCTTGCTACTGGTGGTGCTGGTCGTATTTACGCATCAACAACCAATGCTCACATTAACACTGGTGACGGTGTTGGCATGGCGATTCGTGCTGGCGTTCCAATGCAAGACATCGAAATGTGGCAGTTCCACCCAACGGGTATCGCTGGCGCAGGTGTTTTGGTAACAGAAGGTTGTCGTGGTGAAGGTGGTTACCTTCTCAATAAAGACGGCGAGCGCTTCATGGAACGTTATGCTCCGAATGCTAAAGATTTAGCTGGTCGTGATGTTGTAGCTCGTTCGATGATGGTTGAGATTCGTGAAGGTCGTGGTTGTGATGGTCCATGGGGTCCACACATCAAGCTGAAACTCGATCACCTAGGTAAAGAGACGCTTGAATCTCGTCTACCGGGTGTATGTGAGCTTTCTCGTACGTTCGCTCACGTTGATCCTGTTAAAGAACCAATTCCTGTAATCCCAACGTGTCACTACATGATGGGTGGTGTTCCTACACAGGTTTCTGGTCAAGCAATTAAACAAACTGAAGACGGTACAGACGTTGAAATTCAAGGTCTATTCGCTTGTGGCGAAATCGCTTCAGTATCAGTACACGGTGCAAACCGTCTAGGTGGCAACTCGCTACTTGATTTGGTTGTGTTCGGTCGTGCGACAGGTCTTCACCTTGGTGAGACTTTGAACAAACAAGCTGAAGCAAAACCTGCAACTGAAGCTGACATTGAACGTTCACTAGAGCGCTACAATCGTTGGGAAAACAGTACTGACGGTGAAGATCCTGCGGTAATTCGTAAAGACCTTCAGCAATGTATGCAGAACAACTTCTCTGTATTCCGTGAAGGTAAAGCGATGGCTGACGGCTTAGAAGAGCTGAAAGTGATTCGTGAGCGTCTTAAAAATGCACACCTTTCAGACAAGTCGACTGAGTTCAACACGCAACGTATTGAGTGTTTAGAGCTGGAAAACTTGATGGAAACGGCATTTGCAACCGCGGTTGCAGCAAACTTCCGTACAGAGAGTCGTGGAGCGCATGCTCGTTTTGACTTCCCAGATCGTGATGATGAGCAATGGCTATGCCACTCACTTTACAACCCTGAATCAGAAAGTATGACTAAGCGTGGCGTGAACATGGAACCTATCCATCGTGAAGCATTCCCGCCGAAAGCACGTACGTACTAAGGAGATATGACCATGAAACTGAATTTCTCTTTATACCGTTACAACCCAGACGTGGACCAGAAACCTTACATGAAAGAGTACACCCTAGAGGTGGAAGAAGGTTCTGACATGATGCTTTTGGACGCGCTTATTCTTTTGAAAGAGCAAGATCCAACGATTTCATTCCGTCGCTCATGCCGTGAAGGTGTATGTGGTTCTGATGGTTTGAACATGAATGGTAAAAATGGATTGGCGTGTATCACGCCACTGTCTGCACTTTCTGGCCAAGATAAAATCGTAATTCGCCCACTTCCAGGTTTGCCTGTCGTGCGTGATTTGATCGTAGACATGACTCAGTTCTACGATAACTACGAAAAAGTTAAGCCGTTCTTAGTGTCTGATGGCAATGTGCCACCGGCTCGTGAAAACCTACAAAGCCCTGATGAGCGTGCTCATTTAGATGGTTTGTATGAATGTATTATGTGTGCATGTTGTACGACTTCATGCCCATCATTCTGGTGGAATCCAGATAAGTTCATCGGACCAGCAGGCCTACTTGCAGCATACCGTTGGCTAATAGATAGCCGAGATACGGCGACAGACGAACGTCTGTCCGATCTTGATGATGCATTTAGCGTTTTTCGTTGCCATGGCATCATGAATTGTGTAAGTGTTTGTCCTAAGGGATTAAATCCGACGAAAGCGATTGGTCACATTAAGACCATGCTAGTGAATCGTTCGGTTTAAGTTATATAAAAATTGCCGCCCTAGAAGTTTTGGGGCGGCCTTTTAATAGCTCGGCATAGACCGCAGCAAACGTGAAAACTACTGGTTAAGGGAAAATATGCACAACGGCGTGATGAAGGCATGGCTCGAGTCTTCACACTTGGCTGGCGCCAATGCAACGTACGTAGAAGAACTCTATGAACTGTATCTAAGTGACCCCGATTCGGTAAGTGACGAATGGAGAAGTGTTTTTGAAGAACTGCCTGTGCAAGCTTCAGAAGCAGTGGAACAACCACACTCTCGTGTTCGTGAATACTTCCGTCGACTCGCTCAAGAAACAAAGCATTACAGTGTCCAAGTTAGTGATCCAGATGTCGATGCGAAACAAGTAAAGGTTCTGCAACTTATTAATGCCTATCGATTCCGAGGGCATCAATCAGCAAATCTAGACCCCCTAGGTTTATGGGAAAGAGATACAGTCGCTGAACTGGATCCTTCTTTCCACACTCTTACCGAAGATGACCTCAATGAGACGTTTAACGTCGGCTCTTACGCTATTGGCCAAGAGACGATGGTGCTTCGAGATTTGTACAAATCTTTAAAGCAAACTTATTGTGGTTCGATTGGTGCTGAATACATGCACATGACTAACACAGAGCAAAAGCGTTGGATCCAACAACGTTTAGAGTCTGTTTCTGGTCAACCCTCTTTCGATAAAGAAGAAAAGCAAGCTTTCCTAGAAGAGCTAACGGCTGCTGAAGGTCTTGAGCGCTATCTTGGTGCTAAATTCCCTGGTGCAAAACGCTTCTCTTTGGAAGGTGGTGATGCTCTTATCCCAATGACGAAAGAAATCATTCGTCATGCCGGTGGACAAGGCATGCGTGAAGTTGTTGTTGGTATGGCTCACCGTGGTCGTCTAAACATGCTGGTCAATGTGCTTGGTAAAAAGCCACAAGACCTGTTTGACGAATTTGCGGGCAAGCACAGCGATGATTCATGGGGTACTGGTGATGTGAAATATCACCAAGGTTTCTCTGCGGATTTCGCAACCCCAGGCGGCAACGTTCACTTAGCACTTGCATTTAACCCATCTCACTTAGAAATCGTAAACCCGGTAGTTATCGGTTCAGTACGTGCTCGACAAGATCGTCTAGACGATAAAGACGGCAGCCGTGTACTTCCAATTACTATCCACGGTGATTCAGCTATCGCTGGCCAGGGTGTAGTGCAAGAGACGTTTAACATGTCTCAAGCGCGTGGTTTCTGTGTCGGTGGTACGGTTCGTATCGTTGTAAACAACCAAGTTGGTTTTACGACGTCTAACCCTCGCGATACACGTTCTACGATGTACTGTACAGATATCGCGAAGATGGTTCAGGCTCCGATTTTCCACGTTAATTCTGATGATCCAGAAGCGGTTGCGTTCGTAGCGCGTCTTGCATTGGATTACCGTAATACCTTTAAGCGTGATGTTGTTATTGATTTGGTTTGTTACCGTCGCCACGGTCACAATGAAGCCGATGAGCCGAATGCAACACAGCCTTTGATGTACCAAAAAATCAAGAAGCATCCAACACCACGTAAGCTTTATGCTGATGTGTTAATGGAGCGCGGTGAGTTTGGTATTGATACGGCAACTCAACTGGTTAACGAATATCGTGATGCACTTGATCACGGTGAAGTTGTGGTTAAAGAGTGGCGCCCAATGGCACTTCACTCTGTGGATTGGTCTCCTTACCTAGGTCACGACTGGAACATTGAGTGGGACAATAAGATTGATATCGAGCGCCTGAAAGAGCTTGGTACTAAACTTTGCCAATACCCAGACAGCCACAAGCTGCAAAGCCGAGTAAATAAACTGTACAACGATCGAACTGCCATGGTGAATGGTGAGAAACAAGTCGATTGGGGTATGGCTGAAACACTGGCTTATGCAACACTTGTTGACGACGGTAAGCGTATTCGTATCTCTGGCCAAGATTCAGGTCGTGGTACGTTCTTCCACCGTCACTCAGTACTGCACAATCAATCAGATGCAAGCACGTATGTTCCTCTTGCGAACATTCATGATAAACAAGGGCCATTCCAAGTGTTTGACTCTGTGTTATCTGAAGAAGCGGTACTCGCATTTGAGTATGGCTATGCGACAGCAGAGCCAAGCGGTCTCACCCTTTGGGAAGCACAATTTGGTGATTTCGCAAACGGTGCACAAGTTGTTATCGACCAATTCATTTCATCAGGTGAGCAAAAGTGGGCACGTCTATGTGGTCTAACTATGTTGCTTCCTCACGGTTATGAAGGCCAAGGCCCTGAGCACTCTTCTGCGCGTCTTGAGCGTTACCTTCAGTTGTGTGCTGAACAAAACATGCAGGTTGTTGTTCCTTCAACGCCAGCTCAGGTTTATCACATGATTCGCCGTCAGGTTGTTCGACCAATGCGTCGTCCACTGATTGTAATGTCACCTAAGTCATTGCTTCGTCACCCTTTGTGTACATCTTCTCTTGAAGATTTGGCAGAAGGCACGTTCCAACCAGCTATCGCAGAAATTGATGATCTGGCTCCTGAGAACGTAAAACGCGTCGTGTTCTGTTCAGGTAAGGTTTACTTTGACCTGCTTGACCAAAGACGTAAGAACGAGCAAGACGATGTCGCTATTGTACGTATTGAGCAACTTTACCCGTTCCCTTATGAGGACGTGAGAGCTGCAATCGCACAATACACAAATGTAGTCGATTACGTTTGGTGTCAAGAAGAGCCACAAAACCAAGGTGCTTGGTACAGTAGCCAACATAATTTCCGAGCTGCTATCCCAGTAGGTGCTGATATTCAATACGCAGGTCGTCCTGCATCAGCGTCACCAGCTGTTGGCTATATGTCGGTACACTTGAAACAACAAAAAGCGTTAGTAGACGACGCTTTGACCCTACTTAAGAACTAGAAGTAAAAGGAAAATACAGACATGGCAATTGAAATTCTGGTTCCAGATTTACCTGAATCTGTGGCTGACGCAACAGTAGCGACTTGGCACAAAAAACCAGGCGAAGCCGTTGCACGTGATGAAGTCATTGTAGACATCGAAACAGATAAAGTAGTTCTAGAAGTACCGGCTCCTGAAGCGGGTGTTCTGGAAGCTATCATCGAAGAAGAGGGTGCTACGGTACTTTCTAAGCAGCTTCTGGCTAAAATTAAGCCTGGTGCTGTCGCTGGTGAACCAACGAAAGACACCACTGAAGATACAGAAGCTTCTCCTGACAAACGCCACAAAGCGGCGCTAACAGAAGAAAGCAACGATGCACTAAGCCCTGCTGTTCGTCGTCTTCTTGCAGAGCACAACCTACAACCAGCTGACGTTAAAGGCACTGGTGTTGGTGGTCGTATTACTCGTGAAGACATTGACGCACACCTAGCAGCAGCGAAAGCGGCTCCGGCAGCAGCATCTGCACCAGCAGTTGAAGCGCCAGCAGCGGCTCGCAGCCAAAAACGCGTGCCTATGACTCGCCTACGTAAGACAGTTGCAAACCGTCTTCTAGAAGCGAAGAACAGCACTGCAATGCTGACTACTTTCAACGAAGTGAACATGAAGCCAATCATGGACCTTCGTAAGCAGTACAAAGACCAATTCGAGAAGCGTCACGATACGCGTCTTGGTTTCATGTCTTTCTACGTGAAAGCAGTAACAGAAGCACTGAAGCGTTTCCCAGAAGTTAACGCTTCTATCGATGGTACAGATATCGTTTACCACAACTACTTCGACATCAGCATGGCGGTATCTACGCCACGTGGTTTAGTGACTCCAGTACTGAAAGACTGTGACACACTAGGTTTCGCAGATATTGAAAAAGGCATCAAAGAGCTAGCAATCAAAGGCCGTGACGGCAAGCTAACTGTTGATGAGTTGATGGGCGGTAACTTTACTATCACGAACGGTGGTGTATTTGGCTCTCTAATGTCTACGCCAATCATCAACCCGCCTCAAGCGGCAATTTTGGGTATGCACAAAATCCAAGATCGTCCAATGGCTGTTGATGGCAAGGTTGAGATCTTACCAATGATGTACCTAGCGCTTTCTTACGATCACCGCCTAATCGACGGCCGTGAATCAGTTGGCTTCCTAGTGACCATCAAAGAGCTTCTAGAAGATCCTGCACGTCTGCTATTAGACGTTTAGTATCTCTAAAACGTCTAGTTAACCCGGTTAGCTAGACGTAAAAAGTTTCAAAGGCTAGGCTGCTCAACGTCTGGCCTTCACTTGAACTGTAAAGCCATTAGAAAATGGACAGCAGTTGATTTGAGAAGACCCTACAGACGTACCACAGGAAACTGTGTCGTTATGGAAATAATAATCCCTTAAGGGAAAATAAACGGAATATCAAAATGAATTTGCATGAATACCAAGCCAAACAGCTGTTTGCAGAATTCGGTTTGCCTGTACCAGAAGGTTTCGCATGTGATACTGCACAAGAAGCTTTCGAAGCTGCAGGTCGTATCAGTACAGCCAAGAAAGTCGTTAAGTGTCAAGTACACGCTGGTGGTCGCGGTAAAGCGGGCGGCGTAGAGCTACATGACACCAAAGAAGGCGTTAAAGAGTTTGCACAAAAGTGGCTAGGTAAAAACCTTGTGACTTACCAAACAGACGCTAATGGTCAACCTGTAACAAAGATCCTAGTTGAAGAAGCATCGAACATTGCTAACGAACTTTACCTAGGTGCTGTTGTTGACCGTGCAACGCGCAAAATTGTATTCATGGCGTCAACTGAAGGCGGCGTGGACATTGAGAAAATCGCTGAAGAAACTCCAGAGTTGATTCACCAATCAGCGATCGATCCTCTAGTGGGCCCTCAAGCTTACCAAGGCCGTGAACTTGCGTTCAAACTTGGTCTAGTTGGCGATCAAATTAAACAGTTCGTTAAGATCTTCATGGGTCTTGGCCAAATGTTCTCTCAGTACGACCTAGCTCTACTAGAAATCAACCCGCTTGTAATTACCGGCGAAGGCAACCTGCTTTGTCTAGACGGCAAGATCAACATTGACTCAAACGCAATGTACCGTCAGCCAAAGCTTCGTGAAATGCACGATCCTTCACAAGAAGACGAGCGTGAAGCGCACGCAGCTCAGTGGGAACTGAACTACGTAGCACTTGATGGCAACGTTGGCTGTATGGTTAACGGTGCAGGCCTTGCGATGGGTACGATGGATATCGTAAACCTACACGGCGGCAAACCAGCAAACTTCCTTGATGTAGGCGGCGGCGCGACAAAAGAGCGTGTAGCTGAAGCATTCAAGATCATCCTTTCTGATGACAATGTTAAAGCAGTACTCGTAAACATTTTCGGTGGCATCGTTCGTTGTGACATGATCGCTGAAGGTATTATCGGTGCAGTTAAAGAAGTAGGCGTAACAGTTCCAGTAGTTGTTCGTCTAGAAGGTACAAACGCAGACCTAGGTCGCGAAGTACTTGCTAATTCTGATGTTGATATCATTGCTGCTGTATCTCTAACAGATGCTGCTCAGAAAGTTGTTGCTGCTGCGGAGGCTAAATAATGTCTGTATTAATTAACAAAGACACTAAAGTAATCTGTCAGGGTTTCACTGGCGGTCAAGGTACATTCCACTCAGACCAAGCTATCGCATACGGTACGCAAATGGTTGGTGGTGTTTCACCTGGTAAAGGTGGTCAAACTCACCTAGGCCTTCCAGTATTCAACACAGTACGTGAAGCAGTAGAAGCGACTGGCGCAACAGCAACAGTTATCTACGTACCAGCACCTTTCTGTAAAGATGCAATCCTAGAAGCGATTGATGCAGGTATCGAACTGATCGTAACAATCACTGAAGGTATCCCTACTATAGATATGATCGATGTTAAAGTGAAGCTAGAAGAAACTGGCGTTCGCATGATCGGTCCTAACTGTCCAGGTCTTATCACTCCGGACGAGTGTAAGATTGGTATCATGCCTGGCCATATCCACAAGAAGGGTAAAGTAGGTATCGTATCTCGTTCAGGAACTCTGACGTACGAAGCAGTTAAGCAAACAACAGATGAAGGCTTTGGTCAGTCTACATGTGTTGGTATCGGTGGTGACCCTATTCCAGGTTCAAACTTCATTGATATCCTAAAACTTTTCCAAGAAGACCCAGAGACTGAAGCAATCGTAATGATTGGTGAGATCGGTGGTACTGCGGAAGAAGAAGCGGCTGAGTTCATCAAAGCAAACGTAACTAAGCCAGTTGTATCTTACATCGCTGGTGTTACGGCTCCTCCGGGTAAACGTATGGGCCACGCAGGCGCAATCATCTCTGGCGGTAAAGGTACTGCTGAAGATAAATTCGCAGCACTGGAAGCAGCAGGCGTTAAGACTGTTAAGTCTCTTGCTGACATCGGTAAAGGCCTACGTGAAATCACGGGTTGGTAATCAGCTGGATTTTATCTAATGAGATAGAAGTTAACTGAACGATATTAAAAAGGCTTGGTCACTGACCAAGCCTTTTTTGTATGTTTTCAATGATACGAGATACGAGATACG